>JBFMBG010000189.1:0-1542 GCA_040755215.1 Bacillota bacterium | reverse complement strand
AATCTAAATAAAAAGAAGTTAGAGCGGCGGCTGGTACGTCGACTAGAAGAGTTGGGCTATAAAGTGACTCTGGAAGAAGTTAGGTCTGCTGCCTAATGATGGGGTCTGGATTCTATTTTCAAGGGAGAAGTCGAAATGGAAACCAGTGATTCCCTGCTCGTCCTGGCGGAGGTACGCGGCCAAAAAATCCACCAGGTTACCTTTGAACTGCTCGCCTGGGGCCGGAAGCTGGCCGGGCGGCGGCCGATGACGCTGGGCTGCGCCGTGCTGGGGGCAGGCCCCGAAGCAGCCGATCCCGAAGAACTGGACGAACTCATTTACCGCGGTGCGGACCGCGTCCTGGCCGTCAAGACGGCCGGGCCGCCGCCATACCCGGCCAACCTGCTGGCCGGCCACCTGGTCCGGCTGATCCGCGAAGAAAAACCCGCCATCGTCATCGCCGCCGCCACCACCTCCGGCAGAACTTTGCTCCCTATCGCGGCGGCCCGCCTGGGCACCGGCCTGACCGCCGATTGTACGGAGCTGGCCATTGATCCCGCGGACGGCCTGCTTTTGCAAACCCGCCCGGCCATCGGCGGCAATGTGCTGGCCACCATCAAAACCCCGGTTGCCAGACCGCAAATGGCCACGGTCCGCCCCCGCACCATTAAACCGGCGGAGCGGGACCCCGGGCGCCGGGGAGAGATAATTTCCAAGACGTTTGACCTTTCCCCGGAATCCGCATCCGAAAAAATACTCCATTTTGCCCGCCGGGAGGACGAAAAGACGAACCTGGAAGACGCCGAAATTGTCGTTGTCGGCGGCAAAGGCATGGAAAGCAAGGAGAATTTCCGCCTGCTGGAAGAACTGGCAGCGCTTTTGGAAGCCGGTCTGGGCGCCACCCGCGACGCGGTGGAGGCAGGCTGGGCGCCCTTCGAACGGCAGGTCGGCCTCACCGGTAAGACGGTTTCGCCGAAAGTGTACATCGGCGCGGGGGTATCCGGCAAAATCCAACACCTGGCGGGGATGATCACCTCCGGGTACATCATCGCCATCAACAAAGATCCGGAGGCGCAACTTTTCCAGGTGGCCGACCTGGGCATCATCGGGGACGCCCCGGCCACCGTTACCAAGCTGACCGCAGCACTGAAAAAGTCGAAAAGTTGATTTCAGAACGAAGACAAGGACCGGAAGGGAGTGCGGAAATGACAAACAAAATTGAGCAATTTGGGAAAAAACTGGCGGAAAAAATCGGTCCGGAAAAAATTTTTGTGGCGGAAGGGCAAATAATTGCCAAACCGGCTTCCGTTACGGAGGTAGCGGCAGTAATCAAAACGGCTGGAGAAGAGGGCGTCCCCTTTGCACCCGGGCGGTATACGGTGGGCCCCGCGCATCCGCCGGCAGCCGAACCTGAACTAATCATTTCATTAGAAAACATGGGCAACATCCGCCAAGCGGACCTGCCGGAAAGTTGCCTGCTGGCCGAACCGGCGGCGCTGCGCCGGGCGGTGGCGGAAACCGCCGCGGCCAGGGGTTTTTATTTTCCGGGGGAAAAATGCCCGC
>JBFMBG010000188.1:0-1554 GCA_040755215.1 Bacillota bacterium | reverse complement strand
CTCTTCGTCAACCGGGCCGGCCCGGATAGCTTCCAGCACCTTGCCGTAATGCTTGGGGCTTACCACCACCAGCACGTGCCGGTAGTTTTTGGCCGCCGCCCTGATCATGGCCGGCCCCCCGATATCGATGTTTTCGATGGCCTCTTCCAGGGTAACGTCTTCCCTGGCGACGGTTTCTCGAAACGGGTAGAGGTTAACCGCCACCAGGTCGATGGGCGCGATGCCGTGTTCTTTGAGCTGGCTTAAGTGCCTGCCGTCGCGCAAGGCGAGGATGCCTGCGTGCACCCGGGGGTGCAGGGTTTTTACCCGTCCGTCTAAAATTTCCGGAAAACCCGTTACGTCTGAAATGTACGTAACCGGCAGGCCCGCTTCCCGCAATGCTTTGGCGGTGCCGCCGGTGGATATGATTTCCACCCCCAGTTCGCTCAAGCTGCGGGCAAATTCGCCAACGCCCGTTTTATCGGATACACTGATCAAGGCACGCTTAACCGGTGCCATTATCTCCCTTCTTTCCTCAAAATTCCTTTTCGGCCAACTCCCCTATTTTTTAATCCGCGATAAACACCCGGCGCCCTTCAATCCTTAACTTCCCCTCGGCAAAAAGCCTGATCGCTTCGGGGTAAATGCGGTGCTCCTGTTCCAAAATACGCTCGGCCAGCGTTTCTTCCGTATCGGTGGCGTAAACGGGCACCACCGCCTGGAGAATGATTGGACCCGTATCGCACCCTTCGTCTACAAAATGCACGGTGCACCCGCTGAAACGGACGCCGTACTCCACGGCCTGTTTTTGCCCGTGCAAGCCGGGGAAGGCCGGCAGCAAGGCCGGATGAATATTTAATATTCTATTTGGATAGGCTTCCAGGATAGTTTTCCCCACCAGGCGCATATATCCCGCCAGACAGACCAGTTCCACCTGGTAATCTCTTAAGGTCGCAACGATTGCCCGTTCGTATTCTTCCTTGCCGGGAAAATTTCTCGGGTTAACATGAATCGCGGGAATTTCTTCCTGGCGGGCGCGGGTTAAAGCGAAAGCGTTTTCGTTGTCGCTGATGACAACAGCCACCTTCGCCGGTATTTTTCCCTCCCGGCAGGCGTCCATGATCGCCTGCAAATTAGACCCGCGGCCCGAAGCAAGAACCCCTAGGCGCAGAAGCGACAATCTTTCCCCTCCTCACCGGATCATGTATAAATTACTTCCCGCTCGCCGGCCACCACTTTTCCAACCAGGTACGCTCTCTCCCCTTTGCTGGTCAACCAGGCCAGGCAATCATCCACCTGTTGGGAAGAAACTACCAGGATCATTCCAATGCCCATGTTAAAGGTTCTAAACATCTCGTTATCCGTTACCCGGCCAATTTTTTGGATCAGCACAAAAACCGGCGGGACGGGCCAGGAACTTCGTTCGATAAGCGCGGCCGTCCCGGCGGGCAGAATGCGCGGAACATTTTCCGTCAAACCGCCGCCCGTGATGTGGGCAATCCCCTTTAGCTCACACTCTTGCCGCAGGCCCAAAATTGTTTTTACATAAATGCGCGTGGGCTTTAACATTTCCTC
>JBFMBG010000187.1:0-1615 GCA_040755215.1 Bacillota bacterium | reverse complement strand
GGCCGACTTTTTGGCCCGGGAAGGGGTGATCGGTCTCTCCGGTGTGGACACGCGCGCCTTAACCCGTCATCTGCGTAATTTTGGGACCATGCGCGGCGTAATCAGCACGCTGGCGGCCGATCCGCAGAAACTGGTCGAAAAAGCCCGGAACTCCCCTCACCTGACCGGCCAGGAACTGGTTCCCGAAGCGGCGACCAAAGAAATTTACGTTTTAGAAGGAAACGGCCCCCGGGTAGTCTTGATTGACCTGGGTTCGAAATTGAATATAATCCGCCATCTGCAGAAAAGAGACTGCGCAGTGGTCGTGGTGCCGCCTAAAACCCCTCCCCGCGAAATAATTTCGCTCAATCCCCAGGGAATTTTGATTTCCAACGGGCCGGGGGACCCGGTGGACGTGCCCGCGACCATCGCGACGACCAGGGAGTTAATCGGGTGCCTGCCCATATTCGGTATTTGTTTGGGGCACCAGGTAATTGCACTGGCCCTGGGCGCCAAAACCTATAAAATGAAATTCGGCCACCGGGGCGCCAACCACCCCGTGAAGGATCTGGAAACCGGAAAGGTATACATAACTTCCCACAACCACGGTTTTTCAGTAGACGAAGAGTCCTTAAGGGAGTTGCCGGTATTTGTTTCGCACCGGAATTTAAATGATCACACCGTCGAAGGAATCCGGCACCGGCACCTGCCGGTTTTTTCTGTGCAGTACCACCCGGAGGCATCCCCCGGGCCGCAAGAGTCCGCTTACCTGTTCGACCGGTTCATGGAGCTCATGGGAGTTGGGCAGGGATGACTTGGTATCGTCGGAGCGAGCCGGACGATTCCAGCCCGATGGCTGAAGTTAAGCTATTTTCTGGGGAGGAAAGTGACACAAGAAATGCCAATCAAAAAAGATCTCCGCAAGGTAATGGTAATTGGCTCGGGTCCGATTATTATCGGCCAGGCGGCGGAGTTTGATTACGCCGGGACCCAGGCCTGCCGCGCTTTGCGCGAAGAAGGTCTGAAGGTGGTGCTGATCAACAGCAATCCGGCCACCATCATGACCGATACCAACATGGCCGACCGGATTTACATTGAACCCTTGACTATCGAGTTTGTTGCCGCGGTAATCAGAAAGGAAAAGCCGGACGGCCTGCTGCCCACTTTGGGCGGACAGGTAGGGTTGAACATGGCCCTGCAGCTGGCCGAAGGGGGGGTACTGGAGGCTGCAGGAGTAAGGCTGCTGGGTACTCCCCTGGAAGCGATCAAAAGGGCGGAAGATCGCGAAGAGTTTAAAGCCACCATGGAAAGAATCGGTGAACCGGTTCCGGCCAGCACCATTGTCCAGAGTGTGGAAGAGGCTGTGGCATTCGCCAAAGAAACCGGCTTTCCGCTGGTGGTTCGTCCGGCTTACACGCTGGGCGGCACGGGCGGAGGCATGGTTTATAGCCTCGATGAGTTAATCGCCGTGGCCACAAGAGGCTTGCGGGCGAGCATCATCAACCAGGCGTTGATTGAAAAAAGCGTGGTCGGGTGGAAAGAAATCGAGTTTGAAGTAATGCGGGACGGCGCCGACAACTGCATCACTGTCTGCAGCATGGAGAACATCGATCCGATGGGCATTCATACAGGGGAC
>JBFMBG010000186.1:0-1634 GCA_040755215.1 Bacillota bacterium | reverse complement strand
CCGACCGGGCCGGTCAGGATTTAATCGGCAAAAAGGTAAAAGTGGGGCACAAGGTGATCCCGCCCATGCGGTACAGCGCCGGGGAAGGGGTGGCGGTGACGTTTACCCTGGCCGGTTAGTCACGCTCTTTTGCTTACCTGCAGGGCGGATGCGGAGGGAAGTAGAGCTGAATTTTGAAATGAAAAAGAGAAAGAGGGTTTCCTAATGGATTTTTTTGAAGTTCTGGCCAACCGGAGAAGTATCAGGAGATACAAAGAAACGCCGGTCGAAAAAGAGAAGCTTCTGAACGTTCTGGAGGCGGCCAGGCTTTCCCCGACGTGGGAGAACAAGCAATGCTGGAGGCTCATTGTGGTGACCACACCTGTCCAAAAGGAGAAGCTATTGGAAGCTATTCCTGACTCAAATCCGGGCAAAAAAGGGGTTGCTTCTGCTCCTGTTGTCGTCGTGCTTTGTGCTAACCCCGGGGATTCCGGGGTAAGGGAAAATCAGCAATATTATCTGGTCGATTGCGGAATTGTCTTTGAGCACCTGTTCCTGGCCGCCTGCGCGCAAGGATTGGGTACTTGTTGGATAGGAGTATTTGATGAACGATTAATCAAAAAAAGTTTTGGCATCCCCGAACCCTGGCGCGTGGTAGCCATTACCCCCCTTGGATATCCCGAGCGAATACCCCAACCCCGGCCCAGAAAATCTTTGGGGGAATTGGTTTTTGCCGAAACCTGGGGTAAACATATGGATGAAGGGTAAAATTGAGCCATGGTCCGTATTCCAACGTAATCGACCACCGATTCCAAAGTTATCCATCCGCCTGTTCAAAGTGAAAGCAACCACTTTCGGACAAGCTACAGGGGTGGCAACCTTAGTAATACCCATATGGACAATTGCTATGGCCGCGTGTCCTATATTTATATTTTACCCATTACCTTCTTCTTTTAGATACAGGGACCTTTGGTGTAACACCGGGTCCCCACTGCTTCTTTCTCGAGTTTAACTTTTTTGCTGGAAGTTGCCATGCTTTAGAGGAGAAGTAAGAAAATTTTTTTGATTGGTAGGAAAAAAGCTTCGCTGGCACATTGATTACTTTCTAACCGTTGGGGGATTAAAAGAAAATTTCGGGCAAGGACTTTGCCTGGATATGTTCCTTAGGCTATAATAAGCTTGCCAGCAAAGTTAGAAGGAGGTGAAAAAGATGCCCGTCATCACGCTAAACGGCCCAAAGCTGACCAAAGAACAGAAAGCGGAAATCGTCAAATTATTTACCGAAGCGGCCAGTAAAGTAACCAATATTCCGGCGCAGGCCTTTATTGTCCAGATTCAGGAAATGGACCGGGAAAATGTAGGCGTGGGCGGGGTTTTACTCGCCGACAAAGACAGATAAACTGCTCGCGCCAGGTTCAGTTGCCTGTTTTTCTTCCCGAAGAGATTGAAAGCCGGACAACGAAGCGTGGTCCGGGGGAATGAGCCGGATGACGGCGGAAGGGGCGAAGGCCATCAAGCGCAGCGGGAGAATATAAGAAGCCGCTCTGCGCTAAAGCGAGCGGCTTTTATCTTCTAAAACACCTTTTTCCTCGTCAATTCCTCCTGCACCTCGTTTAACGCCTCGCCGAAGCGCTGGAAGTGGACGACCTCCCTTT
>JBFMBG010000185.1:0-1785 GCA_040755215.1 Bacillota bacterium | reverse complement strand
CCGGAAGCACAGGGACCCCCAACCTGGCCACCACATTTCTGGCCTTAATTTTATCTCCCAGCATGGCGACGGCCTCCGGGGAAGGGCCGATGAAAATTAAACCCGCTTCCCGGCAGGCCCGGGAAAAGGCGGCGTTTTCCGAAAGAAAGCCGTAACCGGGGTGCACGGCCTCGGCCCTGCACTCTAAAGCCGCGGCAACAATCTTGTCTAAATCCAGGTAAGCCAGCTCCTCACCAAGGCAGCAAGCTTCGTCGGCCAGCAGCACGTGGAGGGAAGCGGCGTCGATTTCCGAATAAACTGCCACTGTCTTGATCCCCATTTTTTTGCATGTCCTGATGATTCTAACTGCTATTTCTCCCCGGTTGGCCACCAATAGTTTCGTAATCACTTTCTTTCCTCACCCCCTGCCTGATCCTTGGATACGCCCCCTGCCATTAAAAGCAGGCCTTTTTACTCATGGCCCCCGTAGGGCAGGCCCGGAAACATTCTCCGCAACGCAAGCATTTTTCAGGATTAAGTGTATACTCGAGCGAGCCGCAGACGTAAATCGCGCCTCCCGGGCACACCGACTCGCAAGTTGCACAGGCCATACAGTCGCCGTCCAATTTTCTGATTACAAGGATGGCGCAGTCCGGACAAATTTCCTGACAAACGCCACAAGATATACATTTATCGGCGTCTATTTCGACCGTAGGTAAATCGTAAACTCCCAGTACATCGGACCAGTGCAGGGCCTTCATTGGACACTTGTGAAGACAAGACCCACAACCCTTACACAAAGAAGGAAAAAGTACAAAAAATCCAGTTTCCGACTCCATAATTCGCTTTGAAGAGTCCATCGCTTCTGCTCCTTTTTGTAGTCTTTCTGGTTGCGGGCACCGTCCAGGAAACCGGCCCCGATCAGCGGCAATCACACACCCCCCTTGTCTTCTGCGCAGATTGAACCGTTTGCCTGAATGGCTAACCCGCTAAATAAAAAAGCCAGCCCTGACAATAACTGATCAGAACTGGACTTCCCATCGGCTAATTGCGGTTGCCAACTATCCGTTGAGCCTTCCAAATCAAATATACGATAAAAAAAACGAGCAGAAACCGTCAACTTTTCAACTCCGAAACGTCAAAAATGACATCCGAAAGGCAGAATTAAGCGGGCAGGTGGTAGACAAAGCCATCGCCGCTGCTTGAACCCGGCGGTCTAAAAAGTCTATCTTTGCGGATTGTTTACCGATTGCCGGATTCGCCGGCGCGAGTTCCACCCGAACACCAGCACAACAACAGTCACCGCTAAAGGGACAAGCATCTCCAATTGCCAGCTGCTCAATCCCCAGAAATTTATAAATCGTTGCATAACGGCATCTTCCACTAACATTTTCCCCCCCGTCCAGGCAAGCACGCCCGCCCCGGCAAACAGCAGGACAGGATATCTTTCCACCAGCAAGGAAACCATCTGGCTGCCAAAAATTATGATGGGGACACTAAGCAAGAGCCCAAAAACCACCAGGCCAATATTGCCGTGGGCCGCTCCCGCCACGGCCAGCATGTTGTCCAGACTCATCGCCAGATCGGCCAGAATAATGATTTTCACGACACTATGAAAACTTGTCGAATCGCAAACCTTATTTACGTTTATGTCTTCTTTTTGGGTAAAGAGTTTAAAAGCGATCCCCGCCAGGAGTATTCCGCCAGTAGCCTTGAGCAAAGGAATAGACAACAGGTAGGTCAGCATTCCAGTAAAGAGGACCCGCAGCGCCACGGCCCCGCCTATCCCCCAGAGAAGCACCCGGC
>JBFMBG010000184.1:0-1873 GCA_040755215.1 Bacillota bacterium | reverse complement strand
CGATCTTTGGTTCGAAGTTGTTTTCACTCATCGCTTCTTAACCCACCTCCGCAAAAAGACCTTTGGACATGGCCATGAGCATGCGGTCCTTGTAGCCCTGCAGCTGGATGGCCTTGTTCGGGCACTCCCCGGCGCAGGTGCCGCAGCCCTGGCAGACGACGGCTTCGATTTCCACCCGGTTGTTCTTGACGCGCGGCGCGCCGTAAGGGCAAAGCCGGACGCAGGTAAGGCAGGCTTCGCACTTTTCCGGCCGCACCTGGGCCACCACCCCGTGAGACTCTAAAACGTCCTTGCTCAAAATGGTCGCCGCCCGGCCCGCCGCCGCCTTTGCCTGGGCGATGCACTCCTCCAGGTTCTTGGGGCCGTGGGCCGTGCCCGCCATGAAAATCCCCTCGGTGGCGAAGTCCACGGGGCGCAGTTTCATGTGGGCTTCCAGGAAGAAGCCGTCCTGGTTCAAGGGAATCTTAAAGAACTGGGATATTTTACCGTTGGTTGCTGAAGGCACAATAGCCGCGGCCAGGCCGATCAGATCGGCGTCAATCTCCAGCGGCACACCCAAAATGTGGTCGGCAACCTTTACGACCAGCCGGCCGTTTTCCGTTTCCACCACCGGCTTATTCTCCTGCTCGAAGCGGACGAAAAGGACTCCCCTCTCCCGGGCTTCCTGGTAGTATTCTTCGAAGAAGGAGTAGGTGCGCATATCCCGGTAAAGAACAAACACGTTTGCTTCCGGATTGATGTCTTTGATCTTCAAGGCCAGTTTGACCGATTTGGTGCAGCACACCCTGCTGCAGTAAGGCCGCTTTTCCTCCCGCGAGCCTACGCACTGGATGAGGACGACGTTTTTCGCCGCCCTGACCCGGGGATCATTGCCGGCGATGGCTTCTTCCAGTTCCAGCTGCGTCAAGACCCGGTCGTCCCGGCCGTAACAGTATTCCGTGGGCCGGTATTCCTGGGCGCCCGTGGCGATAATGGCCACTCCGTGGCGAATTACTTCGCCCGTGGTCAGCACCGTCACGTAGTTGCCCACGTAGCCGGAAACTTCCCTGATGTCGGCGCCGGTGTGCACCCGGATGGCCGGATTGGCGCTTACCCGGCCGATCAGCTCCGCCAGGTACGCCTGCACGTCGCCGCCTTTTAACCCGGTTTTCAAGCGTCCGGCCATTCCGCCCAGGGCGGCTTCCTTTTCCACCAGATGCACCTGGTAACCCTGCTCGGCCAGGGTCAAAGCCGCCGTCATGCCTGAGACGCCGCCCCCGACCACCAGCGCAAACTTGGCCACCAGGCTGGAAACCTGGGCAACCGGCTCCAGCAGGGCCGCCTTGGCCACGACCATCTTCACCAGGTCGATGGCCTTTTCGGTGGCCTTCTCCGGCTCGTGCATGTGCACCCAGGAGCACTGGTCGCGGATGTTGGCCATCTCAAACAGCTGCCGGTTCAAGCCCGCTTCCCGCATCGTTTCCTGGAAGAGCGGCTTGTGCGTCCGCGGGCTGCAGGAAGCCACCACTACCCGGTTAATGCCGTGCTCGGCAATGGCCTGCTTGATCCTTTCAATGCTGTCCTGGGAGCAGGTAAACAGGTACTGGTCGGCATAAACCACGAACGGCAGTTTTTTAGCGAATTCCACCAGCCGGGGAACGTCGATCACGCCTCCGATGTTGATCCCGCAGTTGCAGATAAACACCCCGATTCGCGGCGGCTCGCCGGAAACGTCCCGCTCGGGGGGAAATTCTTTTACCCTGGTCAGGGTGCCGCGCACGTCCCCTAAAAGCTGGGCGGCGTACCCGCAGGCCGCGCTGGCCTCCATCACCGTCTCCGGGATGTCCTTGGGGCCTCGGAAGACCCCGCCGGCATAGATGCCGGGGCGGGTGGT
>JBFMBG010000183.1:0-1970 GCA_040755215.1 Bacillota bacterium | reverse complement strand
ACCTCCCGCCTCTCACTTCTCAATTGCCTGGTTCGCTCCGAACCAAGCCCCGGCACTCAGCTTCAAGATAGCTTCAGTCTAGCTCCGAACCTTCAGGAAAGGCTGAGTGCCGGGTCAGCCCGGAGCATCGGAGCGACGGCAAACGAACGGCGGGCAAAGGGATATTCCCAAGGTATTGACCGCGTAAATTCCCGCCGCCCCCGCGGCCAGAAAATACTCCGGATCCTCTTCAAAGGTCCTGCCCATCGTCGTAACTTCCAGGGCACATTCCCGGATCGCCTGCAGCGTCAAAGCAGCATCCAGAAAAACAACCCGGTGCCTGGCCAGGATTCCGCTTTCCAAAAGCTGCTGCTCGACGTAAGCTTTTTTTTCGGGGGGCATTTCCGGCAGAGTCACCGTGCACCTGGATAAAGCTATGTCGCCCAGGGCGGTGCGGGTGTGGTGGCTCAAGCCCCGGTGCCGCTCCCGGGGGTCGGCAAAACTTATCCGGGGCACGGCGATGGGCAGGCCCTCCAAAATGTTTACGGCGTTGACCAGTTCCCCCTGCTCCAGGGCGGTATGCCCGAATTTATGCCCCGCGCCCGCAACTCCGGGCCCCGTAGCGGCGATAATCACGTCTGCTCCGGCCGCTCCTTTGGCCGCCAAAAGGCCGCTGTAGGTAGTGATGGCTTCGTAGTCGCCGCCAAAGGCGTGGCCGCAGGTCACCGTGGCGGTCAGCAACCCTTTTTGCTTCAACCAGGCGACCAGCTTGCTCAGTGAAATGGGCAGCGCGCCGCCGTCGGTCATTAAATAAACAAGGCGGGCTTTGCCGCCGCTGAGCTTGTGCACAACTGCCGCCACGGGGCCCAAGGCGCTGTGCAAAGAGGCGATGATCACCGGTGTCCTGGCCAGCGAACTGGTGGCGCGAAAAAGCTTATGCTGCGGATGGTCTTTTTCTTCGATGGCCAGAACCTTTACCTGGGCGGGTGTGTAGCGGACTTTCATGATGTGCCCTTTTTCCGAAGCTTCCTTTTGAGAAACGTTTAAATTGGCCAGCACAAAGTGGTCGCCGCCCGTGCCCAGCTTTTTATAAACGGCGGTGGTGTTCAGGATGACTTCATCACCTGGTTGCACCGGGCCGGTTAAATCCGGGTAGTTGATTGCCCGTTCCCTTTTGCCCTCCACGATCACTTCGATTTCGTTTGCTCCGGGCCGGGTTTCCGTTACTCCGGCAACCTTTCCCTTGCGGATCCGGATCATCGGTTAACCTCGTTGGCCAGGCGGATAATCTCCAGGACCAGTTTTGCGCTGTTCACCAGATCCTCTACCCTGATGAATTCTTCCGTCGTATGCACCTTTTGCATGCCGATGCCCAGGTTGGCGCAGGCAATGCCGTGCTGGTTGAAAATGTTAGCGTCGCTGCCGCCGCCGCTGCTGACCATTTTTGGGAAAAGGTTAAGACTGCGGGCGGCGGCCGCGGCCAGTTGGACCGCCGGGCTGTTTTCGGGCAGGGTAAACTCGTGGTAAAGGGTTTCGGTGGCAATCTCCACGTTCGCGCCAAATTCTTCGGCGGCGCGGGAAAGCTCCCGGCACATCGCCCTGGTCTGGTTTTCGCGTTTGGCCCGGTTTAAGCTGCGCGCCTCGCCCTCAATGACGACCAGGTCGGGAACGATGTTTGTCGCTTTTCCGCCGGAAATTACGCCGATGTTGGCCGTAGTTTCTTCGTCCAGGCGGCCGATTTTCATCCTGGAAATGGCGCAGGCGGCCACGTAAATGGCGTTCACGCCTTCTTCCGGGTTAATCCCCGCGTGAGCGGCTTTCCCCTTTATTTTGGCGCTGATTTTGTCCTGGGAAGGAGCCCTGGTAATAATCGTCCCGGGGGAGCCGTCGCAGTCCAGCACGTAGCCCAGACGAGCGCTTAGGCGGTTAAAATCGAGATATTTCGCGCCAAACAACCCGCCCTCTTCCCAGATGGTAAAAACCACTTCCAG
>JBFMBG010000182.1:0-2053 GCA_040755215.1 Bacillota bacterium | reverse complement strand
CCGTAGACCAGGGTTAACTGGCGGTTTTCTCGGGATAAATCCGTCAGGGCATTTTGCAGGGCGGCGTGGATTTTTTTAAAATCCACGTGCAGGGCCGCCTCCAGATACACAACGTCAGGTGCGTTTTCGTTGTTGCCGCAAGCTCCGCGAAAAAGCACTTCCAGTTCCCTGCGCAAAATACCGCAGCAAACGAGGCAATGCACGATGGCCGGACCCCCCTTATTCCTGCAGGAATCGATCTCTCACGGTCCGGGCAAACAGGCGCAAATCATCAATGTTTTTTTGCAAAATGCCAACGAGGATTTCCGGATCAATTCTGGTGTAGTCATGAACGATTACGTTGCGAAATTGCGCCATTTTTTTGAAATTCTCCAGCCGGTCGGGAGGGAGGCAGCCCGCCTCGGCAAGCACGACCATAATATCTTTGTAATCCTGCGGTTCACGGAGTTCGAGGTCGGCAATGAGATGGTTGCCGATATCCAGGCAGGCTTCCACGGCCAGGTGCAGGGTGCGCTCGATGTACCGGCGAAGGACTTTGTTTTCCTTAAGTTCGTTTAACTTGACACCGGCTTTTTCTTCCAGGTCGCTGATGTATTCGGCCAGTAGCTTTGTCTTTTCGGTCAACAGTTCCTGATCCACCATTTTTCTATTCACCCAGCGCTTTTAAAATGGCTGCGTTGCGCAGCCGGTAAACCCTTTGCAGGTCGAAATAAGCCCGCCGGGAGCACACTTCAAAGTTCACCCGGCGCCGCCGGTCCTTTTCCAGGATTAACTTGCCGTGTTTGCGCACCTGCCGTTGCAGTAATAACGGGGCCGTTTCCAGGTCGATCACCTGCACGGGGCGTCTGGCGATCTCCTCAAGGGCTATTTCCAGTTCCAGGCGCCGTTCAAAACGGGCAAAACCATCTCTCTCCGGCAGATTAAAAAGCACCGCGAGATCTACGTCGCTACCGCTTGTTGCCCGGCCGCAGGCGTAAGAACCGAACAGGTACGCCGCCGCCACGTCGGGCTGCCTGTCCAGGTAACTAACAAGATTGCTAAGTTTAAGTTCCGGGCACATTCTTCTTCCCTCCGGGCATCTTCTTTGATGTCATTACTGTGCTTCATCATTAAGATAATTTTCCATGACCACTTCCTTAATTTTTTCAAAAAAAACGTGCAGGTCTTTTTCGAGCAGCCTGTCGATCTCCGGTAAGGTTTTGAGCAGCGCTTCCACTTTCTCGGGGATCAGATTAAAGCCGTATAGATGTCGTACCAGATGCCTGAAACGGCGGTATTCATCCAGCCGGGCAAAAGTATCTTTGCCGAGCAAAGGCGGTCTTAAGCCGGGAATGGCCAGCTTCATTTGCACCAGCAAATCTTTATGCCAGTCAGAACCCTGGGGGGCCTTGCCGTCAATTGTTTTCGCTATTTCTTTGAAAATATTTTCGGCGATTGTATAATAATCGAGTAAAATGGAGGCTATTGCCCGCAACGTAAACTCATCCCGCAAGACTTTCTTTTTTTCTTTCGGCCACGGGAAAAAACCCCTTTGCTCCAGAGATTTTTTAAGGATTTGAAAGTTCTCTGCCTCTTCTCGAATTCTTGCTTCGAGCACCAGTATATCCTTTAACTCCACGCTATTTTGATTCCCTCCCGGAATACCCTTTTTTTTAAGGATTCTACCGCGTCTTCGGCACAAACGATACTGACCGGAAAAGGCAGGGCCATTTCTTCGGCTTTTACCTGCATTTCCCAGAAACGGGCGTTGTTTGGAAAACCTACAATCAGCAAATCAATGTCCGATTGCGGTGTGAACTTGCCCCAGACTAAAGAACCGTAGAGATAGACTTCTTTCACGTTGTACCGGCTTTTGAGCCAGTCGGCCACCGCCTGCGCCTTTTCCAGAGCCCTGGCCCGCAACTGCTTTTCCCGGTAAGCTTTTTCTTTTAAAAGCAGTTGTCTGACCTGGCGAAAGTCCTGCCAGTTTATTTTACTTTCCCCACCCGTTTTCATCGAAAAGTCACCTGTTCTCAGCCACGCCGGTGCGTTGCTAATATTTTAACAGTTGCCC
>JBFMBG010000181.1:0-2128 GCA_040755215.1 Bacillota bacterium | reverse complement strand
CTCCATCGGCTGGCGCGGGTTGTTCAGCCACAGATCCACCCCCTGCAAGAGGCAGCGGGCGAGGTTGATATCGTAATCTTCCAGGAAGACGATCCGCCCGCGAAAAGGCTCCTCATTTGAAAGGTCGTAAATTTGCTTGATCAGTTCCTGACCGGCACGGTCGGCGGGGTGGGCCTTGCCCGCAAAAATAATCTGCACCGGGTATTCCGGATTGGTCAGCAGTTTCGCCAGGCGCTCCCGGTCTTTTAAGATCAGCGTTGCTCTTTTGTAGGTGGCAAAACGGCGGGCGAAGCCGATTGTGAAGGCGCCCGGTTGAAGGTAATTCTGCACTTCGTGCAGGCGCCGGGCCGGTTCCTGGTTGCGCAGGCGCTGCTTTTTTATGTTTTCGCGGGCGGCCTGCAGAAGTTTTTCTTTTAGGGAAGCGCGGACGTTCCAGAGTTCTTCGTCCGGGATGGAATCCACTTTTGCCCACAAGTCTTTTTTGGTAATTTCCCGGTGCCAGTTCTTGCCCAGGTAAAGGTCGAAAAGCTCCCGGATTTCCCCGGCCAGCCAGCTTTCCACGTGGATTCCGTTGGTAATGGAGGTGACCGGAACTTCTTCCAGGGGGACCGGTCCATAAAGGTACTGAAACATTTCCTGCGTAACCCGGCCGTGAATGCGGCTTACCCCGTTGCAAAAACCGGCGAGACGAAAGGCGAGCAGGGTCATGTTAAAACCTTTCCGCCGGTCGTCCCATCCCAGATTTAATAAAGTTTCTCTTTCTATGCCCAGGGGTTCGTAAAGGTGCCCGAAGTATTTTTCCATCAGTTCGGCGCCGAATACGTCGTGGCCCGCCGGTACGGGGGTGTGGGTGGTGAAGAGGGTGTTCGGCTTGATTGCCTGGACGGCTGTTTCCAGGGGCAGCCCCGCCTTGACCAGTTCGTGCAGGCGTTCGATCAAAAGAAAGGCGGCGTGCCCTTCGTTGATATGCCAGACCTGGGGGTTGATCCCCAACGCCCGCAGCGCTTTCACTCCCCCCATGCCCAGCAAAATTTCCTGGGCAATGCGGGTCTCCTGGTTGCCGCCATATAACTGACCGGTTAGCAGGCGATCTTCCGGTTTGTTGTGCGCGTTATCCGCGTCCAGGAAGTAAATATTCACCCTGCCCACGCGCATCTGCCAGATTTTCAGGAAAACCGGGCGTCCGGGCAGATCGACCTGGATGATCATTTCGCTGCCGCCGGGATAGGTAACCGGGGTAACCGGTATTTCGTAAAAGTTCAGGTAGGGGTAAAAGGCTTCCTGCCACCCTTCCCGGTTGATGCGCTGGGTGAAATAGCCGCTCTTGTAGAGCAGCCCGACGCCCACGAGGGGCAATCCCAGGTCGCTGGCCGATTTGAAATGGTCTCCGGCCAGCAGGCCCAAACCCCCCGAGTAGGTGGGGTGGGATTCGTGGACGCCAAATTCCGCCGAAAAGTAGGCGATGGTTTTGCCGGCGAATTCGGGGTAATTTTGCGCGAACCAGGACGGTGCCTGCATGTAGTCATCGAATTTGTTCATCACCAGGTTGTACAGGGCGAGGTAGTGTTCATCCCGGGAAGCCCTGTCCAGTTCTTCCTGGCGGACGTGTAACAGGAACTTAACCGGGTTGTGGCCGGTTTCTTCCCATAAGTTTTCGTTGATTTTTTTATACAGGGCGCAGGCGGAAGGGTTCCAGCTGAACCAGAGGTTATAGGCCAGTTCGTGAAGCCGCGCGATCTTTTCGGGGAGTTTTGGGATCACCGATACCGTTCGGTAAAAAAACAAGCAATTTCACTCCCTTGAAAATAGAATCCAGACCCCATCATTAGGCAGCAAAACTAACTTCTTCCAGAGTCACTTTATTGCCAAGACCTTGCCCGCGCCTATTTTCATGATTAATGGGGAGAACGAATGTTCGTCATGGGCAACTCCTCAGAAAATAGAGGCACAGAGGCAACAGGCACAAAGGCACAAAGGGAAATATGCCTGCGCTTTCAGCCCCATTTTGCAGAGTAGAGTACTGGTGCCCGGTTTAGGTTAGGCCTATCCGTTTACTGCCCCTTTCGTCTGACAGTGCCTCACTAGCCCTACCATGCCGTTACCCAGCGCCCCCTCATCAAACCGGACG
>JBFMBG010000180.1:0-2201 GCA_040755215.1 Bacillota bacterium | reverse complement strand
CGAAAAAACTCATAACCTTTGCCTGTATTTACATTTGTTTACTTTACTCGTTGGCAGGTAATGTATTATAATTAACTAGTACCCTGACTTAAAAGTCCTTGCCATCTTATTGGCAACATAAATAATTCTTGCAAAACATCCGTAATTATGGTATACTGTGGGTAAAATGCCATTAAAAAGCCAATCTATTAATCATTAATGGCTGTTTTTGAAAGGAGATTCTGAACCAAATGCATTGCCCACAGTTACCTGCTGAACAATCGCTGGCCTTAGGCGAAAGGAGGTTTGAGAAAGCCGCCCAGGCCCTGGGTCAAGATGTGTTGCTCCGGTTAATCATTTTCGTTCTTTACGTTTTAGGGTTTCCCCGGGAGCTGATCGCCAGGCTTTTCGGTTACCAGGTTCCCGGCGTAAAAACACTGGTGGATCGCATCCTCAGCAATGGCTTGGAAGGATTCGTCGACCACCGGAAGATCAAAATGCTCCCGGAAGAAAAACCGGTGACCATTATCCAGGAAGAAAACCATCAGCAAATCCACCTTTTGGACAAAGTCATTGTCATCCCCGATCAAGATCGCTTAACGAAGAAGGTGATCAGCGTCACTTTAACGGAAGCGGGGCTTCTCTCCAACGCCGAAGGGGCGCAATTTCTGGGTTACACCCCCCAGGCCTTCGGCCGTCTTCGAGAAAGGTACCGGCAAAAGGGCGGCTTAGGTTTAATTGACCAGCGTAAGGGGCAAAAATGCGACTTAAAGGTCACCCCGGAAGTAAAGTACGAGCTCATCTACCAGGTCTGCACCAGGATTTCCGAAGGGGTTCCTTTCTCCAGCGAAGACATCTGGGCCGCCATAAATGAGCGTTTTCCAGAAAAGAAAATCAGCCCCCGGACGGTGCGCTACCATTTAAACCGGCTGGGATTCCCCCGCGTAGTTAAAAAAAACTAAAGAGCGCTACTATCCGGTAAGACCGGTAGAAATTAAAGAAGTGGTCCAGCTTGCCCGCTCCCAAAAAGAAAGTTTTTGTTTGGTTTGCCGGGCGCAGATGGTTTTTCAGGTGGTTACCGGTAATTCTTTGCAAAAGGTTGCCGCCTCCTTAAACCGGAGCGTAAAAACCGTTCAAAAATGGCTGGGCCGGTTTTTTCGAAAGGGTTTAAAGGGACTTTTGGATCTTCCCCGGAGCGGACGCCCCCCGGTGTATTCTCCGGAGGTCCGCTTAAAAGTGGTCGGTTTAGCCTGCCAGTACCCTGGTGAGGAATACCTTCCGGGGGTCACCCACTGGTCGGTCAGAACCCTGACGGGGGTTATTCGCCAGCGGTTTGTCCAAATAGAAAAAATCAGCCGGGAAACGGTGCGGCGCATTTTAAAAGCGCATCATCTTCAACCCCACCGGAGCAAGTACTTTTTAACCCGGACCGACCCGCGCTTCTCTGAAAAAGCAGAGCAGGTGTTAAAGCTGTACCAGTCACCTCCTGAAGATGGAGTGGTCATTTGCGTAGATGAGCGTACCGGCATTCAGGCGCTGGAAAGAAAGCACCCGGGTCTGCCCATGCTTCCCGGCCACTGTCAGAAGCAAGAGTTTGAGTACAAACGGCACGGTACCTTTTGCCTGATTGCCGGGCTGAACATCGCCACCGGAAAAGTGTTCGGCCAGTGCTACGAGCGCCATACCAACGTAGAGTTCCGGGATTTTTTGGAGAAGTTGCTGGCCTCCTTTGCCAATCAGAAACTTTATATCATTTTAGATAATTTAAGGACCCACCTCCACAGCAATGTCATGGAGTTGGTGGCAAAGCACAACATCCAGTTGGTTTTTCTTCCTTTCCATGGCTCCTGGCTCAACCAGATCGAAATCTGGTTCGGGATTCTCAATGGAAAGTGCATCCGCCGCGCTGATTGGGAAAGCATTGCCATAGGCATGGAAGAGGTAACGAACTTTGTCACCACCTGGAATGAAAACTGGGCACACCCTTTTAAATGGAAATTTACAGTTGACGATCTCAAGAAACTTCTGGGCGTTGAAGAACAGATTAGATTGCCAAATTCAGCCTCTTTTCTGGCGTGAATTTTTAGGTCACGGTACTAGCTTATTGCTTAATAGCTGCCAGTTCAGCCATTTAGCAACAAACAACCAGGCCGCGAAAACGGGTATGGCTGGGGAAAGGCAGCCGCGGCCGCTTTTTTGAGCGGGAAGGAGGTATGGGAGAA
>JBFMBG010000179.1:0-2208 GCA_040755215.1 Bacillota bacterium | reverse complement strand
ATTCAAAAGAAAATGGTCGGATTATTTAAAAACCAGGTCCTTCCGTTAACTTACCCGGTTTCCGGAGCTCCTGATTTTTCACTCTCTATTTTGCAGGGAGTTTCTTATGGGAACGTTTGTTCCCTCCAGAAAGCATGAAAATTAAGGCACTAAGGCACAGAGGCACAGAGGCACAGAGAGAAATGTATAGACGACCGGGAATATTTTACTTTGTGCCTTTGTGCCTGGGAAACTTTGTCCCTGATCTTTTCTAAGGAGGCGACGCCATGGATTTCACCGGCGAAAGAGTGGTTCCCGGGAAGACACCGGAAAGTGTCTACGTTGAACACGTAGCGCGGTATAATTTTGCTCTTGCTTACGGAAAAGATAAAACCGTCCTGGACGTGGCTTGCGGCACGGGCTACGGCACGGCAATCCTGGCTTCCGCAGCCGGCAGCGTGGTGGGTATTGATCTTGACCGGGAAACGATCGCTTACGCCCGGGAAAACTACCCGCATCCCAAAGTCACTTATCTTTTGGGGGATATCCTCCAGCTGCCTTTGCCGGACGAATCCGTAGAGGTGGTTGCCTGTTTTGAAACCATCGAGCATGTTGCCGACGACCGGAAATGCCTGCAGGAACTCCGGCGCGTTCTGCAGCCGGGAGGGATTTGTCTTCTCTCCACGCCCAACCGGGCAGTTTTTTCTCCCGGCAAAACGCTTACCGATCAGCCGGGCAACATTTTTCATTGCCGGGAGTATATCCTGGATGAATTCAGGGATTTGCTCGGGCAGCATTTTCGAGAGGTAAAAATCTTTGGCCAATGCGCTGACCAGATCTGGGCGATCACGGGCGCTCCGGACGGTTCCCCAACACCCGAAAACACTCCTCACTTTTTTATCGCCCTGTGCAAAAAGGGGCCGTAAGTAAACGGGGATGATTGCCTGTAACCGGAAGATCGGGTTTTCCGGACCGGCCTTCGCACGTTTTTCCAAAAAGAGGAGGTTTTGGGAGAAATGTGGCAGGGTAATTTCCCGATTAAACTGGAACTGGGCAGCGGCGGGAATCCGCAACCGGGCTACGTGCACCTGGACATCCGGCCGGATTCGCCGCACGTGGAAATTATCCACGATCTCCAGGAACCGCTTCCGCTGCCCGACTGTTCAGTGGAAGAAATCCTGGCCAACCATTGCCTGGAACATATCACGTGGCGGAAGATCCGCCGGCTGGTTCAGGAATGTTACCGCGTCCTCTTGCCCGGCGGAAAAATTTTTATCCGGACGCCGGACCTGGAGTTTATTGTGCAGGGGTACCTGAACAACCGGACCACCCCCGAACATCCCCTTGACGAAGCCTTCATCCGGGAGCAGTTCGGGGAGGTCACCGCCTCCTGGTGGGCAATTTTAAAGCTTTTTTCCGGCCAGGACTACCCGGCGAACTTCCACTATGCGTGCTATGATTTTAAAACTTTAAAGGAAATTTTCCAGCAGTGCGGGTTCATCAAGATCGAAAGGATCCGGGAGCAACCCGTTTATTCTCCCGGCGAGATCCAGCTCAGGGCTTTCAAGCCGGCTGCCGGGAAGGAGTTAAGCGGAGTGGCAATAGTGCCGGGATAAGATAAGTTATTCCCATGAAGAACATCCAGAAGAACACACAATATGGGTATGTTGTGTAATATGGTAACAATAGGTAATTTTCTTCGGGAGGTTTTGCCATGGTCAGGAAGGCGCTGGTAATTGGTCTGGACGGCGTGCCCCCCGCCCTCCTGTTTGAACAATGGAGCGGGCAGCTGCCGAATATCCGCCGTTTAATGCAAAACGGAACTTACGCCCGGCTGCGCAGCACTGATCCGCCCATTACCTGTCCGGCCTGGATGTCGATGGCAACCGGGAAAAACCCGGGCAAGCTTGGTTTTTACGGCTTTAAAAACCGCGCCGACTACACCTACCACAGCTACCGCCTGGTCAGTTCCGAGATGATCGAAGAAGATCCTGTCTGGGATATCCTCGGCCGGGCGGAGAAACGCTGCCTCGTGCTGGGCGTTCCGCCCACCTACCCTCCCCGTCCCCTCAACGGGTGGCTGGTCAGCTGTTTTCTTACCCCCGGCGGCAAAAGCCCCGGCACCTACCCCATTGAGCTGGGCGCGGAAATAAAAAAGGCGGTCGGCGAATATTTGCCGGACATTCAAAACTTCCGGACTGCAGACAAGACATCGCTTTTAAAACAGAT
>JBFMBG010000178.1:0-2219 GCA_040755215.1 Bacillota bacterium | reverse complement strand
ACCTCGAGGGTGCCGTCGTCTTTGCGCAAGGGGACGGAAACGGTTAAGATGCGCTTAGGCTCCCGGAGGACTTTCAAGAGGCCGGGGTCCAGGCCCAGGCGGGCGGCGGCGCGCTCCACCTGCAGGAGGGTGGAGGCGAGAAGGCCGTTGTTCTCTTCGTTGCTCTCTTCAGCGGCACCATTTTCTTTAACCATAAAAATACCTCCCACTTTGTAAACCTTGTTTATTGTATATTGTATTCTGTATACATCTGATAACGAAATTATATATTATATTTTGCTCCAGTTGTCAATCTCTTTAAGGCGAAAGGTTAAAATTAAACTGTGAACAGCTGGAAAAACCTGCTGAATTGCGGCAACCAACCTGCAATATTTCATTCCCCCCTGAAATTTTTCCTCCCAATTTCTTTAAAGATGGTTTATCCCCAGGCCGATTACTTCGTGTTCAAAACCCTTGCGGGGGGCGCCGATGCTGCCGTAAAGAGCTACCGCCAGCCATTGCCCTTCACCCGCCTGGTCTTCGGCTTTCGGACCGACCACCACGGCAAACTTCAACCCCGCCGTGCGCAGGAGGGAGCCGAGTTCCAGCTGGCCCCGGCACACGCCGTGGAGAGCTTCCAGACCATTTTTTCGATCCCCATGGAGCCTACTTTGCCCACGATCACCCGGAAGGGACTGTCGGTTGTTTCTACGGCTTCACCCAAAACAGAGAGAAGCGCCAGTTGGCCAATGCTTCTCAATTTAAGAACACCTGCCCGTCACACCAGCCGGCCTGCCTTCACAAGCCTTTCTTCCCGGCCAGTTCCCTGGCTTTAAAATAGCACTTTGTCGCCCTGTTCCCGGTGGAAGGACTCCATCTGCAAATAATATTCCAGGGAGCCGAGCAGGGCGGCCAGAGGAACCAGGCCGACGATCTCCGTCCCCACTACGGGCACGCCGTAACGGGCGGCTTCCAGGCGTACCAGCTCCAGCGCCCGGTAAATGGGCGTCCGCTCGTAATCCACCAGGTTCATGGAGACCTGCACCTGGCGGCGGTCCTTTGGTATCTTAAAATCTGCTACGTTCAAACTTTCCCCGTCCAGGCTCACTACTTCCTTCGGCCAATCTTGCGACGTCTTCCCGGCCAGTGCCAATTTCAGACCTCCCCCAAAAACAAAAGGAGCCAATCCAGCATGCCTGCCAGCGCAAGCACCGGGTCAGCTTCCTTTTGGCTAACGACTCTGAGCTTTTACCTGATCGTAATTCTATCAGAACCGTTAAATTTGTCAACGATTTTTTACATCTTTAACCCGCTGTCCCCGGCAAAACGCCACCCTTGCAACCGCAAATCCCCAATAGGTAATCAATAACTAAAAAATTTTCGGCGCGTTCGGGCACGCTCAAATATGCCGGCGTTGATTTGCGGCCACCCGGTTGATGAGCCGGCCGACGCCGGAGATGACCACTTCCACCACGTCCCCCGGCTGCACGGGGCCGACGCCGGCCGGGGTGCCGGTAAGGATGACGTCCCCGGGCAAAAGGGTCATGATCCGGGAAATAAAGGCGATCAGACGGGAGACTGGAAAAATTAACTGGTCGGTGGAGGAATGCTGTTTTCGCTCACCGTTTAAGTACAGCGAGATTTCCTGGCGGCCCGGGTCGAGATCGGTTTCGATGTACGGACCCAGGGGCAAAAAGGTGTCGAAGGACTTGGCCCTGGTCCACTGCCCGTCCTTGCGCTGCAGGTCCCGGGCGGTAACGTCGTTGGCGCAGGTGTAGCCGAGAATATAGCCGGCTGCCTCCTCTTCCCGCACGTGGCGGGCTTCCTTTTTAATCACCACGGCCAGTTCGGCCTCGTAGTCCACCTGCCTGCTCATGTCCGGATAAATGATGGACTCGCCGGGGCCGATCACCGCGGTCGGGGGCTTTAAAAACAGGACCGGCTCCTCCGGCAGGGCCATCCCCAGCTCCCGGGCGTGGTCCCGGTAGTTTAAGCCCACGCAGACCGCCTTGCCGGGCCGGCAGGGCGCCAGCGGTACAGCTTCCGCCAGGGGCAGCTTCCGCCCGGAAAGCGGCTCCAGAGAGCGAAAAGGATCGGCCACCGGAAAAACAACATCCCCCTCCACAACTCCGAAAAAAGTTTCTTCCTGGTAAGAAAAACGACCGATCTGCATGAAAAAATTCCTCCTGACGTAGATTTTAACGATAATGCCGGCTTAACTCGGAAGCGTACGCGGTTCC
>JBFMBG010000177.1:0-2290 GCA_040755215.1 Bacillota bacterium | reverse complement strand
CGCGCTTTAAAGACAAATATTTGGAACGCATTCCCCTGGGGCGCTTCGCCGACCCGGAAGAGGTGGCCCCGGTGGTGGTCTTCCTGGCTTCCGACGGCGCCCGGTACATTACCGGCCAAACGATCTGTGTCGACGGCGGGATGGTTATGCTCTAAAGTTAGGGGGTGAGAGAGGGTAAAAATGAAATGTGTAAATCTTTAGGCTGAAGAGGTCGGCAAAATCAGCAGGGATTTGATATTCGAAATTTAAAATTTATATTCTAAGGAGGTTTTTAGAATGTCAATTGAATGGGTTAAACGAGCGCCAAAAAATGCCATCCTGGATTATAACTTCGTGGACGAAAAGTATTTAGGTACCCTGGATAACCCACCCTCTACCGTTTATGAAAAAAGGCCTTTGGTCAACCCCAAAACCGGGGAGAAAGTGGAAGGTTTATATACTGGCTGGGTAATTTTAAACAACCCGCGGGCAGGTAACTCGTATAGCCTGGATATGCTGAAAGGCGCAGCTACCGCTTTATGCATGGCGGCGCAGGATAAGAGCGTGGTAGCCATTGTCCTTACCGGCGCAGGCGACAGCTTCTTCTGCACCGGCGGTAATGTCAAGGAGTACGCCGAGTACTTTTCCGGCCGGCCTTTTGATACCCAGCGCTATATGGCCTTGTATTGGCAGATCCTGGAGTTTATGTATACTTCTCCGAAGCTGGTTATCCGCCGGGTCAACGGGATGAGTATGGGCGGCGGAGAGGAAATCAGCGGAATGTGCGATTTAACCGTAGCTTCGGATAATGCCACTTTTGGCCAGATTGGTCCCGTGCACGGTTCGGCCGCTATGGGCGGTGCCCTCCAGTTCAAACCGGTGTGCATGACTTATGAAGATGCTTTCTATAATTCCACCTCCTGCGAGCAGTGGAGCGCTTATAAGATGTTCCGTAAAAATTACATCTACAAAGTTGTTCCGGTGTTCAAGCAGGGGGACAAATTCATCCGGAACCCGGAGGTAATTACCGATAAATGGCTTGATGAAACGGGCGAGATTGTTTACGGCGAGTGGAAGACCGGCGAGGAGAGAGAAAAAGCCCGGGAATTGGTAAAGACTTTGCCCAAGGATTTGTCCCTTTTGGACAAGGCGGTGGATGAACTGGTATGGCAATACACCAATCTCTATCCCGGCTGCCTGGCTTTGTCTTATGCCATCCTGAGGCGCTGGAAGAGGATCAACTTCGACTTCGACAGGGTTCCCATCATGTACTGGTGGAGTGCCATGCCGTTTGGCGAGTACGATATGGGCATGACTTCCTTCGCCTCCCGCAAGATAACCGGTTCAGATGTCATCGACATGATTAAATACCGCCAGATGCTGGCCAGCGGGCATCCCATCGACGAAGAACTGTTCACCGCGGTTATGCCCAAGCCTAAAAAATAATAAAAAAACATGGGTTCCCAGGTAAATCCAAAGGAACGTTGCCGGCACGGGAGGGGGAGAGCAGAAAAACGTTTCGAAACGAAGACCCACCGCCACCAGCAGTACCCATTTTTGCCGGGAACCTAAGCGAAGTTCAGCCGGCCGGGCTCAATCCCGGACCAGCGGTTGGCCCGGCGGCTTACTTCGCTCAGCAAGCGGCAAAGAAGTTCCAGGAGGAGGAGGTAAAGGAGGGCCTTGAAAATGCCGGTCAGGGCCCCTTCTTTACAGGCCACCAGACCCTGCCTTCGCATTTAAATTCTTTAAATCAGGAAGGAGTACTGAGATGGCGTTGTATGAGTTTGAAGGAAAAAGGCCCCGCATAGGTAAAGGTAGCTATGTTCACCCGGAAGCGACGATTGTTGGAGATGTCAGAATTGGCGAGGGGTGCTATATCGGACCAGGTGCAAGAATCAGGGGAGATTGGGGAGCGATAGTGATTGGTGACCGCTCGAATATTCAAGAAAATTGCGTTATCCACGTAATACCAAACACGACTGCAGTTTTAGGACCACGTAGCCATATCGGTCACGGGGCCGTTTTGCATACACCTCAGTTGGGGGAACACGTTTTAGTGGGCATGGGAGCCATTATTATGGATTGGGTCACAATTGGTGACGGTTCCTGCATTGGCGCCGGGGCGCTGGTTACCGAAAGAATGGTAATTCCCCCCAATAAGCTGGTCCTTGGGGTGCCGGCCAAGGTTGTCGGCGATCTAAATGAGGAATTGCGCCGTCACCTGGATTGGGGAACGGAATATTACATTGCTTTACCACCGCGTTGTTACAAGGGGATGCACGAAATACCGTTAGAGACTTGTTTGATTGAA
>JBFMBG010000176.1:0-2375 GCA_040755215.1 Bacillota bacterium | reverse complement strand
GGAAGCCACCGAAAAGCCGGCGGTCCAGCTGGCCAACCTCATTTTCAACCAGGCGGTGCGGGCCGGGGCCAGCGACGTGCATATCGAACTCCTGGAGAAAAGCCTGCGCGTGCGCTTCCGCATCGACGGCGTGCTGCACGACGTGCTGCACCCGCCCCGCCGCCTGCACGGATCTCTGGTCTCCCGGATCAAGGTGATGGCCAACATGGACATCGCCGAGCGCCGCGTTCCCCAGGACGGCCGCACCACCCTGAAGGTGGAGGGAAAGACCATTGATGTGCGGGTGGCCTCCCTGCCGGCGGCCTACGGAGAAAAACTGACCCTGCGCCTTTTGGACCGCAGCGTCCGGCTGCTCACCCTGGAGGAGTTGGGCTTTCCGCCCGGCGAACTGGCCCGGTACCAGGAGTTGATGCACCTTCCTTACGGCTTCGTCCTGGTTACCGGCCCCACGGGCAGCGGTAAGAGCACCACCCTCTACGCCAGCCTGGCCGCGCTCAATTCCGTGGATAAACACATCATTACCATCGAGGACCCCGTGGAATACCGCCTGGACGGAGTAAACCAGGTGCAGATCAACCCCCGCGCCGGGCTCACCTTCGCCAACGGGCTGCGTTCCATCCTGCGCAACGACCCCGACATCATCATGGTCGGTGAGATCCGGGACCAGGAAACCGCCCGCATCGCCGTGGAGGCGGCCCTGACCGGCCACCTGGTCCTGGCCACCCTGCACACCAACGACGCCGCCGGGGCAATCACCCGCCTGGGGGACATGGGGATCGAACCGTTCCTGACCGCCTCCTCCCTGGTGGGCGTGGTGGCGCAGCGCCTGGCGCGCCTGCTCTGCCTGCACTGCCGGGAGCCCTACGAGCTGCGGCGCGGCGAACTGCTGGCCAGCGTCCCGGACTTCCCCTTTAGCGACGGCGAAGAGGTGGTGCGTCTTTACCGGCCGAAAGGCTGCCTGCGCTGCGCCAACACCGGCTACCGGGGGCGCACCGGCGTCTACGAACTGCTCCGGGTCAGCGAAACCATCCAGCGCCTCACCCTGGAGCGCCGCTCCGCCCGCGAAATCAAAGCCGCGGCGGTGGCCGAAGGCATGGTCACCATGCGCCAGGACGGCCTGCGCAAAGTGCGGCAGGGGATCACTTCCCTGGAAGAGATCATGCGGGTGATTGCTTAACTTTAAAAATATTTTTTCGGGGGTGTCTAAAAAGGAATGTCTGCCGGTATAACCATATTGAGAAGAAATTAATCTTCCGGTGCCGGGGGCAATTTCCCGTCAGTTCAAAAAAGGTTTCCTGGCAATTTAAAAGCAGGGGAGCGGCTTCCCGGCCCATAAATCAACGCGAAGGAGGTGAATTTATGTTCTATAAATTTTCGCGCGCCCTCAAAAACCGCAAAGGCTTCACCCTGGTGGAGTTAATGGCGGTTGTCGTTATCATCGGAATCCTGGCCGGGATTGCGGTACCAGTTTATAAAAATGTCCAGACAAATGCGGCCAAGAAAGCTCATGATGCGAATGTTCGGGCGCTTACGGGCGCTGCCACAATAGCTGTTTCTGAGAACGGGCTACCAGGGTCTGATACAACTTGGCCAACTACCGCGAGCGGTAACTGGGATTGGAAAAAATATGTGCAGGCTCCCTGGCCCAAAGTTCCGGACGGGCTTACCAATGCAGGTGATGACTATACCGTAAAAATAGCAACTGACGGCACAATTACAGTTACTCCCGCAGCCGGATCATATTAGTTATGCAACATGGGGACGGTTCTTACTTGCCACCAGTTAAGGCAAAGAAAAGCGGGGAAGGTTTTGAGGGGCAAGGGGAGGCAGTTTTCCTGGGTGATACAGCGATTTGCCTCATAAGAGGCAGACAGTCGGCTGCTTGCCCTGGTAAATAATATTTCAAGGGAGTACATTTTCCCTCTGTACTCCCTTGAATTTCTGTGGTTCTCCTCGTTTACACGACATGACAGGGGAACACGGGGAGGATTATCAGCTACCTGCCCTGGTAAATAACCCGGTTAAGATTGTTTTTTAGGTCTGTCCGGATTTTTTGAAGCCTCTTTGCGCGGCAACCAGTAAACCTGAACTTGCTTTTCGGCCTTTTCAAACTCAGGATCGCCCGTTACAACACATCCGCCCAAATGATCGGCCAGGGCTAAAGCAAAGCAATCCGCGTATGCGATGGGGAAAGTGGCTTTCAAGTGGGCGGCCCGCAAAGCCATTTCCTGGTTAACGTCGACGATATTTAGAGGCAGTTCCTGTAAAACGGTTAAAACGGAATGCACTTTGGTCAGGCCGGCAGAACGTTCTATAATGTAGGCGATTTCGCCAAGATTTACTGCGGATAAAAACAAATCAACTTCGCCGGATTT
>JBFMBG010000175.1:0-2375 GCA_040755215.1 Bacillota bacterium | reverse complement strand
GCAAAAGGTTTTCGGCAAAGTTCAGCCTGGCGCCGGGGAACCACTTCGTGCCGGGGAATTTAGTTAAGTCGTCCACCGCCCGGTCGTACCCACGGGAGGCTTTGATGCCGGCAAATTCCCACATGGTGGTCCAGAAGTCCGGGATGTTTTCAATTGACCAGCTGTATAGCTGGGGATAGGATTTAATCTCCAGGCCGTATTTATTGTTCACCAGGTTTATAAACCGGGTTATATTGGCCTGTTTTTTGCGTTCGTCGGAAGGTTCCCAGAGCGGTTTTTTCATGAATATCCCCCTTTTAGCTCTTTTGAATATTTTAAGAAAATATTCTTTATGCCGACAAAAATTCCTGCCGCGTCACGAAGGCCGGCAGGAGCGAGCCAACAAAGTTTAAAAGGTTGTAAAAACCTTTGTCTGGAGCAGGGCGCAGGTGCCCGGGATCATAATTGCCCTGCAGATGAAGATGGCTTGAATCATTTTGCAAATGTCATCCGCTTTGCTTCTAAATCAAGAAGATATTTTTTCATCTCCGGACGGCCGCCGAAACCGCCCGGCTCGCCGTTTTGGCGGATGACCCGGTGGCAGGGGATTACCAGGGGCGTCCGGTTGGCGCCGGCGGCGTTTCCCACGGCCCGGGCGGCGCGCGGGCAGGCGGCCGTTGCCGCCACCTGGCCGTAGGAACGCACCTCTCCGTAGGGGATTTGCCGGATGGCGGCAAGGACTTTCTTTTGGAAAGGAGTGCACCAGTTGAGATCGACGGGTACCGGAAAGTCTACCGGCGAACCTTGAAAATAGGCGATCAGGGCCTTTTCCAGCAAAGCCGGAGCGTCTTCGGGGCAGCCCCCGGAGGGATTTCCGGCGGAGCCGGCAAAGAAGTTTTTCATCTGCCGGTCTTGTGCCTCATTCCGGCGGCCCCGGAGCAATAACTGATCCTGCAAACAGGCCAGCGCTTTTTCCCTGCTTTCCTGCGGCAGGGTCAGGGCGGCCAGGCCGTTTCCCGTCCACGCCGCGGCCAGCCAGCCGGCGTCCGTACAGATTACCTGGGTAAACATTGGCAAACGCCACCTCCGGAAAAAGTTTTCGGCCTTGTTTGCGACCAGTTATTTAGTTTGGTTAAGGATCTTCCCCAGGCGATCGGAGATTTGCGCGGCGCCCCGGACGATCTCGTTGATTACTTCTGCAACCGTCTTGATTTCGTGAATCAGGCCTACGGCCTGGCCGATGGCGAAGGTCCCGCCGTCTGTGTCGCCTTCCAGAAGGGCCTTTCTGCCGATTTGACCGCTTACCACCGTCAGCAGCTCCTCCAGGGTGGCGCCGCGGTTTTCCATTTCCAGGGCCCTCTGGGCGGCGGCGTTCTTCATGACGCGGGCGGCGTTGCGGATCGAGCGCAGAATCAGGGTGGTGTCGGTTTCGTTGGCTTTGACGATCCATTCTTTGAAGTTGGGGTGGGCGATGCACTCTTTGGTGGCGACGAAACGCGTCCCCATGATTACGCCCTCCGCTCCTAAGGCCAGGGCGGCCACGAAGCCGCGCGCGTCCGCGATTCCGCCGCCGGCGATGACCGGGATGGAAAGGGACTCCGCGGCCCGCGGGACGAGGATGAACGTGGTGACGTCGTCCATCCCCGGGTGACCCCCGCATTCGAAGCCGACGATGATCACGGCGTCGGCCCCGATGGACTCCGCCTTTTTAGCAAACCGGACGGAAGGCACTTTGTGGAGCAGCTTGACGCCCGCCTCTTTTAAGTAGCGGACGAAAGGTTCCGGGCTCCGGCCGGAAGTTTCCACCACGGGGACCTTTTCTTCCAGGACGGTTTCCACGTAAACCCGGGTCAGGTCGTTGGCGGTCATTTCGGGGAGCATGGAGATGTTTACGCCGAAGGGCTTGTCCGTAAGTTCGCGCGTTTTGCGGATTTCGTCCCGCAAATCTGCTTTGGTTTGGTGCGTGGCCGCCGTGATGATCCCTAAGCCCCCGGCGTTGGAAACGGCGGCGGCCAGTTCGGCCCGGGAAATCCACTGCATGCCGCCCTGGATAATGGGGTAGCGGATGCCCAGCATTTCGGTGATCCGGGTTTTAATGGCCATTTTCAAAAAACCTCCCCCTGAAAATACTTCTGCCATCATTTCCCATCGGGCTGGTCCGGCACTCACCGGTACTCAATATGCTTATTGTTTTACTGTCTCAAATAGCACCGGCTGACAACGAAGCAACCTGATCCCCAGTGAGTGCCGGATGTCCGGCTCGCTCCGCTGCTCCGGGCTGACCCGGCACTCAGCCTTTCCTGAAGGTTCGGAGCTAGACTGAAGCTATCTTGAAGCTGAGTGCCGGGGCTTGGTTCGGAGCGAACCAGGCAATTGAGAAGTGAGAGGCGGGAGGT
>JBFMBG010000174.1:0-2426 GCA_040755215.1 Bacillota bacterium | reverse complement strand
ACTTACCAGATGACCTGCTGGAAGAAATATTAGACAGCTTTCTGGAATCCCTGCCGGAGTTTTTGAAAAGACGCTTGTTAACCCGGGCAGCATAAATTTACCTATTTGTCAAGTGCGAAAGTTGAGTTATATAAAAACGGGATCACCGGGGAGGGACGCAAGATACTGCAGGAGTTTATGCAGAACAGGGAAAAAAGAGGAAGAGAGGAAAGCAACGTGGTCCTGTTTCCAAGAGGGAGAAAGTAACGAGGATAGCGCTACCCCTCTGGTGCTTAAAGCGCCCAGGCTATGCTAAAGTACCATGCCTGCAGGAAAAGCGGAAACTGCGGCGTACTGGATCGGGAAGCCGTGTTCGTTTTTTGGATGCTGCAAATAACCTTAGATGCCGGTCACCACGGCCCGCCGGTCGTAGAGGGCGGAATCCATTCCTGCAGCTGCAGCCAGGGCTGCATCCCACGCCGCTGCGTCACCGGCCGCCAGGGACGTTGCGGCGGAGGCTATTTGCTCCTGGAAGTGACTGGTGCGGGCCTGGCGGGCCAATTCCCCGGCCGCAGGAAAGAGTTTAGAGCCCGGCCTTATCCCTTCCAGGGCTTTCACTGCACCCGGCCAATCCTGCCGGGCCAGGCGCTCCCTGACTTAGTTCAGAGCAATCTGATCAGCAAAGGCCGCAGACATGACAACGCCGGCCAGGAAAAGGATCACCCCGGGATAGAACAAAGCCCTGGTCGCCAGCCGCCTGCGGCGGGCAACCAGGCCGCCCACCAGGTAGACAAGACCGGTGAGGATGGCCAGGTGCTCCAGCATGTCGATAATACCAAAGGCACCCCGGTCCACGGCGGCCAGGATAACTGCCGCAGTCCCGGCAACGACACCGGCGAGAGCTATTCGAAAAGCAGGTTTCTGCCGGAGCTGGTATACAACCCCGGCGGTGAATAAGCCCAGGGCCAGCAAAACAAGAACGCTTTCCGTTCCTTTCATGATACCATCATCCCCCTCGAGGGCCTTGATCAAGCCAGTACGTTCGCTACCGTTACTTCACCCGCCGCAGGTGCCCCGTGTGCCTGGTCTTCCCAGGCGGTTCCGGGTCTGCCGCTTCTTCCACCAGGTCGGCACACTCCTCGCCCACAACTTCCGCGGCTTCCGCAGCATCGCGGCCGGAGAACAGGCCGTACAGGTCCGGGTCGCCGCCTTTCAGGCCGAGGCCAGACACCATTCTCCCCACGTGCTCCTCCAGGGCCAGTCTGTCGCCGTGTAAATGCATGTAGTAAGGGCCGAAGGAAGGATCATCAAAAGGCGAGCGGGCGATATGGGATGATAATACCAGCAACTGTAAGCGGTTCGCGGCGAATTGCACTTCGGCCCCGGCCCCGGCCAGGACCAGGGGAAGGAACACGGGGTAGAGAAAGGGAAACTCCGTGCCCTTGTGCTTCAGGTCGCGGTAGCCGCACCAGGACCGGTGGAGATTTATGAGGCCATGTTCCGGCAGCCCTTCCCCGACCGCCATGCCCTGGAGAGCCCTTGCCTCCAGCATGCTGGCCAGGTTAGCCGTAGCCGCCGGGCAAACCAGGCGGTCGCCCGCGGCCAGGGCCAGGCCCCGACCGCGCAGCCGGGAAATGGGCACAAAGGCCGGGCAGTCCCTGAGGAAGCCGCGCAGCCAGGCCAGGAAGCCTGCCAGGGAATGACGGGACAGGGGCCGGGTTATGGCCATGGCATCATCCTTATTCCTGATGATCACGGGTAGCATCAGGTACCAGACAACGCAGCCGAAGCGCTCCTCCATGGGCGGGTCGTACAGCAAGGGAATTTGCGCATACAGATGGGGCATCAGGTCCGGGTCGGCTGCTGCCTCTAGGGCCCAGCGGCTGTGCCACTGCCGCGGGTCACCCGGCAGGGACCGGGCAGCCAGCCACTGTTCAAAACAGGGCTCCAGGAAGGGCACATGAACCACCCGTGACGGCTGACTGTCGGACTCTAACACCTTCCTAAGCTGTTCCTGCCCGAGAACGAGGAAATCTTTAAAGTCCTCTATCGTGCCGCCGAACAACCTCTGAAAAGTTTCCGGGGTGTACTCCACCACCGCCACCAGGCTGCCGCGGCGGGCCACCGTATACTCAACGTTCATGCGCTTACCATCCTTTCCCTGGCCTGCCGGCAACAGATCTTCCGATTCGGTGAAGATCGGTTCCATACCCGGGACCATGATAGCAAAGATAAAAGGACACATAGGTGTCCCTTTTGCTGGTAAGGGAGAAAATTTTTTGGTAGCAAGAAAAGGACGGGTTTTCGCCCGGCTCGCTAACGGTAAAGCTTTAGGGTTTCCTCCAGGTTTTCCGCCAGGGCCTCCCGGAGCCATTTCGGCTCCAGCACCTCTAATCGACTCCTTGTCCCGGCAGGCAGAGCGTAAGTCAGGCTAAAGATTTTTTAAT
>JBFMBG010000173.1:0-2444 GCA_040755215.1 Bacillota bacterium | reverse complement strand
ACCTCGAGGGTGCCGTCGTCTTTGCGCAAGGGGACGGAAACGGTTAAGATGCGCTTAGGCTCCCGGAGGACTTTCAAGAGGCCGGGGTCCAGGCCCAGGCGGGCGGCGGCGCGCTCCACCTGCAGGAAAGTTGATTTGAGAAGGTCGTTATTGGCGTCGTAGGTACACGCTTGTTTGCTCATAAAAAGGCCCCTCCTCCACCTAAATTCTGTTGACAACTGTTACCCCGTCACAAAAGTTAAAAATCCGGACACTATTAATTTCTTAAAAGTAAAAACCAGCAAAATTTATGCCAGCACAACAAGCAATAACCCTTGTGAAAAGATTTACCCCAGGGGAACGCCATTCCAGCTTTAAAATTGCAAATAAATTAAAATGAACGTATAATGCTGCCGGGCATTCAAGTAATTGCTTCCCGCAAAGTTCAAACATGTGTCACCCGCAACTATATTTAACCGATCCCCGGAAAAATAAAGGTTATGAATCAATCATGTTAAAAAACATTACTTAAAATGCTTCTGGGCAACTTTTCGCCACAATTTACCCTTCGCGAGATTATCCAAGGCCAAAACCATAACAACAACTGAAGGTGAAATCTTGCCGGGCAACCTGTTGCCATTAATTAACTGGAGAAAGTCCCTTGACATCCAGAAAATATAAAGATTATAGTATACGCACAGAAAATTAAGCTGCAAAGCCGGGCAAGGTGCTTTAAAAGCAGAGTTGTTCCCGAAAAAAAGAAGCGCCTTTTTATTTTTCAGCGGCCTGGTAAATAATGCATTTACGCATGGTATTAATGCTCTTTAGCATCTTTAAGGAGCCTTAAATAAAATTCTCCATCGGCAAGTAAAAACCGGGCAAAATGAGCTCTTTATGATGCCAGAGAACATTATTTGAAAATAACTGGTATGCAGGAAATGTCCCAATAGTTAATTTATTTCTTCGAAAAGCCTCGTTGGTATAGTTTTTGCATTAAGGTTATGTTTAACGCAGGGGGAGTGGAAAGTGAAGGGATTTCACGGTAAGCTGCTCAGGATAGATTTAAACAGTCAAGCTTTCCGCGAAGAAATAATTCCCGAAGAAATTTTAAAACGGTACCTGGGCGGCAAAGGGCTCGGGTCTTATCTCCTCTTTAAAAACGTTGCCCCGGGTACCGATCCCTTAAGTCAGGAAAACAAATTAATCTTTGCGGTAGGTCCCGCCACTGGCACCCGGATGCCGGGAGCGAGCCGCCACGGAATATACGGCAAGTCCCCCCTGACCGGCGGCTACGCCGAATCTTACGCTGGGGGCAAGGTTGCGCCTAAAATCAAGGCCACGGGTTACGATGCCCTTATCCTGGAAGGCCGGGCAAAGGAACCGGTTCTTTTGGAAATTTCCAACCAAAGAATCAAATTTCACCCTGCCCGCGACCTTTGGGGAAAAGACACGTACACCACTGAAGACGCGGCCATCCAACGCACCGGGGTTCCTGAAGCGCAGGCGGTGGTAATCGGACCCGCCGGCGAAAACCTGGTCCGGCTGGCCGGCGTGGAAAACAACTACTGGCGGTCCGCCGGCCGGGGCGGCCTGGGCGCGGTGTTGGGCAGTAAAAACGTGAAGGCCGTGGTTTTTCACGGTCAAACTCCTACAATTGTAGATGACGAAAAGGAACTCAAAAAATTTATTTCAAACCTTATATCAAACAATAAGGATCACCCCGCCGTCAAAAATTACCGTAAATACGGCACTCCCCAGATGGTCGCCCTGCTGAACACCGCCCAGGCCTTCCCCACCCGCTACTGGTCGCGGGGCGTCCTCGAAGGGTGGGAAAAAATCAGCGGAGAAGCGTTGATTACCGACCAAAACCTGGACGTAAGGCCGAGGTCTTGCCCGAACTGTTTTCTGGCCTGTGGCAAACTGACCACAATTAAAGCGGGTCCCCGCGCCGGATTCAAGATTGAAGGTCCGGAATACGAAACCATTTACGCCTTTGGGGGCTTATGCTGCATCGACCGGCTGGAAGACATCATTTATTTAAACGATCTCTGTGACCGCCTGGGCATGGACACCATTTCCGCCGGTAACCTGGTAGCCCTGGCCATGGAAGCGCGGGAAAGAGGCCTCGCGCCGGAGTTTCCCGCCTACGGCGACGCCTCCGGAGCAGCCCGGCTGCTGAAGGAGATGGCTTTCCGGAAGGGCCCCGGGGCACTTCTGGCCGACGGCATCATCCGGGCGGCCCAGGCTTTTGGTCTGGAAGACATTGCAATTCACGTGAAGGGCCTGGAACCGGCGGGTTACGATCCCCGCATCCTCAAGGGCATGGGCCTGGGCTACGCCACCTCCGCGCGCGGCGCCTGCCATCTGCGGGCCACCTTTTACAAACCCGAGTTAGCGGGGATCATCTCCCCTGCCGCCATCGAAGGCAAAGCCGCCCTGTACGTCGAGTACGAAAACCGCCTGAC
>JBFMBG010000172.1:0-2496 GCA_040755215.1 Bacillota bacterium | reverse complement strand
CCCCCCCCATACAGGTAAAGTGGTATTTAAGTAACCCCTAACGGATCTACAAAATTGGTGCATATCTGAGCATGATTATCCTAAACGGGGGTTTCCTCCTCGTGTGTATGTTTGTTGGTTTTTGATTAAATTTGGCACAAGGCAAGGAAATCCCTGTTAATTTAAAAAAAGCACTTTTGCAATTTTTATACCACTTTAGGGTTAACGAAAGGACCTATACGTTTTCGTTAATTACCCTCAAGAAGGTAAATGGAAAATTTCCTGCCTTACCCACCAATCTTGCAAGGCAAAGAACTCAAAGCAAAGCTGGCCCTCCTCGACCTTTGAATAGAAGATATATTGCTAAGGACAACAGAAATATTTTGGATATTCCCGAAACTGAACGACCACTGGACCTTGCTGTCTGCGAAGGGACCTTAACCGGCATTTTCAAAGCCCTCCTTTCTCTTTTGGAACCCCTTTACCGCTTGCTGATCGAGGTCAGCCGTCGGGCCGGCCACTGGCACGTGGACGAAACCGGCTGGCTGAACTTCGTCTGTGTTCCCGGTAAAGAAGGACACCGCTGGTGGCTATGGGTCTTTGTCTCGGAAGTGGTTGTTTTCGTGCTCGACCCTTCCCGTTCCGGCGACGTTCCCCTCCGGTACTTCGGCCCGGAGGCCAAAGGAATTGTCAATACCGACCGCTACAATAAGCTGGCTTTGCAGGGGTTGGTCAGGGCGCTTTGCTGGACGCACTTCCGCCGGGATTTTGTCACAGCCGGGAAGTCTTTGACGGCCTTAAAACCCTGGGCTGACGAGTGGGTAAGGATGATTGCCCATATCTACTGCTTAAACGAGGCCCGGCTGGCGGTCAAAAACGACCCGGCGGCTTTTGCCCGCGCGCAGGCAGAGCTTGTCGCCGCCCTGGAAGAGATGGCCCAAAGACGCGATACGGAATTAGAAGACCCCAACCTCCACTGGCAAAAGCGCAAGGTATTGGAAAGCGCCCGGAAAAACTGGCCGGGGTTGACCGTTTTTGTCGACCATCCGGAAGTGCCGATGGACAACAACGAAGCGGGGCGTGCCTTAAGGTCAGCCGCGCTGGAGAGGAAGAACTACTATGGCACACACTCCCTCTGGAGCGGCCAGCTGGCGGCTATCTGCATGTCGATTCTCCAGACAGCGGTCCGGCACGGTTTGAACCCGCAAGCTTACCTGCGCTACTACCTGGATAACTGCCAGGAAGGCAACCCGCCGCCGGACCTGGAGCGGTTTCTTCCCTGGAACGTCCCGGAGGATGCGCTCCGGGAGAAATCGCCGTGAGGGAGGAAGACTTTCCCCATCCTGTCTGCGGCCGGCTCTTTACCAGGGAAGAGTTAGACCTCATCCGGAAAATCATCTCTTTAAACCCGCAAGCCACCCGGATGCAAATCTCCCGGTAGGTCTGTACTACTTTGTCCTGGTTTAAGCCGGATGGGGGCCTAAAAGAGATGAGCTGCCGGGTGGCCCTTTTGAAGCTGCACCGGGCCGGGATAATTCAGCTTCCTCCCCCGCGCTTCCCCCATAACAACGGCCGCCGGAAAAAGAGAAGAACTCCTTGCGGGGAACCCCAGGCGCTGATCAACAAGGAGCTTCGGGAGCTCTTACCCTTAGAACTTCGCCGGGTCACCGCTAAAATGTATTTTTGGAACGAATTGATTGATCGTTATCATTATCTCGGCTATACCCCCTTGCCCGGTGCCCAGGTCCGCTACCTCGTTTTCTCTCCTTTGGGTTGTTTGGGGGCCCTGGGTTTTTCTGCCGCGGCCTGGAAGGTCAAACCAAGGGACGCCTGGATCGGCTGGTCCAGCCCCCAGCGGGAGAAAAACCTCCACCTGATCGTGAACAATTCCCGCTTTTTGATCTTGCCCTGGGTGCAGGTAAAAAACTTGGCTTCCAAGGTCCTCCTTTCCCTGACTGTCCAAAAGCTTCCGGAAGATTGGGAAAAGGCCTACGGCTACCGACCGGTGCTCCTGGAAACCTTTGGGGAGAAAGGTCGGTTTGCCGGAACCTGTTACAGAGCAGCCAACTGGATCTTGGTCGGCAGCACGCAGGGCCGGGGCAAGCTGGACCGGTTTATGGAGTACAAGCTTCCGGTTAAGGATATTTACCTTTATCCCCTCGTGAAAAACTTTCGAGACATTCTTCTCGGGTTATCCACCCAATAACTGGTTCACTGAATATTTACGGAGTAAAAATTAAGGATGAAACTAAGAAGAAATTTTTGATGGGGTAGCATCAGCTCAACAGCGGTTAATTGTTCAGGTAATCCAGGGAATAATCCTAACCGGAGGTCTTTAGTTTTCGATATAACGTGGCCAAGCTCATGCCGAGATAACGGGCGGCCTGTTTTTTTCCCTCAGTGGTATTGCCAAATATTCTCAACGCTTCTTGAATTTTTAACCTTTCCAGCTCGTTCAGGTCGATGTTTATCGGTTCATTTTTCAAGAGATAATTTTTTATTTTTGGAGGAAGACTT
>JBFMBG010000171.1:0-2525 GCA_040755215.1 Bacillota bacterium | reverse complement strand
TTGCGCATCATGGCGGGCCACCCTTTTTTCACGGCCAGCTGCCCCATTTCCAGAGGAGGCAGTTCCTGCCCCTGCTCATTTATAATGGTAGCGTAAACCCCGGGGATCGGTTTGCCCATGGAACCAGGTTTTACGGGAAGACAGGGAAAGTTGGCAATTATGTGTGCCCCTGTTTCGGTCATCCACCAGGTATCGTGCACGGTTAAGCCAAATTTCTGCTGGACCCAGCGGATTACCATCGGGTTTAGCGGTTCGCCGGCACTTAAAATGTGGCGGAGCGAAGAAAGGTTGTAGTTGTGCATTAGATTATCCCCGGCAGCAATTAGCTTGCGGATAGAAGTGGGCGTGGTATACCAGATGCTGACCTTGTATTTTTCTAAAATGGTATACCATTTTTCCGCCTTAAATTCCCCGCCGTAAATTACGGAGGTCGCGCCGTTTAATAAAGGCGCCCAGATGCCGTAGGAAATACCGGTTACCCAGGACGGGTCGGCCGTGCACCAGTAAATGTCCCCTTCTTGTAAATCGAGTACCCACTTGCCGGTTTGATAATATTGGAGGGCTCCTTCGTGGACGTGCAGGGCCCCTTTTGGTTTGCCCGTAGAACCGGAAGTGTACATGAGCAGCATTGGCTCGTCCCGCTCAACCCATTCTACCGCCTGTTTTTCATCGCCCCGGGCAAGGGCGGCTTGCCACTCTATATCGCCGCTGTTCTTGTTCCCTTCCGTTACGATTACTTGCTTTAACGAAGGTAGTTGCTCCGTATTAATGCGCTGCCGCAGAAAAGGGGTGGTGATGACGGCGGCCGGTTCGCTATCCTGCAAGATGTCGTTCACGGCCCCGCTCATGTAGCCTTCGTAGAGGGGTATGGCCACGGCGCCGATTTTTACAATAGCCAGGAAACTGATGTAAAATTCCGGACTACGCGGCAAAAAAAGAACAATCCGGTCTTTTTTTTCGATTCCCATTTTCTTCAACGCGTTTCCGAAACAATTTGAAAGCTTAAATAAGTCATTATATGTATAAAATTCTCGCCGAAAGAAATCATCATAAATAATTGCTACTTTTTCCCCTTTTCCCGAGAAGACGTGCCGGTCGACGCAGGAGAAGACAATGTTGACTTTACCGGCATCCGTCCAGCCGAGCTCTTTTTCTGCGTCGGCCCAGCGAAAGCGGGCATATGCTTGTTCATAATCTTCTAAATTCGGCTTCTTTCCGAAAGTATTTTCCTTGGGCTTTCCCCGCATGAGAACCCCTTCCTTCACATTATAAATTAAAAGAACTTACGGAACTCGTTTCCGGCTGATATTCTGCCAGCCGCGGGCGGTAACCCAGCCGTTCGGAGATGGACTCGCAAGCCTCTTTCAGTACTGTAACGAGCCTTCCTATTCTTTCCAGCGTAAGCCGGGAGGTAGGACCGGATATGCTCAGGGCGGCAATTGCCTTGCCGGAATGATCAAAGATCGGCGCCGCGATGCTGCGCATGCCTTCCACCAGTTCCTCGGCATTGATGGCGTAACCCTGCAGACGCACTTTTTCTAAATGAGACAGCATGTATTCGAGATCGGTAATGGTATTTACGGTATGCTGGGGCATTCCCTGCGTTTCCAGGATGTAAATTGCTTCATCCCGCGGCAGGTAGGCCAATAATACTTTTCCCTCGGCCGTACAGTGCACCTGGGCGCGGAGACCCAGGTTAACCGTAACCACCTCCGGCGAGCGATCTCTCTCGACGATAACTATTTCTCCCCCGTCCAGTACGGCCAGCTGGGCCGTTTCCCGGGATATTTCCACCAGCTCGCGCAGATAGGGCACCGCTTCCTTGCGGAAATCCAGGTTTTCTAAAATTTCTAAACCAAGCAGCATCACTTTTCTGCCGAGCTTATAACGCTCGGTCAAGGAATCCTGTTCTACGTATCCAAAGGCGGAAAGGGTAGATAAAAGGCGGTGGACGGTGCTTTTATGTAAACGGAGCACCTGGCTGAGTTCGGTAACGCCCAGACCCTGAGGCCTTCGGGCCAGGCTCTCTAAAATAGCCAGCGCCCGTTCAATAGAATGTACTGTGTAGTCCGGCCCCTTTTCGGACAATCTGTTTCACCTCCCAGCCAGCGCTATTTTCCGTGGGATGGTTAAAGTAATTTTATCAAACATTAACTTGTTTTTAAAGAAAAAATTTATAACTACTCAGCAAAAATAAACGGACGGAATCATGCTCCCCACCTTACGTATCCCCATCTTACGTGGCACTTGACGTTTGTACCGGCGCTGTGTATAATTTAGGCGTGGTATTTCCAACAAGCAGAAGCCATCCGCTTCTCACCTTATGGCGCCCCCTGGTTGCCGATAAGGTTGTCTTCAGAAGAACTTTAAGTTTTAGCGGGTGGAGTGTGCCCGCTTTTATTATTGGAAATATCTGGAGGTGATATGGTATTACCAAAGATTTGCGGGTAAATGAGGAAATCCGGGCAAAAGAAGTAAGGGTTATTGACGTCAACGGGAATCAGTTGGGGATCATGCCGATTGCC
>JBFMBG010000170.1:0-2577 GCA_040755215.1 Bacillota bacterium | reverse complement strand
ACGGCAACCGTTAAGTACGGGGATAACCAGGTCGGTGCCGGCGGCGAGCAGTGTTTTGATGACCTTTCCGACGGTTGCTGCTTCGTTTTTTACCGGAACTACAGCCGCAATCATTACTTACCTCCTTCCGGCGTACAAACTTGTTTTTGATTTTGCGTGTTCAAGCTTTCCACTGGTTTTGCGCCCACTACAGCGATTCCCCTTAAAAAATTACATTTTAAAATATTCACCGGGTTGTATGGTTGTAACATACAATATAGGAAATAAGTGGGGGTGAAAACTGTGGATAAGATTAAAGCAGGTGACGTTGTTGCCCGCCTGTCGTACGGAGGAGATATATTTTTTAAGGTGATGGAAATCTTTCCGGGTCAAGACGGAAAGGCGTACGCCCGGCTGAAAGGGCTTGATCTAAGACTTCTCGCCACCTCCCCCCTGGATGACCTGGAAAAGGTGGAACCTGCCCGGGTGGCCGCTTTCTGGCATTCCTTTATGACCAGAAACCACGAACATATGCGGCGGATTTTTCAACGGCGCCAGCAGGAGCACATCCAGAGGCTGGGCCGGGCAACGGGGTACTCGGAAAATAAAATAGAAAGTTTTGACGTGCCCGGATCGGTCCTGCACATTGACGGTGACGGCGATTACCTTGATTTATGCCTGACCACCTACCGGCAGCTGGGTATCCCCGCCCATGGCTACTGCATTCCGGAAGAGGAACAGGTACAAACGTTGGGCACCTTGTTGCGGGAGCACCGTCCGGACATCCTGGTCCTTACCGGCCACGACGGCGTTGTTAAAGGAACGCGGGATTTTTCCGACATAAATAATTACCACACCTCGAAACATTTCCTTGAGGCCGTGAAAATCGCCCGCGAGTACGAAAAAAGTAAAGACGACCTGATTATTTTCGCGGGTGCCTGCCAATCCCATTACGAAGCCCTCTTAGAAGCCGGGGCCAACTTCGCCAGCTCCCCGCAGCGCGTTCTGATCCACGCCTTTGACCCCGTTTTTGTGGTGGAAAAAATTGCTTATACATCAATATATGATCCGATTCCTTTAAAAGATATCATAGCCGGAACGATTACCGGTTTTTCCGGAATCGGCGGCCTGGAAACCCGCGGAAAATACCGTCTGGGCGTTCCCAAATCGCCGTATTGAGGCATAAAGGCACAAAGGCACAGAGGAACGTAACTGTTCAACTATTTATGGAGGGATGCCCCGCTCTTGCCCGAACGGCGACCAAATTGTCACCCTTCCCCCGCTTTCTGCATATGATGGCTTGAAAGTACGGGGAGGGTTGCTTTATGGATAGGCATTTGCGGGTTTTGAGCAAGTCGAAAGAAAATTTACTGAAATTGCCAAACGTTGTTGGCGTGGGCGTAGGATTAAAAAAAGTGGGGGAGGAGACGACCGATCGCTTATCCCTGGTTGTTTTTGTGGAAAAGAAAGTACCCACTCAGGAACTGCGCAAAGAGCACGTTGTTCCCTTAAAGATAAATGATCTTGAAACGGACGTTATCGAAATCGGCAGAGTGCGTTTTTTAAGCGAACGCACCCGCCGGATGCGGCCGGCCCGGCCCGGGGCGAGTATCGGCCACTATAAAGTTTCGGCCGGAACGTTTGGCGCCGTGGTCAGGGACAAAAGCACAAAGGAAAAATTGATTTTAAGCAACAACCATATTTTAGCGAACGCCACCAACGGGCAGGACGGGCGCTCTAAAGTAGGCGATCCCGTTTTGCAGCCGGGCCCGCATGACGGCGGCGGGCCGCGTGACCGCATCGCCAGCCTGCTCCGGTTTATCCCGGTCAAAAGAACCGTTCAGGACGTAGAATGCCCCGTGGCCATGGTCGCGGCCAGGCTGAGCAACGCCGTTCTGCACGCCGTCCGCCCCCATTACGATTTCAAGCTCGTCAAACGGACGCAGGAAACCAATCTGGTTGATTGCGCGGTGGCCCGGCCCGACTCGCCCAATCTAATCGACGGAGATATTCTGGAGGTCGGGGCGGTGGAAGGGGTGGCCGAGGTCAGACCCGGCGACCAGGTATTAAAAAGCGGCCGGACCAGCGCGGTAACGGAAGGAAAAGTGTTGGCCCTGGGGGTAACCGTGAAGGTAGATATTACCGACGGGGAAGTCGGCTGGTTCTCCAATCAGGTGGTGGGCGACCTGGTTTCGCGCCCGGGAGACAGCGGCTCGTTGATTTTAAATAATAAAAAAGAAGCGGTGGGCCTGTTATTTGCCGGTTCGGATAAATACACCGTATTTAACCGGATTCAAAATGTGATGGAGAAACTGGGTTTGATTTTCTAATTAATTCCTGTTTTCAAGGGAGTTCCCCATGAGAACATTCGTTCTCGCCATTAACAATGAAAATCGATTAAGCAGGTTCAATCTGGAATTCGCTTTAGCGAATTCCGACTATCCCGACGACTGACGACTGACGACCGACGACTATTTTCTGAGGAGTTGCCCATGACGAACATTCGTTCTCCCCATTAATCATGAAAATAGGGCGAAACTTATGCTATACTACCGTTAAGAGAACTGCCGCGACAAGAAGGGCCGGTTTTCCACTGGA
>JBFMBG010000169.1:0-2630 GCA_040755215.1 Bacillota bacterium | reverse complement strand
CATGCTGCTGGCCGTTTTCGTCAGTGAAGGAAACGTCCGGAGAACGCTTGCCGGCGTTTGCCAGATATTGTTCCACAATTTTTTCCTGATCGGCGAAAAGACCAAAAATAGGACTGAAATTAGCCCGGCAGGCAAGCATTAGAGCCAAACGGTCGGCCTTGTGTTTGGGCAGGGTTTCTTCGTGGGGCAGGACTACCCCTTTTTCGTAGGGTTCCAGCTTTACGCCGCAGATTAAACCCCGGCGGGTTTTTAATTGGCCGGCGTGGGTAAACTTTTGTTCGTAGCGGTACAGGGCCGGAGCCGGCTCCCTTACCAAAATACCTGCTTGTTGCCAGGTCTTAAAATCCGCCGCCGCCCGCGTGTACCGGTTATTTTGTTCGTCGTCGGCAGGGTAAATTTTCCCGTATTCCAGGCGAATAATGTTGTAGGGGTGGCGGCTGTAATACTTTTCCTGCGCGTCCTGATCAATAACGTCGTAGGGGGGGGTGACGAGACGGTTCATTGGACCGGCCTTGGCTGCGTAGCGCAATCCCTTTATTGGTGCGATGGTTGCCATGGTCTTCCTCCCGGCGGGCATATTTACGAAACAATTTTAATATAACCTGGAAGGATAGACAAGGGAAAAATGTTGAGGATTGATGAAAAAACCGGGGGTCTCTAAAAAGAAACCCCCGGTTTTTGAATCGCTGCTTTGGCAAGTTTTCTTTGCCCGCCGGGGCCATTAAAACCCTTCCGCCTTTTTTGTCCCGTGCCGCGCCGCCCAGATGTCGTCGGCCACCTTGCCCCATTCTGCGGAGCGGCGGTCCAGGAAGCGGGCGATGGTCCCCTCCAGGACGGTTTCCGCGCCCTCGTGGGTGGGGCGGGCGCCGGTCTCGCGGACGATCTCCCGGAGCGCCTGCGGGACGTCAATAACCGGGCAGGGGCACAGCAAATTGGGATGGAAGGGCTGCCGTTTCTGAAAAGCCTTAAACAGGGGTGAATCCAATACTTCCAGCAAACTTTTCTCGTTGATGTTATCCAGGGCGAAGTGGACGAAAGCGCAGGGTTCCACGTCACCCCTGGCGGTAATATGGAAGTAACTGCGTCCCCCGGAAATGCAGCCTCCCACCAGTTCGCCGTCGTTCCAGAAGTCGGCAATCTGGATCGGCTTGTGGGTCCTGATGTACGGGATGCGTTCGGCCAGGTAAGCCCTCTGTTCCGGCGTAACCATTAGATCGACGTCGGGATTGCGTCCGATGGGGATGTAATGAAAAGTCCAGCCGTAAACGGCGCCCTTGTCAACCAGAAAATCGATAAATTCGTCGCTGGTTACCTCCTCGACGTTATGCCGGGTGATGGTGATTGATACCCCGAAAACCGCTCCTCTTTCTTTCAATAAATCCATGGCCTGCATTATTTTGTCAAAAGTTCCGGCTCCCCGGCGGGCGTCGGTGGTTTCCTTCCATCCTTCCAGGCTGATGGCCGGGGTAAAGTTGCCCACTGCGATTATTTTATCGGCGATCTTCGCGTTGATCAATGTTCCGTTGGTAAAGGACATGAAGGCCATATCGTTGTGCCTAGCCAGCAAATCAAACAGGTGGGGGTAGCAAAGCGGTTCCCCGCCCGAGAAGACAATCCAGTAGATACCCAGGTCTTTTGCTTCTGCAAAGAGACGGTCAAGCCGTTCAAAACTCAGCGCGTTCTTCTGGGAATATTTTCCGGCCCAGCAGCCTGCGCAGCCTAAATTGCAGGCGCTGGTGGGATCGACCAGGATGAAATTGGGGATGTGGACGCCAATTTTGGAAGCCAGGCTTTGCCGGTAAGGAATCCCCAGCAGCATGGCACTGATGAACCAGTTATGACCCAGGCGTTTTTTCACATTCGGATGGATGTTTGTCAGCAGGCGGTTAACGTACCTGCGGGTGGCCTGGTTCTCCCGGTAAACTGCGGCGACCCGGTCTACCTGTTCCTTGTGTTTTTGTAAAACAGCTATTTTTCTGGCGATAGCTAAGAGCCTGGGGAAGTTAACTTCCGGATTTTTCTCCAGGTAAGCGATGATGCGGAATAAAATTTGTGCGGCCAGGAAGTTCCGGGCGTGAAAGAGATTAAACGGTGCCCTGCGCATGATTTTCCCTCCCCGAAGTTTTTTCCGATGGGTAAAATAAACCTTCCGGTAATACCGCCACGTACCGCGTGCTTCCTGTTAAATACTTAATATAAAACAATCATTTATCGATCATTTATCCATCTTAGTCCCACCTCCCAAGATTTACTGCGCAACCATTTTTTGTTGCGATCATCATACCCAAAAGACCCAATAAATATGCAAAAACTTATACCGTTGCCCGTTGCAAGGTTTCCCCGAGGAAACTGACCAGGAGCTTTCTTTCGTTTCTGCTAAATTCGGAAACGTGTTTTTGGAAGATCTCAATTTTGGTGGCTAATTTTGTGGTCATTGTCTCTTTCATGCTTTTAATGGCCACCCCCAATACCGTACCGGCAAACAGACTCAGAATTAATTCCGGCCTGTGAGCGAGGTGGAGGTAACTTTCCATCAGTTGAATTCCCCGGTTGCCCAGGGAGGACAGGTAGGCGGTCAGCAAGGCGATGGTGTATGCACTGTATGTAATCGGTTTTTCGATAGTATGCAT
>JBFMBG010000168.1:0-2654 GCA_040755215.1 Bacillota bacterium | reverse complement strand
ACAGTACTGACGCATGAATAATTTTATGAAGCCCCTTAAGCCCTTTTTCCGGCACCCGGCAGTATAGTCCGCAGGCAAAAATATGTTTTTTGCTGTAAACCTGGCAGTGGTCTGGATATTTATGGAATTACCTGGTCAGAATTGGCCCAAGCAGGATTAGGCGAGGTGGCCCTCGCCCGAAGTGATTTTTTTTAGTTCGGCAGATAACTCGCGTGCCTAAATCACCAGACGAAGTTGCGCCGGTTTATCGCAGAGTCTCCTCAACCTGGAGAGGTCGAGCCAGTTGCCCGTGAATGTCTGCCATAAAAACCGCAGGGTGCCGCGCATGCCCAATGTCTGCACCGTTTCCCATAAGGCCACGGTATGCAGGGTGAGAATGTTGATCAGGTGGGCCAGCCGCATCAGGGCATGCCACCCTTTCAAGGCGTTCCAGTCATATGAAAATGGATGTTCATAGTTGTATCCGTGACGTTTTTCAATCAGGAAATTCTCTTCAATGCCCCACCGGTGACGGGCCGCCCGGTTGCAGCGGTTGATTACGTTTTTCCGGGTAAGCGGGGTGCCCGACACCCACGCCCAGGTGGCCTGTTCATTTTCCCCCCAGGTTTCGTTGCAAACCACCACATGGAGCACCAGGCGATGATGATGGTTTTGGGCATCCCGCCAAACGTAAACAATGTCGTTAGCCCACCAGAAGTTCTGGGTCCGGTCGCCCCACTGATGCGTCCGGGTCTGCTCCGGTTCCAGTTGGTGAATTCCCAAAGCATCCTCCCAGACTGATTGAAGACAGTTTGAAGGCAGGACGATCATAAAGTCCCAGTTGTTCTGCCGGCAGATCTGCATTACCGGGCCGTTCGGGTAAAGACCGTCGGCCACGATTAGAAGAGGGAGTTTGCCCATCAGTTCTTTGAGTCGGGGTGCTAAACGATAAAAGGCCTTTAATTCGCAGTCTTGTTTATCTTGATCCGGGCCATTTTCACAAAACTCAGCCAAAAGTGGAATGACGATTCCTTGCGGACCGACGAGAACAGCCTCCAGGAGGTAAACATAGTTTTTGTTCTTGCGGTGGAGCGCCTCCGGCGCAAAGGAAACAGTCCGGGCAAACTTTTGGGTGCCGTCAACGGCGACCACATAACGTTTCTCGACCAAAAGCGCTTGTAATTTCTTATTGCGTAATAGTTTACGGACGGTGGTCCCCAAAATATTTTCGATTTGCTCGGCCGGAATCCTCTCTAAGAGCCGGGCCAGGGTGTCCAGGTGCGGAGTGCCGTCCACTTCGGGAAAGACAGCCCGCAGCGTTTCTAAAATAGCGGGGGAGCTAAGTTCCCGGTTGGCTTCGCGCCGGGAATGATACTGATAGATGAACAAAAGCAGACCGTAAACCATGAGTACGGTTAGTTTATGCCTTATACTCCCGGGCCGGCGGGGATCCTTTAAGCGGGCGAACTTTTCCAAAAGACCGGGCAAGATCGCCCGCCAGGCATTGAGCTGCGCCTCGGCGGCCGACTGCCGGGCCGCTTGTTCTTCCTCCATTGTTTTCCAAGGACTTATGCGGTTGGGTAAGGTAGCCGCCTTGATTGCCTCCGGATTACGCATCAAACTCATCCCCCTCACCCGCCACCGGCGTCGGGGCGCAAAGCTCGGAGCGCCATTCCCGGACCAAGGGGTAAACAAACATCATCTTGATCACAGGGCGACTTTTTTGCTTCCGGGGTTCTCTGCCCAGGCCGGCTGTTTCGCCGATGTACTGCCAATTGGCCGCCCGGTAGCAGGTCCCCTGGTGCGGCGGGGTGACAAAGGTCTCTAAGAGCACCGGGGCGTACCCGTACCGTTTTTGCCAGTCCGCCCGGATGCGCCGGGCCGCCAGCGCCAGGGCGTGGCTGGCCAGGTGCGGGATTTGCACTCCCGGCAGAATTAAAAAACGGCTGTTGTTGACGATGCGGTAACGGAACCGGTTGCGTTCCAGCGCCGTCCACCCGATCCAGGCTTCCCGGACGGCCACCTTTCTGGCCGCCGCGGCAAATAACAGGGCGCCCAGGATCTCGACCTTTCCTTCGGCCCGGCTATGGATCCAATAGCGCTGGTGGGCGCCGAAGGGCTGGCGGTAACCGAGCGGATGGTAAGCCGCCATCGTTGCGTTCCAAAGAGGTTGTTCTTGAAGCGGTACCGGTTCAACTGTCACCGGAAGATACTGTTTCAACGGACCTTCCCTGGGGATGCAGGGTAAAGGAGCAACCTCCTTTGCATTTCTTGGGGGCGGATTTTTCTTGGGGGGCAGTTCAATTAAACCGGAGGCCTCCAGCTGTTCCAAGAATAAACGGCAGGCCTCTATTTTCAGTTTGCCGTTCGGTGCTTTCCAGGGCAGGTTCTCGCAAATAGTGGCGAACAACTCCCGGCGACTTAAGCCGTTTTTGAACTGCCGGACGGTTTCTTCGATCAACGCCAAATCCTCTGCTGTAAAAAGACGATCCCCAATCCAAAAGGGTGGGTTCCATGAACGCAAGGATATCGCCATCCTCTCCTCATTCGTTCCCACCCTATTATCGCATAACGCCCTGTGCGCTGTCCACCCCCATTTGCAGCGAAATTTTCTTCCTTGTGCCCCCAATCGTTGGATTGACGGGGGATATTTTATTTATGCGTCAGCGCTGCTG
>JBFMBG010000167.1:0-2678 GCA_040755215.1 Bacillota bacterium | reverse complement strand
GGCCAGAAAGCGGCGGTAAACGGCGTGGTCAACTGCAGCATCCTGGACGGTTGGTGGCCGGAGGCGTACAACGGAGAAAACGGGTTCGTGATCGGGGAAAAAAGGCGCTACCCGGACGACGAAACCCAGGACCGGGACGACGCTTACTCCCTGTACGCCCTTTTAGAAGAAGTGATCCTTCCTTTGTACTACGCGCGCAACGAAAGCAACCTGCCCGAAAAATGGCTGCAGTTAATGAAAAATTCGCTGCGCACCATCCCCTATTATTTCAACACCGAACGGATGGTCAAAGAATACACCGAAAGGTTTTATCTGCCCGCGATCAAAAGGGAAGAAGTTATTTCGCAAAACAACTTTGCCCTGGCCCGGGAAATAAGGGAATTCAAAGAAAGGCTGGCCGAAAACTGGGCGGCGATCAGAATAAGTTCCGTAGAAACGAGCGTCAAAAAAACCATGAGGGTGGGCGATCTGCTGGACATCCAGGCAGTCGTGACCCTCGGACCGATCAGTCCCGGGGAAGTAGCCGTGGAAATTGTTTACGGCCACATGAGCGACCAGGGTCTGGGCAATATTTCCCGGGCTCCCATGCCGATAGCGGGCCAGCTCGACGAGCAGACCTACCTGTACAAAGAAAGCCTGATCATGCCGCAGGGCACCTTCGGGTACACCGTGCGGGTGCGCCCCCACCACCACTTTTTCGTCCATCCCTTTGAGCTTCCGCTGGTAACCTGGGCGCAGGCTTTTTAAGGAAGCAGAGGATATCCGGGCCGCAATAGCTTACGGAGCAGAAATGGCCAGGGAACGCTATGTAGATATTCCAATGGAGGCAACGGGATGAAGTTTAAATTGGATGAAAATTTTGGGACGAGAACCCAGCTGATTTTTCGGAAAAGACCTCCTGTTACTCACCTGTCTGCAGGGTTGCTTTTAATTTGCGGTAGGTGGTTTCCAGCCCCTCGGAAATCACCCGCACGTCGCCTAAAACGGGCATGAAGTTCGTGTCCCCCGCCCAGCGCGGGACAATGTGGACGTGAAAGTGCCCCGGCACACCCGCACCGGCAATCGTCCCCAGGTTAACGCCGATGTTGAAACCGTCGGGACGAAAAGCCTTGCGTAAAACCTCCACCATTTGCCGGGTGGTTTCGCCCAGTTCAAGCATTTCCTCCCTGGTCAGGTCGGCCAGGTCGCCTACGTGCCTTTTCGGCGCAACCAGGAGGTGGCCGTTGGTATAGGGATATAAATTAAGCAGGACAAAGGCCTTTTCACCCCGGTAAAGCAGGTGGTTGGCCTCGTCCTCGGTAGATTGAAGCTTGTCGCAAAAAATGCAGGTGTCGCCGTGATCCTTGCCGACATATACGGTGCGCCAGGGCGCCCACAAGCGCTCCATATTAATTCCCCCTCCCTTAAAGACGCATTATAGCATACAAGTTGCAACATATCCTTTTATGATTTGGCTAGCCCTGGCCGGAAGCCTGCTTTTCTTTGTCCATAGCCCCCTTTTTCACGCGCTCCCTTTCCAAAATTATCTCTGTAAAAATTTCCACCACAACAGGATCGTAAATTTTTCCCGCCAGCCTGCGCAGTTCCCGGCAGGCCTCCTCAGGAGTTTTTGCCTGCTTGTATGGACGGCTCGTGGTCATGGCGTCGAAGCTGTCCACAACGCGCAAAACCCGGGCCAGCAGGGGAATTTCCTCTCCCCGCAGGCCGTCGGGGTAGCCGGTGCCGTCGTAGTTTTCGTGGTGGTGCCGGATTGCCGAAACGATCCCCGCCAGAGACGCCAGAGGGCGGACAAGCTCACATCCCCGGACGGGATGCCTTCTGATCACCGCCCATTCGTCGTTCGTCAAAGGACCCTCTTTATTTAATATTTCCGTATCCACCTCAATTTTACCGATATCGTGCAAATAAGCCCCGTAGCGAAGCTCATTAATTTTATCTTCAGTCAACTGCAACCGGTCGGCTACGGCCACGGCGTAGGCCATCACCCGTTCCGAATGACCGAAAGTGTACCTGTCTTTCACGTTCACGGCCGTCAAAAAAGTCTTTAAAGATCCCAAAATTCCCTTATCGAAAACACTTAAAGCACACAACTGGTCGGTAATGAAAATGCGCAAATGATCCCTGCTGCTGCCGTATTTAGATTGGTAGAGGTCGTTGTCGACCGCCCCGATTAATTCCTCAGGGGTAGCGCCGTCCTCCGGAAAGCAGGCAATTCCGGTGGAAACGCTCATTTTGCCCAGGGGCTGGATTTCCATACCTTCAAAAGAATAAGACTCGACGGCTCTTTCGGCCTCGTAAGCCAGTGCCCGGGCAGTTTCCCGCTCCGCGCCCGGCAAAACGAGGATAAATTCTTCCCCGCCGTATCTTGCCGGAAAGAAGGGCTCCTTCACCAACCCCTGTAAAATTTCGCCTACTTTGGCCAACACTTCGTTTCCCTTTTGGTGGCCGTAGTTATCCGTGTAAAACTTAAAATAGTCCAGTTCCATCATTATTAAAGCAAGGGGCTTGGAATTCTTCTTTGCTTTTGCCAGCTCCTCCCGAAGCCTTTCCTGGAAGCGGTGGTAATTGGCCAAACCCGTCAGCGCGTCGGTGTTGGCCATAAAAAGGAGCTGCTCCCTGGTGCGCTTCTCAATATCCGTAAACCCTCCCATTAACCAGGCGAGGGTAAACATTACGCC
>JBFMBG010000166.1:0-2683 GCA_040755215.1 Bacillota bacterium | reverse complement strand
TGGATCCAGGTTCTTAATGTTGTCTAGGATGCCCAGCAGCCTTTTTTTAACCAGCAGCCAATCTTCACCGGGCAGATTTTCGACCTGCTCGATTTCTAACGTCCGCACGGCCACCGGGGTTGGCCGGAATAAAACCTGTGAACGCCCGGGAAAGCGCTCCTCCCGGTTGATGGCGTATTCCATAATTAAAAGGCCTTCTTTCTCCAACTCCCGGAGAACATCGTAAGCGGTCCACTTGCTGACTCCTAAGGATTGGGCGACCGTTGCGTAATGGACAGGTTCACCAGTCCTGGCGTATATTTTCATAATTTTGGCCAAAAATTCTTTCCGCCGCCTGGTTAAAGTCACTCTCCCCCTCCCTCCTGCTTTGTATTTTATACCTACAAAGGCCAAATTGTTATCTACATCACATTAATTTGATTTAGAATGTATTATGTATATAAATTTTAGTTTGTTAAAACTGCTTCTGTCAAGAAAAATTCAAGAAAAATTCCCTTGACACCCGGGGCGGTTTTTGATAATCTTTATCTGAAATAAATCCTTTAAACCCGGTCCAGCGAGGCCGGTAAGGAACATAGGAAAGCTAAAAGGATGGCTATACTATGCCTGCTTACCGGTGTAAGCAGGCATTTTTGCTAAGGTGATCAATCAATGAGCGAAAAGTACTTGCGCCAGAAAGCCCAGATTCTCGATGCGGAAGGGATCCGCCGGGCCCTGGTGAGAATTGCTCACGAAATTGTGGAGCGCAATAAAGGAACGGAAAATCTTGCCTTGATCGGTATTCAACGCAGAGGCGTTCCGCTGGCCAGGCGGTTGTCCGGTTACATAAAAGAGATCGAGGGCAAATCCGTTTCCGTGGGAATCCTGGATATCACCCTCTACCGGGACGACCTTACCACCTTGAGCCACCAGCCGTTGCTGCACAAAACCGAAGTTCCTTTTCCGGTTGAGAATAAAAAGATAGTCCTGGTTGACGATGTTATCTATACGGGGCGTACGGTGCGCGCGGCCCTGGACGCCATTATCGACCTGGGGCGGCCGAGGTTGATTCAGCTGGCCGTGCTCATTGACCGGGGGCACCGGGAGTTGCCCATTCGCGCCGACTACGTAGGAAAAAACGTGCCCACCGCGCGGCGCGAAGTAGTGGCGGTGCGCCTGCAGGAAACCGACGGCGAGGATAGGGTCCTCATTTTGGAGAACCACGGTTAAAGTGCGAAAATTCCCGCTTTGCCGTTCGTTTGCAAGGAGCGTCACGGGCGGGGGGGCCGGCGGGATCGGCCGTCAGTCGTCCCGCGCCGGACGGCAACGGCAGGCACGGCTGGTGACCGTTTTTTGGAGGTAGCGATGAGACCACAAGGAAAAGATCTGCTGGGACTGGCGACGATCACAACCGAAGAAATCGAACTCATCCTGGATACGTCGGCCCGGATGAAGGAAATTCTTTCCCGGCCCATTAAAAAGGTGCCCGCTTTGCGCGGACGCACGGTCATCAACGTTTTTTACGAGCCCAGCACCCGCACGCGTGTTTCCTTCGAACTGGCCGCCAAGTACTTAAGCGCCGATTGCATAAATATTTCCGCTTCTGCCAGCAGTGTCGTTAAAGGGGAAAGTTTAAAGGATACCGCCCGCACCATCGAGGCTCTCGGGGCAGACGTGGTTGTGCTCCGCCACCCGTTGGCCGGGGCGGCGCATTTACTGGCCAACACAATTACCGCCGCGGTAGTAAACGCAGGAGACGGCGCCCACGAGCACCCTACCCAGGCGCTTCTGGACCTGTTTACGGTTAAAGAAAAAAGAGGCAGCTTAAAGGGGAGCAAGGTGGTCATCGTCGGGGACATTTTGCATAGCCGGGTAGCCCGGTCCAATATCTGGGGTTTTCGAAAAATGGGCGCGAAAGTGGCGGTTTGCGGCCCGGCGACCCTGATTCCGAGAGATGTGGAACGAATGGGCGTAAGTGTCCACTACAGCATGGAAGAAGCGCTGTCAGGAGCGGACATCATTATGATGTTGCGCATCCAGCTGGAGAGGCAAAAGGCGGCTTTTTTCCCGAGTTTACGGGAATACAGCCGCCTTTATTGTTTGACTCCCGAAAGGCTGTCTCTGGCCAAGCCGGATGCTCTGATCATGCACCCCGGGCCGGTTAACCGGGGGGTAGAGATCAGCGCCGAAATAACCGAACATGCCCGATCGGTAATTAACGAGCAAGTTACCAACGGGGTAGCGGTCCGGATGGCTATTCTGTACCTGCTTAGCGGAGGGGAAGATTAACCGATGAGACTGCTCATCAAGGGTGGCACAATCGTTGATCCCGTTTCCCGGAGGATGTTTTCCGGCGACGTGCTGGTCGGCGAAGGGAAGATTGCGGCTTTGGGTGAGAGTCTTGACGACGCCGTGGGCGACGGGGGGGACGTCATTGATGCTTCGGGAAAGCTGGTCGTTCCCGGGCTTATTGACCTGCACGTGCATCTAAGAGACCCCGGCTTTGAGGCCAAAGAAACTATTGAATCGGGTACGCGCGCCGCGGCCTGCGGGGGGTTCACCAGTATCGCCTGCATGCCCAACACCAATCCGGTGGCGGATAACCAAACGGTGATTAATTATATCCGGAGCAAAGCGAAAGAGCTGGGGATGGTGAACGTTTTTCCAATCGGCGCCATCACCGCCGGTTGCGCCGGTAAAGAGC
>JBFMBG010000165.1:0-2723 GCA_040755215.1 Bacillota bacterium | reverse complement strand
CGGGCAGATCCCCCTTGTACCGGGCAAACAGGATCGAAAAGGAAGTAAAAAGCACGTCCGGCGGGGTGTCAGCGGCAGCCTTTAAATAGGCGGAAGCGTCGGTGACCACCAGTTTGGGTTTGCCGGTGAGGCCGGCGAGGGCGTGCCTCAGCTCCCGTTCCTTGACCATTACCGCCACGGCGTCGTTTTCCAGGACGTCCCGGATGACCTGCTGCTGCGGGAGGATCAGCCTTCCTTTGGGCGCCGCCTTGTCGATGGGAATGACCAGCACCACCAGGTCCCCCGGTTCGATTAAATCGCCGACAATGGTGGGGATGGTCCAGTCTTTCGGGGCAGACCGGACGAGGGCCATTTTCAGCTCGCCGATCCCCCGGCGGTTCAGGGCGCTGACGGCCACAAAAGGAATGGCCAGCTCTTTTTCCCACAGGTCAGCAATTGTTTCCGGGTACAGGTCGATTTTATTGACTACCCCGACCACGGGGATTTTTTGTTCCCGCGCCCGGGCGACCACAGTCCGTTCGGGTTCCCCGATCCCCATCCCGGGATCGCAAACCAGGAGAATGAGATCGGTTTTGTTCAGTACCGCCAGGCTCCTTTGAACCCGCAAGGCGCCTAGTGTCCCGGTATCGTCTAAGCCTGCCGTATCGGTGAGCATTACCGGTCCCAGGGGGAGGATTTCCATGGCCTTGGCGACGGGGTCGGTGGTCGTTCCCGGGACGTCGGAAACAATGGCTGTTTCCTGGCCGGTGAGAGCGTTAATCAGGCTCGACTTGCCGGTGTTCCGGCGTCCGAACAGGGTGATGTGTAGCCGCTGCCCGCGGGGAGTGGCGTTGAGGCTCACGGAACCATCACCTTCTTTCGTTTGCTAAACGCTTGAGGCGGCCGATCCCGGCCACGCCCGGCGTGGTCAATTCTTCCGGCTGGAGAACGGCGGCAATTTCCTCGGCGGTAAATAACCCCTCTTCGACCAGTAATTCGGTTACCGGCCGCCGGCTTTGGGCGGCCCGCCGGGCTACCTCCGTGGCTTTGGCGGAGCCCAGGTAAGGGACAAAGGGCGTGATCATTCCCTGGCTGGCGGCCAGCAATTCCCGGCAGCGGGCTTCGTCGGCCCGGATCCCTTGGACGCACTTTTCCGCCAGCAGCACCGCGGCCTTGCTTAACATTTCCAGGGACGAGAGCAGGTTATGGGCGATCAGGGGCAGGAAGGCATTTAATTCCAGTTGCCCGGAGGCCGCGGCCAGGGTGATCGCCGCGTCGTTGGCCATCACCTGGTAGGCCACCTGGGTGACCATTTCCGGGATAACCGGGTTGACCTTGCCCGGCATAATGGAGGAGCCTGCCTGGACTGCGGGCAGTCTGATCTCGCCCAGGCCCGCCTGCGGTCCGGAAGACAACAGGCGCAGATCCCCCGCAATCTTGGCCAGGTTGACCGCGGCGGCTTTTAAAAATCCCGAAACTTCCGCTAAAACGTCGGCGTTCTGGGTGGCCTCGAAGGTATTTTCGGCCCGGGCCAGGGGGAAGCCGGTGAGTTCCCGGAGGATCTCCACCACCCGGAAGATGTAACGGCGGCTGGCGTTTAACCCGGTGCCCACGGCGGTTCCTCCCAGATTGATCTGGCGCAGGCGTTCTTCGGTCTTGTACAGCCGCCACCAGTCGCGGGCCACGGCTTCGGCCCAGGCGCCGAATTCCTGGCCCAGGGTGACGGGCACTGCTTCCTGCAACTGGGTCCGGCCGATCTTCAGAACCGCCGCAAACTCCTTCTCTTTGGCCTGCAGCGCGCCCTGCAGGGAAGCCAGGGCCTGGCCGAGTTCCCGCGTCAGCTTGATCGCAGCGACGCGCAGGGCCGTCGGGTAAACGTCGTTGGTAGACTGTCCCAGGTTCACGTGGTCCAGAGGGTGGACCAGGGAATAGTCCCCTTTGGTTCCGCCCAGGATTTCAATGGCCCGGTTGGCGATCACCTCGTTAACGTTCATGTTGACGGAGGTGCCTGCGCCCCCCTGGAAAGCGTCCACGATAATTTGCTCCCGCCACTGTCCCCGAGCCAGTTCTTCCGCCGCCCGGACGATGGCCTGCCCGGTCCGGCGCTCCAGCAGGCCGATCTCCAGGTTGGCCAGGGCGGCGGCCTTTTTCACCAGCGCCAGGGCCCAGATCAAATCCCGGTGGACGGGGAGGCCGGAAACGGCGAAATTTTCCCGGGCCCGCAAGGTGTGGATACCGTAATACGCGCCCTGCGGAACCTCTTTTTCGCCGAGCAAATCCTTTTCCACCCGGTAAGCCATTTTGCCCACACCCTTTCGAAATGATCATTTGCCGGCTGTGCTTTTTCCGGCCCGGTTTTCTTTAGAAGTTTTCTTCCTTATTTCTTTACTCTGGGGGCGTTTGGGAGGAGATTAACACGCTCTTCACCTGGACGCCCTTGATGTTTCCTAGTTTTCCCGTCATGGCCCCGATTTCGTCGGTGGTGCCGTCGACGATGAGGGCGATTACCGCCAGGTTCTTTTCCCGGTAAGGAATCCCCATGCGCCCGACGATAATTTCGCCGTACGCGCTCAGGATGCTGTTAATCTTTCCGGCGGCGTGCTGCCTGTCCTGCACCAGGATGCCGATTACGCCAATGCGCCTGGTCATTCTTTTTCCTCCTGAGTAAATAAATTCCCGCTTGCCGTTTGCAATCGTTCCAATGCTCCGGTGCGACGAGACAACTCATCAAAAAAAGCCCGCCT
>JBFMBG010000164.1:0-2868 GCA_040755215.1 Bacillota bacterium | reverse complement strand
CATTTCCACGTAATGCTGAAGCGATATACCCGCCCTGGTCAGCAATTCGACCGCCCTGGTCGGGGAAATCTGCGTCGGGGCGATGATTCTGTATTCTAAACCCGGCAGGTTCTCCGGCAGGTCGACCGCGTTGATCAGTTCCCGCACTTTCTGCAGGGCCTGGGCCGTCCCCTGGACCCAGATGGCGTTCAGGTTGGTTTCGACGGTTATGGTTTGCAGAGGGATGGCCAGTTCACCGATCAGTTCCTTTACCTTGCCGGCCGGAAGATAATATGTATCAAACCGGGTTAAAATCATTTCGTTGAAAAAGTTTTCCTTCAGTTTTTCCGGCTCGCCGACCACAATTAAGTTTTCTTTCTGCAGGTAGGCCAGGCCCTGCTTTTGAACCAGCAGTTCCAGGGCCTTGGCGGGAGTAACGTTTTGCACCTGAAAAGTAACCTTGACCGGCTTATCCTCTTTAATGCCCAGGATGATCGTCGACCCCATTTTCAGAGCCAGCGCGGATAAAACGTCCCGCAGGTCCGCTTCCCGCACGTCCAGCGTGATCATCTGCGGGTCTGCCGCGTAGGCGGGCGCAGGGCCGGCGCAAAAACGAAAGGCCCCCGCAACGCCGCCTTCCGGACCTCCTCCGGACGGAAACGAACAGGGCAGACCCGTTACCCACAGCACAACAAAAACCAGCAATCCTGCCCATAACCTCACTTTGCGTCCTGGACCTGCAACTGCTTTGGCTGCCACTGCTTATTCACCGCCTTTTCCGCCATTTTTACCGGCCGGTTTTACTTTCCGCAATACTTTTCCGTTAAATCCCAGGTACAGTTCCTCGTCGCCGGCAGCCAGTACAACCTGCCTGTCTTTGATCTCCTTTACCGTCCAGACGTCGGCTACTATCTCGCTTTCCCGGACAATGCAGGCGGCGCCGCCCACTTCCACGATCGCCAGGCTGCCTCCGCCGCCTGTGATTACCCCCCGGAGAACCATCGGCCCGGCGAAGGGATCGACCGTTTGTCCCGCATCGGCCGACGGCGTAGATTTCTCAGCACCCTCCGCGAGCGGGCGTTTGGTTTCCGGTAGAACGGTATATGCCGGTCCGGCGGGGGCGCCGGCTCCTTTTCCGGTCGCCGTCCCGGCAGTGCGCTGCATTTTTCCGGCCGTCATCCCCGTGCTGAAGAAATAAACAACTCCGATCATAATTGCAATGACTAAAACAGCACCGGCAGGAAGCAGTATTTTCTTGTGCCGGACAACAAACCGGGGTTCGGGTTCCGCACCTTGCTCTATTGTTTTGAAATACGGCTGCGCCATGGCCTGTATCCTTCCTTTCCATTCCGTTAAGCTATTGGGTGCTTCCCGGCGCCGCGCCCGCTGTCTTGTAAAAGGCGCTGGCGGTAATCTCCGCTTTGATGGAGGGGAGTTCCTGCTCTCCTTTGCCGATCTTTACCCCGTCCACGCGCAGCGCCCGCGGGCCGGCCCGCAGTTCGGCAAGCAGATTAAGCAGACCCTGGTAGCGCCCCTCGAAAGTAACCTTGAGGGGCATTTCTACGTAACCCTGCTTTGCCGCCCGATTTTCAAAGCGGATCTGCACGACGCGCGCTCCCGATTTATTGGCGGCGTCCTTGATGTCGTTAAGCAGGGCAGCTTCGGCAGGCGCGGCGGGCAGCAAGCGTTCGGCCCGGGCCAGTTGCGCCCGCAGGAGAGGAGCCTGTTCTTTCAGTCTGGACAGTTGCTGCAGGCGCGCCTGGTCGCGGGCAAGGGCCGCCTTTTCACCCGCCGCGGCGTCCTGCGCCGCCCGCAGGGCATTAACCTGGACGAAAATCAAAAACAGCATGCAGCCCAGGGCAAGAACGCCCAGAATAATGGTGAGCGCTTCCCAGGAGAGGAATGCTTTTTGCCTTGCCATCTTTATTCATCCTTTCCCGCAGCCGGCCGGTAAGGCGGACCCGGCAAAACCGCCGCTTTAATCTCGAACTTGACCATTGCTTTTTGTTGCAGGGTGTCTTCTGTGGCAAACTGGCAGCGGACGTCGGTTAAACCGGGCACGCGGCGGATTTCCTCCAGCCAGCGGGCGACCGCCTGGTGATCGAAGGCCCAACCCCGCAGGGTAACCTCCCCGGCTTCCGGCCGGGATTGGGGGGCTGTTGCCTGCCGGGCCGGGGCGGGTTTTGTTGTTCCGGCCTCTTTGGCCCCGACGGCGGCAGTAAAGTCGGTCAGCCAGACATCGGGCGGAATGAAACGGCTGACGCCGGTCATCAGTTGCACCCAGTCCGGAGGCGTTCCCACAGCCTGCTGCAAAAGGTTGTCGGCGCTCGTGATCCGGGCTTGCATGGCTGCGTACTCTTGATAAGCGGCGATCTCCTTTTGGACAGCAGCGCGTTGCGCCTGCAGCGCACGCACCTGCAACTGCGCCTGAAAGGTCAAAGCAATCAACGCGGCGTAAACAGCCAGAAAAACCAGCAGGGCCAGGCCGCCGCCCAGGAGATAACGCCTCCGCTTTTGCTGCGCCCGCCAGCGGGCTTCAATTTCCGGGGGGAGCAGGCTGATGTTTTTCATCATCCGCCCACCCCCAGGCCGCGCCGCGCCAGACTCAGGCAAACCGCAAAATCCGGCGCGGCGTCGGCAACATCCCCGCCCGCCCGGGAAGGCACGCCGATCCCTTCCAGGGGGCGGGCGTTCGTTACCGGAACGCCCAGGTTTTCCTGCAGCCAGGCGGCCAGTCCCGCCACCCTGGCGCCGCGGCCGCTGAGGATGACCGCGTCGACTGCCGTCGCCCCCGGCCGGGACTGGTAGTAACTGATGGAGGAACGAATTTCCTCCGCCAGGCTTCCGGCCCACGCCAGGAAAGCTTCCGGGGGGAAAGACCGCCCGGCG
>JBFMBG010000163.1:0-2905 GCA_040755215.1 Bacillota bacterium | reverse complement strand
AAGAACAGTACAACGGCCCATTTTTATAGTGGTAACTTGTTCCAATGGTTGTTGGTGAATCAAAAAAAGGTTTTACGGTATTTTATGGTGGCAGTTTAACTCATCTGCCACCTTTTTACAGATTTTAATTTTTAACTGTTGATTAAAATTTGAGCAGGAAAAAGAGAGACTTAATTGAATAACTATTTTTAGAAAGCCAGCAACAAATTGGGAAAAACAGGCAAAGCGAGAAATGACAGAAGAAACTTAAGGAGAATGACCATGGCCAGACCGGTTGTTTCGATTGTTAAGTGTATCGACCCGTACCGCTCCTTGAGAGAAGCGATTGAGTTGTGCGACGGGTTTGCCGGGCTAAACAAAGACGATAAAATTTTAATCAAACCAAACATAGTCGCCTGGGACTTTGATCTCCCTTTTCCACCTTTTGGGGTAGTAACCACCAGCGCGGTAATCTTCGCCCTGGTGCATGTCCTGGCGGAAGCGGGTTTCCGCAACCTGATGATCGGCGAAGCCTCGCGGCCCGTGCCTAAAACCCAGGGAAGAGCCATCTACAAGGCCCTCGGCTACGAGAAGCTCAAGGAAAATTACGGTGTGGAGTTGATCGATTTTAACGAAGAAAAGTTTGTGCCGGTAGATTTTGGAGATTTTCAGCTGGCGCTTGCCCAGAAGGCGTTGGCGGCGGATAAAATCATCAACGTACCGGTGTTGAAAACCCACAACCAGTGCAAAGTTTCCCTGGGGATTAAAAACTTCAAAGGGGTTCTGGACCGAAAATCGAAAATGTTTTGTCACAACCCGGAACGGGATCTCAACCAGATTTTCCCGCACATCATCGAAAAGCTACCGGTGGCGCTCACCGTCATCGACGGAATTTTCGCCCTGGAAAGGGGCCCGGCCCATACCGGCAAAGCCTACCGGAAAGATCTCCTCATCGCTTCCCGGGATCCCCTGGCCTGCGACGTCGTGGGGGCGAAAATCATGGGCTACTCGGCGCAAGACGTGCCGCACCTGAAATACTTTGCCGATCGCCGCGGGCGGAACCTGGATCCGGCGGAAATTACGGTCAGAGGCGAGGAGATCGAAAAGCACCGTTTCTTTGCGCCCTACGACTGGGAATGGACCCCGGACGACACCGGGCCGGCGGGAATGGCCAGGCGCGGCATTACCGGCATCGCCATCCGTAAATACGACAACACTTTATGCACCGGCTGTTCCATGCTCTACAACCCCATGCTCATCATGTTCATGTCCGCATTCCGGGGCGAACTGTTCCCGGGAGTGGAGGTCATCACCGGCAAAAAGCAGCTGGCCTCCCCGGGGTTTGCCAAAACGGTCCTCTTTGGCAAATGCGCCTGCGAACTCAACAAAAACAACCCGCACATTCAAAAAGCCATCCCCATCCGGGGGTGCCCGCCGGATTTAAAGAAGTTCGAAAAAGCCATGCAGGAGGAAGGGATTAACTGCAACTATACGGATTACGTAAAATACCGCCATTATATTTTTGATCGTTATAGGGGCAAGGAAGGGTTCGATCTGGGTTTATACTTGAAATGAAATAGATAAAAGCAGCTTGAGAAGCCCATGAGTGAACCCCGGAAAGCCAGGGCAGATGATCGAGATCGAGATTTCAAAGTAAGGTAAGGTTAAAGTTTAAGGAAGGAGGACGTCCGGTTTGCCTGCGGACCCCCGCGCGGTTGTTTGCCAGGCGCGTCGTTCGGTAAACCGGGGAGGTAAATGCTCATCGAATACAACGGAAAAAAACCAAAGGTTTCAGAAAAGGCTTTCGTTGCTCCCGATGCCACTTTAATCGGCGACGTGGAGGTGGCGGATGAGGCCGGCATCTGGTTCGGCGCCCGGCTGCGCGGCGATATCGGCAAAATTACGGTGGGGGCACGGACCAGCGTCCAGGACAACGTGGTGGTGCACGTTTTTGCCGGCGGAAAAACCATCATCGGGGAAGACGTCACCGTGGCCCACGGGGCCGTGCTGCACAACTGCACCGTGGAAAAAGGGGCGGTCATCGGCATGAACGCAGTGATTTTGGACAACGCGGTCATTGGTGAACAGGCCATCATTGCGGCCGGCAGCGTGGTGGCCGAGGGAACGCAAATCCCGCCCCGCTCCCTGGCGGCCGGTGCCCCCGCGGTAGTGAAAAAGGAGCTTTCGGGAAAATCGCTGCTCTGGGTGGAACTGAGTGCGCAGGCTTACGTTGAGCTGGCTAAAAATTACTTGCGGCAAGGGATTGGAAGAACGGACGGCGGAGAAGAAGGTTAGCGCGCCTGGGTGTTTATTTTTTAAGGAATATTTCCGGCCCTTTTTTAACCAGGGCTTCTTTTTTTTGGAGGAGCCGGAGGCGGCGGTGGGCCAGCTGGATGTCTTCCCGGATCTGCTGCAAGGTAGCCGGATTAATGCCGGTGGCGCGGGCAATTTCCAGGTCATCTAAACCCTTTTTCCAGGCGCGGATCAACCTGGTGACGTTGGTCCGGTACTTCCGGCAGAGGTCTTTTTCGTTGATGACGTCCTTGCGCATCCTGATCGGCTCCTTTTTAAGTGGCGAAAACATGTGGGCCAGCTTATTTTGTACCTTCTCATTTTCTTGCCGTGTTTTTTGTTATTCTGGCCGGGAAAGTCGAGGGATATGATATTAAACTAATGGTAATTCGGTTCTGATTATGTTAAAATAAATATATACCGAATTTCCGGCCTGTGAATTCGTTTTATTTTTGGTTGCGTACTGATAAAGGGGGGCGCGGGCTACTTGTTCCGGGAGCAATCTGAAACGCCGCTTTATACGGCCCTCCGGCGGCATATCGGGCAAGGCTGCGCCCACCTGCACGTGCCCGCCCACAGACAGGGGGAAGCGCTGCCGTCTTTATTGAAACAGCAGAATTTTTTTCAAATGGAT
>JBFMBG010000162.1:0-2929 GCA_040755215.1 Bacillota bacterium | reverse complement strand
GCCGGTTACGTACATTTCAGACGTAACGGGTTTTCCGGAAATTTTAGACGGACGGGTAAAAACCCTGCACCCCCGGGTGCACGCAGGCATCCTCGCCTTGCGCGACGGCAGGCACTTAAGCCAGCTTAAAGAACACGGCATCGCGCCCATCGACCTGGTGGCGGTTAACCTCTACCCGTTTCGAGAAACCGTCGCCAGGGAAGATGTTACCCTGGAAGAGGTCATCGAAAACATCGATATCGGGGGGCCGGCCATGATCAGGGCAGCGGCCAAAAACTACCGGCACGTGCTGGTGGTGGTAAGCCCTAAGCATTACGGCAGGGTGCTGGAAGCTATCCGGGCCGGCCTGGTTGACGAAGAGTTCCGGCTGCTCCTGGCCCGGGATGCCTTTGCGCACGTCTGCGCCTACGACGCCGCCATTGCTGCTTACCTGAGCAGAATTCGGGGAGAAACAAAGGATTTTCCGGCCACCATGATCTTGACGGCCGAACTTGCCCAGGTTTTGCGCTACGGCGAGAACCCTCACCAAAAAGCAGCTTTTTACCGGGTTCCGGGGGTTTCCGGGGCGTGCGTGGGTAACGCCGTGCAGCTTACCGGAAAAGAGTTGTCCTACAATAACATTTTAGATCTGAACGCGGCTTTTGAACTGGTGCGGGAATTTATTGAACCCACCGTAGTGATTATCAAGCACAATAATCCCTGCGGGGCGGCCAGCGCCGACGAACTGGCGGAAGCCTACCGGAAGGCGTACGCGGGCGACCCCGTCTCGGCGTTTGGGGGGATTGTGGCCTGCAACCGGCCGGTTGACGGGGCGACCGCCAAAGAGATGACCGAAATCTTTTTAGAAGCCGTGATTGCCCCCGATTTTACCGAAGAGGCCCTTACCCTCCTCCGGCAAAAAAAGGATTTGCGCTGTTTAAAAACGGGCCCCCTTGCCGGTCAAACCGGTGACCTTCTGGATGTGCGCAAGGTCAACGGCGGCTTTTTGCTTCAGGAAGCGGACCGGGAAATGGTCATTCCGGAAAGGGTCCGGGTGGTTACCGAAAAACAGCCTACGGAAGAACAACTGGCCGAACTTGCCTTCGCCATGGCCATCGTGAAACACGTTAAATCCAACGCCATCGTGGTAACCAGGAACCGCCAGCTGATCGGCGTCGGCGCCGGGCAGATGAACCGGGTTGGTTCGGCGCGCATTGCTTTGACCCAGGCCGGGGAGCGGGCCAGAGGGGCCGTGCTTGCTTCGGACGCCTTTTTTCCCTTCCGGGACACCGTGGACGAAGCGGCTCGCGCCGGTATTGCCGCGATCGTTCAACCCGGCGGCTCTTTGCGGGACGAAGAATCCATCGCCGCCTGCAACGAATACGGCATCCCGATGATTTTTACCGGGATGAGGCACTTTAAGCATTAGAGAGAGGCACAAAGGCACAAAGGAACAGAGGCACAAAGGCAGCACAGAGGGGTAAAGGCGCAAAGGGACAGAGAAAGAAAGGCATAGAGAGAGACACAGCGACCCGGAAGAAGAGAGGGAACAAAAGCATGGAGGCACATAGAAACAGCGAGGCAGGGCAGATCGAAGAATAAGTTAAGAGCAAAAGACTATTATTCCCTTTGTGCCTTTGTGCCTGTCTGACTTTGTGCCTTTCCACCAAACATCTGCCTGACCGGAGGTAACTTTCCATTTTGTTAGAATAAGTTGCGGAGGAATTTCTAAATGAAGGTTCTGGTGGTGGGGGGCGGCGGCCGCGAACATGCCCTGGTGTGGAAGCTGCGCCAGAGCCCCCGGGTAGCTCAAATATTTTGCGCTCCGGGCAACGCCGGCATTGCCCGCCAGGCAACCTGCGTGCAGATAAAGGCCGAAGATATCGAGGGGCTGCTTAATTTTGCGGTTAAAGAAAAAATTGACCTGACCATTGTCGGGCCGGAGGCGCCTTTAACCGCGGGGATCGGGGATGCCTTTACCCGGGCGGGCTTAAATATTTTCGGGCCGTCGGCCGCCGCCGCCGCCATTGAAGGCAGCAAAGTATGGGCAAAAAAATTCATGTCTAAATACAATATACCGACGGCCGATTACGTTGTTTTTGATCAGCCGGAAAAAGCGAAAGAATATGTTTTAAAACGCGCCGGGCCATTAGTCGTTAAAGCCGATGGGCTGGCCGCCGGGAAAGGCGTCAAGGTGTGCGGTTCGCCCGCGGAGGCGCTGGCGGCGATTACTGAAATAATGGAAAAAAAGGTTTTTGGCCGGGCCGGGGAGCGGGTAGTCATTGAAGAGTGCCTGAAGGGGGAAGAGGCCAGCATTCTCGCCTTTACCGACGGCGAAACTGTCCTGCCCATGCTTGCCGCCCAGGATCACAAACAGGTTTACGACAACGATCAGGGGCCCAATACCGGCGGGATGGGGGCTTATGCCCCGGTGCCGGTTTGCACGTCCCGGGTTTACGAGGAAGCGCTGGAAAAAATTTTAATTCCCGCGGTAAAAGGCCTGGCCAGGGAAGGGTGTCCTTACCGCGGGGTGCTCTATGCCGGTCTGATGGTGACGGAGCAGGGGCTAAAGGTTTTAGAGTTTAACGCCCGTTTTGGCGATCCCGAAGCGCAGCCTTTGCTCGTGCTCTTTCAAACGGACCTGGTGGAGATTTGCGAGGCCGTTTTAACCGGCCGGCTGGCCGCCCAAAAAATCTGCTGGGCGGATGGCGCAGCCGTGTGCGTTGTCCTTGCCTCCGGGGGGTATCCCGGCCCTTACCCGAAGGGGAAAGTGATCAGCGGGCTGGACCGCGTCCCCGATGATATCATGGTCTTCCATGCCGGTACCGCGCTGGTCGACGGGCAGGTTGTTACCGCCGGCGGCCGGGTGCTCGGGGTGACGGCGGTGGCTAAGACCATCCGGGAAGCCATTGACCGGGCTTACCAAGGAGTGCAGGCAATCAATTTTGAA
>JBFMBG010000161.1:0-2940 GCA_040755215.1 Bacillota bacterium | reverse complement strand
GATGGCCACGGGGCGCTCTACGGAAAAGTCGGCCAGGCGCATGTTGCCGGATCATTCCCTTTCGGTTTTTAACTTGTATCCCTGTTTGTGTGCTGATGCCGTTCCTGAAAGCTCCCGGCCGGAATTGCCGGGGCGTGTTCTTGCCCTTTGTCCGCTCCGTTCAGTTGCTCCGGGGCGCCGTCCCGCCCGGGGGCGCCGTGCCGCCGCCCCTGGCGCCGCCCGGGTTACCGCCCTGCGCTCCCGGCGTTCCCGGAGCGCCCTGCGGGCCCGTTCCGCCCGCCGAAGCGCCGCCGCCCTGGGCACCGGAGACGATCACCTTGCTCCCGTTGGTCAGGCTCTGGTTGCCCGTCACCACAATCTGCTCCCCTTCCTTTAAGCCTTCTTTTATTTCCGCCAGGCGCCCGTCGGTAAGGCCCACAATAACGGTGCGCTCTTTCGCCTCCCCGCCTTCGACGACAAAGACGACCCGGCGCCCGTCTTTGTTCAGCACCGCCTCCACAGGAACGGTAAGGACCTCTTCGGCGGTATCGGTGACCAGGTGGACCTCCGCGTACATCCCCTGTTTTAAGATCCCGGCGGGGTTGTCCAGGGTTACTTCCACGGTGAACCCCTTCGTTTTGTCGTCGGCGGCCGGGGAAACGGCGGTTACCGTGCCGGGGAACGGCTCGCTCCGCGCGGCGGCCACCGTCACCCGGCAGACCTGGCCGGGCCTGATCTTGTTGACTTCCTGCTCGCCCACCGCAACCTCTACCTTGACCCGGCTCAGGTCCACCAGCGTCACGCACTGGCTGGTGGGGGAGACCATTTCGCCGGGGTCCACGCTGACTTTCGCCACCACGCCGCCGAAAGGAGCGCGCACGGTATGGTTGGCCAGGTTCGTTTCCTGGGTGGCCAGCGCCGCTTCAGCCTGGGCCAGCTGGGCTTCGGGTACGGGCGCCGCGGCCTGCTCGTATTTCAAGGCGTACTGCTCGTAGGTGTCGGCGGGAACCGCCCCCGCCTCGTAGAGCTGCCGGTAGCGCTCGAGCTGCTTTTTGGCGTTGGCCCGGTTTACGTCGGCCAGCTTTTTGTTTTCCTGCGCCACCGCCAAAGAAGCCCGGGCCTGCCGGACCTGGTTCTCCGCATCCGTGCTGTCCAGCGTGAAGAGCACGTCTCCTTCCCGGACGGCCTGTCCCGCCGCAACCGGCACGGAGGCCGCCCTGCCGGAGATTTTGGGGGCCACGGTAACCGTCCGGATGCCGGCGACTTGGCCGCCGGCCATATATTCCTTGACGATTTTTCCCTTTTTGGCGCTCTGTACGGCCACCGCCGCCGGGGGCCGCCCCGCGCCGGCGCCCTGCTGGGCGGCGGGGGCCTGTTGATTTTTTGTGCAGCCGGTAAAAGAGACGGTTAACCAAAGAATTAACCAGAAAATTATTCCCCGGCGCAAAAGGCTAGGGCGGAAGAGCAAAACGTTCATTTCCCAAATTTCCCTCCGGCAAAAAAGGAGAAAATATTAAATTATTAACTACGTAAACTATAAATACTATTGTTTTCCGTGTCAACTGATAAAAATAAAAAAATTCCCAGGTTATGTGGGGATAAATTTTTTGCGGCTGCTTGGTCTGGTTTCTTCGAAAAACCTTAAAAGGACGGGAAGTAAAAGGATTATATTGACAATTTAAGATTATTGTGTAATAATGAATGTGTAAATAATCTATTGAGGGGGCTGGCGCTGATGCGTCGGATGCAAGTTGTGGTTGAAGAATGGCAATACGAGTTTCTTAGAAAGATGGCGGAAAGCCAGGGGAAATCGATTTCTGCTGTGTTGCGCCAGATAATCTCCGGGCGGATGAATCAAAATTTTGCGCAAACGGGAGATCCTCTCCTGGAAGCGGCCGGAATTTGTCAGGCTCCGCCGGAAAATGATTTTTCCAGCGAAACGATTGACCGCCGTTTGTATAAGGTGTGAGCGCAATGCGGCAGATTTTCGTGGACACCAGTTTCTGGTACGCGCATGCCTTTGCCGGCGATCTCCACCACAAAGAAGCGGTTGATTTTCTCCGCCGGGCTCCTGCCCCGTTGCTTACGTCCAATTATATTTTCGACGAATTGGTGACTATTCTTCGTTACGATTTCGGACACCGGGTGGCGATCGAATACGGAAAACGCCTGAAGGAGAGTAAAATTTGCACGTTGGTGCGCTTGTTGCCTGCCGATGAAGAAAAAGCGTGGGAGCTTTTCTGTAAATACGGCGACCAGGATTTCAGCTTTACCGATTGTACGAGCTTTGCTTTTATGCAGCGCCTGGAAATCAAAGAAGCCGCTGCTTTTGACGTTCATTTTGAGATTGCCGGTTTTGTTCGCCTGCCATTTGTGCCTTTAAAGAAAAAGTAGTTGACCCTGGCCGCCCCGCGCTGCTGCTTAAGTTGCTTTTCGCTTGTTTCCAGACCTAAAGGGGCCTGCGCTTGGAGGCGGCATAGGTAAAGCTCCGGCGAATATCTCCTTCTCCGATGTTAAATTGCCCGGGAAGCGGGAAGGTGATAGGGTAGATTTTCCAGGTGAAGATCGTTAAGGGAAATTCCCCTTTCCCTGGCGGCAACAATTTCAATCCCGATTAATTCTCCATTTTCATCTAACTCCGCAGTTATTCCGGGGTTGATATCGAAAGAATCATCTGGTTTGGCTTCGCGAAGGAGAATATAAAGAACATCGCCTTCAAGATCATAGGTGATTTTCATTAATGGCGCCTCCTTTATTGTCCGGGCCTTTGCGGCGCACGGTAACCGTTATGATAGTAATAGCAGACTCTTCCATAATTACAGTTATTCGTAACCATTTATTTCGGAATGGCTGCCAGAGGTTTTTTCGTCCATGAATGCTTGGCGTAATGGCGACGGGAGCTTTGATGGCATTGATCACATCATTTTCAGTTAAACCTTCGTAGGCTTTAAATGAGCGAAG
>JBFMBG010000160.1:0-3025 GCA_040755215.1 Bacillota bacterium | reverse complement strand
AAATCCTTGATGAGGTCAATAATTTCGTGAAATACTTCCTCTCCTTCGCCGATCACAAACAAATCGATAAATTCGGCCAGCGGTTCGGGGTTATACGCGCAAGGCCCGCCTGCGATCACCAGGGGAGGCCGGCCGCTGGGTTCCGCGGCGCGCAGCGGCAACCCGGCTAAATCCAACATGTTTAAAACGTTGGTAAAGGTCAATTCGTACTGCAGCGTGAAGGCAAGCAGGTCGAAGTCTTTAATAGGACGGCGCGATTCCAGAGTAAACAAAGGAATCCCGTACCGGCGCATTTCCTTTTCCATGTCCACCCACGGAGCAAAGGTGCGCTCCATTAAAGCATCGTCCCGCTGATTAACCACGTGGTAAAGAATCTGCAGGCCCAGGTGGGACATACCCACTTCGTAAACGTCGGGAAAAGCAAAAGCAATTTTCACCGGGGTTTGCGCCCAGTCTTTCCGGACGGCATTCCATTCGCCGCCGACGTAGCGCGCCGGCTTTTGGACGCGGGTTAAAACCTTTTCGATTTCGGGATTCATGGTTCCTCCTCAACGAAAAATTCACCGCAAAGACGCAAAGAACGCAAAGCTTAAAGAAAAATAAATTTAGCAGCCGGTCCTTGCCATGCTTTAAAGCCTATTATTACCAACGCTAAATGGTTCCTTAACATCTTCTCTATATTTTAATTAAAAACCTGCAATTATTAAAACAAAGACGCGGCCAGCGCCAGGGAAAGGGCCTCTTCGTAGTCCCTGGCTGCGGCTATTAATTTGCCGTCGTAAAGGGCCAGCCAATGATTTTCACAGTAAACGAAAACTACGTCCTCAAAAAGCATTACCCAGCGCACCTCCTCTCCAGATACCAGCGGTTACCTTTTGCGCGTCCCGCCCATCCCAGTGTGCGTCTGCACCTTTGTGCTTCTGTGTCTGCCTAAAAAACTTTAAGCCACCCAACCTGGGTGGCCTCTTGCTCCTTTTCATTAACGCGGCAAAAACTATTTCAAAGCAAGTCCACGGCAGGTTGCCGGTGAGAATATGCAAACGCAAACGCCATTGCCCCGGTGCACATCGGCATGCCCGGGGTATTGATAGTAGTCATTGCGTTTGCTGGCCTGACCGGCAACTGCAACATGCGCTTCCCCTCCTGTATACAATATACCATAAAGGGACCGGTGCTGGCAACAATTTTTTAAGTGCTTGACTTAAAAAGGCATAATATGGTATTTTGTGTTCGATACTATACCCTGTATTCAGTTTAGATAAAGGAAGTGACTCAAATGAAGGAAATTCTGACTGTCGATGTCGGCCACTTATTAGAGGAAAACGACCGGTTTGACGCCTGGGTCGAAAAATATGGCGGCGCCTTTGGCGAATTTCAATCCGCACTAAAAGAAAATAGCTCGCCCGTTACCCTTTCTTTTGCGGAAGAAAGCTCCCTGCCGGAAATAAAACGCCTGGCCCAAAAACTGAAAAACAAATACGAAAATTTTGTAGTGCTGGGCATCGGGGGCTCCGCCCTGGGGTTTCGAGCCGTTTTGCAGTTCCTTAAGGGGCCTTTTTATAATCTGGAAAGGCGCAGCCAGCCGCGCATCTTCGTCCTGGACAATCTGGACCCGGCAGTGGTCAAAAAGCTGGACGAACTCCTGGACTTTTCCAGGACGGGGCTCATTTACACCAGCAAATCCGGCTCCACGCCTGAAACGGCGGCGAGCTTTATCCATTTTTACAAAATGTACAAAGAAGCCGGCGGCAATCTTCAGGACATCGTCATCATCTGCGACCGCCGCGACAACGGGATCAACCGGATCGCCAAAAACCTGGGGTGCCACCTGTTGCATATCCCCCGCGACCTCCCCGGCAGATACTCGGTTTTATCTTCGGTGGGGTTCCTTCCTGCGGAAATTGCCGGCATCGACAGCCAACAACTGTTGGCCGGCGCCCGGGTGGTTCACCAGGCGGTTGCCGACGCCCCCGCCGGGCAAAATGCCGTCTTTGCCCTGGGGACAAGTCTTTATGAGCACGCCCGCCGGGGCAGGACCATCCACGTCCTTTTTAATTACAGCAGCCTGCTTTTTGAATTTGGCCTGTGGTTCATGCAGTTATGGGCCGAAAGCCTGGGCAAAAAGTTATCTGCCACCGGGGAAGTCATCAACGCCGGGACTACCCCGTTGGCCTGCCTGGGAGCCACCGACCAGCATTCCCTCCTGCAGCTCTTTAAAGAGGGGCCGGACGACAAGGTGTACGGCTTTCTTAAAATTGGCACTTTCCCCACCGATATTGAGCTCACCGGCGAGTTTCCTGCGGAAGTGGAATACGCCTACTTTGCCGGCCACACCATGGGCGAACAGCTCAACATAGAAGAACTTTCCACGGAAATGAGCCTGGCCGGGGCCGGGCGCCCCTGCTACCGGATCACCCTCAAAGATATTTCCGCCTCCACACTCGGCGCGCTGTTCTACTTTTACGAAGCCCTGGTAGTTTACTCCGCGCAGTTGTGGCGGGTTAACCCCTTCAATCAGCCCGGCGTGGAGGAAGGCAAAAATATAACCTACTCCCTTATGGGCAGACAAGACTACACCGACCGCCGGCCGGGATATGAGCAAAAAATTGAAGAATATAACAGGAAACGAAAAATACTCCAGTTATAACAGCGACCACATTTTTGAATACAATATCAAATACTGCTGGTCTAAAAGTAGCGACTGCCGTGTAAAAATACCATAACGATTCTTTTTACTTTTTCTTTTGGCCATACCTTTCTTTTGATTCCTGGATAAAAAGAACCAACTGCTCAACCTTCTTGATGTAGGATTTAGGTAAAGGCTGCTGTTTTTCTTGAGCGCTTTCGGTAACCTGGTTTAAAAAATCTTTCATCTCCTGGAGTGCTTCGGCAAGGGTAATTGGCTCACCTTGCCGTTTTAGATTAGGAAAAGCTTTGGTGTAGTATTCGATTGTTTTTCCCATGATGATTGTAAGGACGTCAACTTCGTTAACCAGCATTCCTGACTGCAGCGTTTTGCGGGCCC
>JBFMBG010000159.1:0-3144 GCA_040755215.1 Bacillota bacterium | reverse complement strand
GGAATACCCCAAGCACAAATTCTGCCTCCATAACTACCTATTTCAAAGATAAGGGTGGAATTTACCTTCCTGCCGAGGTAAGACTCTATCATCGCAGGGATGGTACATCTACATGGACAGACGGTGGTAACATGACCTATTCAGGCAGTTACGTTTACACGTATAATTTTTCGGGATTATATCCGCCAGGCACAACTATAAACTGGCTAGTAAGAATAAAGAGGGGTGGATTGCCGAGTAATATCTACTCCTATTGTTGGGCACCTGCGAAGTATGACCAGCCAGATCCAAATCCAAACGCGACATCTTATGCATATGCCTATTGCACAAATACTATTCAATAAATGCAGGGCCAAAATACAGGAATAGTTTTGTTGAAAAAGGGGAACTATTTTAGCTCCCCTTTTCGGATTTTTTGCAAAAGATTCATTAGTAATTCTTCTATGACTCCGCATCTCCCTTTCCCTGGCAAGAAGTACTGAATTATTAACGCTATGAAATTTTGTTCCTCCACCCCGGCTGGAGCGGCGGCAGCCGGTTGGTGGGGGTAGGGTTAGAATTTAAGCTGCCCCTTCAGAACACGGGTGGACCACGACCGCCGGGTAATAGGTGGTATCTCCTCCCCACCCGTGGCCTTAAGAGGCGGAACCAGGCGCCAGCCTGGCTGGCTTTAAATTGAACCAGCAGGAAACCGGCCAAGGGCGGCGAACCCAATAGGTAAATGCTGGACTAGCGAGGGATTAAGCCTTGGGTCGCCCAGCCTTTTTCCGCCAGCGCATTCTTACTCAGGCAGCCTCCTTGGAAGCTAAAGGTTTGTTCAACTTCCTGGTCGGCGAGATCAGGACCAGGCGGGAGGTGCCCCTGGAAGAGGCCGTTCTGGCGGCGCGGGACGTTTTGGAGTACCTGGAGCGTAATCTACTCACCCGGACTCCGGGCCAGATCGTTTTTCCGGCCATCTGTGGCCGGGAGAACCACCGGAAGCGTTCCCGGGCCAACCAGCCGGAGAAGCTGATCGGCCTTACGGTGGTGGCGGAAGAGGATATTGAGCTGATGGCCGAGTTTGGGACGGTGGCTCTGCAGAGGGGCCGCCTGGCCCGCCTGATCGAAGAGGCCTATGCCCAGGATGCCATTTTAGACACTCCCCGGCTTTGCGTCCTGTTTCCCCAAACCCACCGGGGCATTCGCGCCATCCTTCAATCCTTCTGGCAGCAAGGAGTTTTGCTGCCGGCGGCTGGGATGAAAAAAGAGACGCCGGCAGAACCTCCGGGGGCGCTGGCTGTTGACCGTTACTTAAGCGGAGAGGACCTCACCGCTTTGCGAAAAGACCTGGCCATCAGCACCAGCCGGTGGCAGGGTTTCAAGGAAATCAACCGGGTGGGTTGGAATTAAAGCTCCCCAAATCCTCCAGGTGCCAACACATTTTACTTTTGCAATGGGTGGGCTGCTGGCCATCCTGTGGCTCGGCGGGATTTTATCAATTGCCCTTGTCGATCCAGAAAAGATAATCCTGAATGTCCCTGATTAAGGTCCAGATGAGAATCTAAAAAGGGTAATTTTATCATTACATATCTACATTCATGGTCATTTCGGGCGCCGGATGCGGACCAGGAACTCTTCTCCCCTTTCCTCAAATTCGGGTTCTTTGCCGGTGTGTTGTTTGAGCAGGCGAATCATCCGGATGATTCCAGTGCCGATTTGAGTCATGTACCCCATTTTCGATAAAAAAGAGACCAGCAAGGGGTTTCGTTCGGCGTGCACGCCCAGCCGGATATTTTCCAGCGTGATTGTGTTGGGCAGTTTTCCCGGACTGATGATCTCGATCCGGTCGGCAAAGATAAAAATCCGGACTTGCGCGGGAAGGTGGTAGTTCCGGTGAGCTACGGCGTTGATTACCGCTTCCCGCAGAGCCTCGAAGGGGATTTCAAAGCGGCGCTCGCTGGCAAAGCCCTTAATTTTGACCCGGGTTTTCAGGTAAAGCTTGAAAAGCGTTTCCACTCCTTGAATCTGTTCTTCAAGCTTTCCCTCCAGGTCCTTTTTTTCAAATTCTTCGTCAATTTGTTCCCCGGCAAAACTGGCCACGGTAATTTTCGCACAGGGAAAGTGCTTTTGGGGGTGGCGGCTGAAAAGAAGGTATCCTCCCACGGTAAACGCCGGTTGATCTTCCAGCGGGGTAAGCACTTTCATGTTTTCCAGCAGTTTCGGCAGGGAAAAATCCTCCAGCCGGGCCTGGTAAAAGTCCTCAAAGAACTTCCGGAAATATAAGAGATCCAGATCGTCCAGGGAAGTGCCTGGGACGGGCAGTTCGTCGTAGTAAAGCGCCCGGCCGGACTGGTACAGGCGCAGCAACTCCTCCCTGGTGGCCTGTCTTTTGCTGCTGCCCACCCGGACGTAGTAAATGCCCCGGTTGGTGCGGTACGGCCGCTGCGGTCCCTTCGGAATTTTCACCACCAGCACGTTTTTATCCTCGATGATTACTTTTTCCACGATGAAATAAACCGGCGGCTCACAGTTCTGGCTGGCCACGTTGTCTAGGCGCTGCATGGTTTTGTCCCAGTCTTTTAGGCCGACGATTTCTCCCTTGTCCGATACGCCGATGACGAGCGTACCCCCTTCGGTATTGCTGAAGGCCACCATTTCGGCCGCCAGGTCGTCCGGGTGGACTTTTTCGTCTTTAAATTCGGTAAAGGAATCCTCGCCTTTTAAAATTATCGCCAGCAAATCGCGTTTTTCCATCAGTCCGACCACTTTCTTCCCGGTCTCTTTTCTTAACTATACTTTTTTACCCCTGGCGTGTCAATCGAGAGGCGCGAAAATGTCCCCGACGTTCTTAACACCGATATTTTTTCGTGCTGCCGGACGATCAACACTGCTCCAGAGCTTCCCGGAAAACCTCTGTTAAAATACCCACCGCTGTTTCCACTTCTTCCGTTCCGATGACAAGGGGCGGAAGGAAGCGCAGGATGCGGCCGTCCACGCAGTTGATCAATAGCCCCCGCTCCCGGCAGCGAGCCACGATAGGGGCGCCTTCAATAGTCAGCTCCATCCCCAGCAGCAGGCCCAGCCCCCGGACCTCCCGGATAAAGGGGAACTCCCTGGCCAGCTAACCAGGCGCTCTTTGAAATAGGCGCCCACCCGGGCGGCGTT
>JBFMBG010000158.1:0-3177 GCA_040755215.1 Bacillota bacterium | reverse complement strand
GATATATAATAAAATAAACTTCTCGGTCGGGCGCCCGTCCGACATTTTCTGGGGGTCTCCATCCGGGACCGGCCGGTCCAAAGTTCTCCGGGGAGGGCAAGCTAACGGCAAGTAAGAAGCGGTTTAGAGGAGGCCGGAATTCGTGGAAAACAACAGGGCAAAAATTCTGCAGGCGGCCGCCCGGCTGATTACGCAAAAAGGCATCCCCAATACCAGCATCAGCGACATTGCCCGGGAAACCGGGCTCAGCAAGGGCACCCTTTACTATTACTACAAGTCCAAAGACGATCTGATCTATGACCTGGTGGATCAGCATTTTCAAAAAATCATTGAGGCATTGATCGAAAATTTTCAAGCTGGAAACACTCTCCGGGACCCGGTCGGGATGTTCCGGACAGCCCTGGAAATGGTGCTCGGCGATGACGAACTGGGCAGAAATACCTTTTACCTCACGCACGAAGCCGTCCGGGGCAACCAGGAGGTCCGGGAAAAATTCGTCCAAAAATATAACGAATGGCGGGAAACAATTGCCGGGATCGTCACCAGGTTTGTCAATCCGGACCTTCCCCCCGGTGACTTGAAAACCCTTTCTTCCCTGATCCTGGCGATCATTGACGGCCTGACCATTCAAGCCCTCCTGGAGAAAAGTGCGGTGAACCCGGCTGCGGTGGCCGATATGTTCGGGAGGTTTCTTTCTTCCCTGGCCAGGGAAAAGCATGAAAAATGCCGGTGAGAATAATAAGTTAAGTGCCAGGCACTTAACTTATTCTAAATGAAAAAGGAGTGGTGTGCATTGGCAGTTCCGGAAGTGGTTGTTTTAGGCGGTGCGGGGCACATGGGAGGCCGGGTGGTCAATGAACTGGCCGAGAGCGGCGAGGTCCGGGTGAGGATCGCCGATTTCAACCTGGAAAAGGCTCGGGAGATGGCTTCCCGGTATGGGGAAAGGGCCGCGGCCAGGTTTGTCGACGCCAACCAAAGGGAAAGCCTGCTGTCCGCTCTGCAGGGAGCGGTAGCGGTCGTCAATTGCGTCGGCCCGTTTTACCGTTACGCGGCCAAAATTGCGGCGGTCGCCATTCAGGCCGGGGTGAATTACATCGACATCTGCGACGACGATGACGCAACGATTGCCCTTTTGTCGTTCGATCAAATGGCCCGCAAACAGGGCGTCACCCTGTTGATCGGAATGGGCTGGACGCCGGGAATCAGCAACCTGCTGGCCCTCTACGGCGCCAGACAAATGGATCATCCTGCGGAAATCGAACTGACCTGGGTGGGCAGCTCCGCGGACAGCGAGGGTCTGGCCGTGATCAAACACGTGGTGCACGCCGTGACCAGAAACGTTCCCATGTACGAGAACGGCGAGTGGCGCGACGTACCGGCCTTAAGCGGGGTCGCTGAAGTCGCCTTCCCCGCGCCCATCGGCACTGTTTCCGCCTACTTCTGCGGGCACCCGGAACCGGTTACCCTGCCGCGGTTTATAAGCGGCCTGCAAAGGGTGGTGGTCCGGGGGTACCTCTTGCCCGCCGACCTTCAGCAACTGATTAACACGTTGATCACCCTGGGGCTGGTCGACCGGGAAGAAAAAGTCGATGCTCTAAGCGGGCTGCTTCAGCCTCTGCTCCCCTTCCTGACCGGATTCAGCACCACCCAGGCCCCCGCCGTATCCGCCATCCGGGTGGACGTCCGGGGCACCCACCACGGCGGCCCTGCCCAGAAGGCGTATTGTATAGTGGATAAAATGGACCGGCTCACCGGCATCCCCCCGGCGGAGGCGGCGCTGATGCTGGTGAAGGAAGAAATCAAGCCCGGCGCGGGAGTATTCGCTCCCGAAGGCTGCCTGGATCCGGAGAAATTTTTCGCCCGGCTGGCACTCAAAAATATCAAAATGCAGGAAATGTAGCGACCGCGGCAATCCGCTGTCAATCTTCCGGCACCTATAAGCTAATGTTTGATTTTCCGCTTACGGATACAACCCCCGCAAAAGCATCGCCTGCTTCACCCGGGAAAGGGCAATCATATAGGCGGCGGTGCGCATCGATACCTGCTCCCGCCGGGAAAGCTCCCAGACCTCCCGGAAACTGGCCACCATCCGGCGGCGCAGCTGGCGGTTGACTTCGTCTTTGGTCCAGAAGAAGTGCTGGATCCCCTGCACCCACTCGAAGTAGGAGACCACCACCCCGCCGGCGTTGGCCAGGATGTCGGGGATGACCAGGATCCCCCTTTGGGCAAGGATGTCGTCGGCGCGGGCGGTGGTGGGGCCGTTGGCCGCTTCGGCGACGATCCTGGCTTTGATTTGGGCGGCGTTGGCTTCGGTGATCTGGTTTTCTAAAGCCGCCGGGATGAGGATGGTGCAGTCTAAGGTGAGGAGTTCTTCCCGGGTGAGCGGGGCGGCGTCGGGGTAGCCGACCACCGAGCCGGTGCGGGCTTTGAACTCAATTACTTCGTTTACGTCCAATCCGTTTTCGGCGTAGATCCCCCCTTTGGAATCGCTCACCGCGACGACCCGGCAGCCCAATTCGTTTAAGGCGCCAGCCGCTACGGAACCCACGTTGCCGAACCCCTGCACCGCCGCGGTGGCTTCGGCCAGGTTAATCCCGCAGGCGGCGGTGGCTTCTTCAATGGTATAGACGCAGCCTCTCCCGGTGGCTTCGCTTCTTCCCTGGGAGCCGCCGATCTCGATGGGCTTGCCGGTGACCACGGCGGGGATGGAGTAACCGTGCTGCATGGAGAAGGTGTCCATGATCCAGGCCATCACCTGGGGGTTGGTGTTCACGTCCGGGGCGGGGATGTCCTTTTCGGGGCCGATGATGATGCTGATCTCGGTGACGTAGCGGCGGGTCAAGCGTTCCAGTTCGGCCAAAGAGAGCTCTTTGGGGTTGACCACCACCGCCCCCTTGGCGCCCCCGTAGGGGATGTCCACCACCGCGCACTTCCAGGTCATCAAAGCGGCTAAGGCAATGACCTCTTCTAAGGAGACGTCCGGGTGGAAGCGGATCCCTCCCTTGGCCGGTCCCCGGGCCAGGTTGTGCTGGACCCGGTACCCTGTGTAGACCTCGAGGGTGCCGTCGTCTTTGCGCAAGGGGACGGAAACGGTTAAGATGCGCTTAGGCTCCCGGAGGACTTTCAAGAGGCCGGGGTCCAGGCCCAGGCGGGCGGCGGCGCGCTCCACCTGCAGGA
>JBFMBG010000157.1:0-3190 GCA_040755215.1 Bacillota bacterium | reverse complement strand
GTTTTTTTGGTGACCGGGGGCGGGAACTTGCGCTGGCAGAAAAAATGCTGGCCGGCGGTTTGAATTCTCCGCCGGCTTCCAGCTGCGGGCGGTTTTTCGACGCCGTGGCGGCCCTGTTGGGGGTGTGCTTCGAAAACACTTACGAAGGGCAGGCGGCGGCCACGCTGGGCAGCCTGACGCCCTGGTTTCCCTCCGGACCGGTCGAGCCCGTCAGTGCCTCCGTCTTCCCTGCCGCCGCCCCCGGTTCTTCCGGCGGCGTTCTCGCTTTCCCCGCTGCCACCCCCGCTTTTTCCGGCAATATTACTTTTCCCCCCGGCGGCGCCCCCTCCCCCTCCGGCGCCTTTTCCGGTTTTTCCCTTGACCTGCAACCCTATCCTTTTGCCATTCAAGGTCCAGTCATCGATCCCGCGCCAGTATTTGCCCAGATCCTTGCCGACATCCACGCCGGTGTTCCCGCTCTGGCCATCGCTAAACGGTTCCACGACACCGTCATTGCCATGGTGGTGGAGGCGGCCAGCCGGATCAGGGAAAAAACCGGCCTTTCCCGGGTCGCGTTGAGCGGCGGCACCTGGCAGAACCGCTACCTGACCGGGGTGGCGAAATACGTTCTGCAGAACCACGGTTTTACCATCTACTCCCACCGCCAGGTCCCGCCGGGCGACGGCGGCCTCTCCCTGGGTCAGGCCATGGTGGCCGCTAAACAGATTCCGGGGTAAAATTAACTTATTCCGGTAATCGAAACTTTTTCCAGATACCGTTCTTTTTTCTTGTAACTTAAAATTTACCAGGTAAGAAAAATGTGGTATAATGCCGGTTGAGGGATCCGGATAATGAACAATTTTCAAGAAAAAGTTGCTTTTATCTGGAGCATCGCCGAACTGCTCCGCGGTGATTACAAGCAGAGCGAATATGCTGACGTGATTTTGCCGCTGACGGTTTTGCGCCGCCTTGACTGCGTATTGGAAAAAAGCAAGGCCCAGGTGCTGGAAAAATACGAGCGGTTTAAAAATAAGCTGGAAAACCTGACCCCGCTGCTCACCCATGCCTCTGGATATAATTTTTATAATATCTCACCATATAATTTCAGCAAGCTTCTCGCTGACCCAAAAAATCTGGCCAGAAACTTAATTGCCTACATCAACGGCTTCAGTGAAAACATGCGGGAGATTATTGACAAGTTTGAATTCCGCAACCAGATCCACCGGTTAGAAGAGGCCAATCTCCTTTTTCTCGTTCTGGAACGATTTAACACAATTGATCTGCATCCCGACGTGGTCAGCAACCTGGAGATGGGGTACATTTTTGAAGAGCTGATCCGTAAGTTTTCGGAGCAGTCAAATGAAACCGCCGGCGAGCACTTTACCCCGCGCGAGGTAATCAGATTAATGGTGAATATCCTCTTCTCTCAGGATAAAGCGATTTTAGAGCAGAAGGGGATTATTAAAACCGTCTACGATCCCGCCTGCGGTACGGGCGGGATGCTGACGGTAGCCAAGGAACACATCCTAAACACAATCAACCCATCCGCCGACATTCAACTTTTTGGCCAGGAGTTAAACCCCAAAACTTTCGCCGTCTGCAAATCTGATATCCTGATCAAGAGCAGGGACGGCCGGGAAGCCGACAACATTAAACTGGGGAATAGCTTTTCCGAAGACCAGCATAAAGGAATGCGTTTTGATTACATGCTTTCCAATCCTCCTTTTGGGGTGGAATGGAAAAAGGTGGCTGACTTTGTTAAAGAGGAGGCGAAAAGAGGCTACGCCGGCCGCTTCAGCGCCGGTCTGCCCCGCATCAACGACGGTTCCCTGTTATTTTTACAGCACATGATTTCCAAAATGAAAGATCCCCGCGAAAACGGGGGTGAGGGAAGCCGCATCGCCATCGTCTTTAACGGTTCACCGCTGTTTACCGGGGACGCCGGCAGCGGGGAAAGCGAAATCAGACGCTGGATCATCGAAAATGACTGGCTGGAGGCGATTATCGCCTTGCCCGACCAGCTTTTTTATAATACCGGCATCCACACTTATATCTGGATTGTTACCAACCGCAAGGAAAAGCGGAGAAGGGGCAAGGTGCAACTGATCAACGCCACTGATTTTTTTGTCAAAATGCGGAAAAGCCTGGGAGACAAGCGCCACGAGATCAGCCCTGAGCAGATCGACGAAATTACTCAAATTTACCGTTCCTTTGCGGAAGGTAAATACTGTAAAATTTTTAATAATGAAGATTTCGGATACCGGAAAGTTACTATAGAACGCCCGTTGCGGTTGAATTACCAGGCCAGCCCGGAAAGAATCGCCCGTTTGCAAGAACAGACTGCCTTCATTAACCTGGCCAAAAGCAAGAAAAAGGACCCTGTTCAGAGGGCCGAAGAAGAGGCGCAGGGACGTATGCTCCAGGAACAGATCCGGGAAGTCTTATCCCGGATAGATAATCAATTATATAAAAATCATCTTGAATTTGTCGGAATTTTAGAGGAAACCTTTAAAAAAGCCAGAGTCAGGCTTAATGCCCAGCTGAAAAAGGCCGTTCTTGCCGCTCTTTCCGAAAAAGATGAAACCGCCGAAATCGTTTATGATGAAGATGGAAACCCGGTACCCGATCCGGAATTGCGCGATACGGAGAATGTCCCGCTCAAAGAGGACATCTGGGAATATTTTGAGCGCGAAGTAAAGCCCCACGTGCCCGATGCCTGGATCAACAGACAAATCCGGGATGAAAAGGACGGCGGCATCGGCAAGGTGGGCTACGAGATCAGTTTTACCCGCTATTTTTACCAGTACCAGCCGCCGCGTCCGCTCGAAGAAATCGAAGCCGACATCCGCCGGGTAGAAACAGAAATCCTGACCATGCTTCAGGAGGTAGGCAGATGACGGAGGGCGCAGATTTAGTACCGCAAGCATCCCTGGCGGGCGCAAAAAAATGGAGGCGATACCCGGCTTATAAGGACTCCGGCATAGAGTGGCTGGGGGAGATTCCGGAGCACTGGGAGGTAAAAAGGTTAAAGTTTGTAGTAAAAATAAATTCAAATACTTTAAGCGAAAAAACAGACCCGGATTATGTGATAAAATACATTGATATTGGTAATGTTGTTGGCGAAAACGGCATGTTAACAGAACCAGAAGAAATGGCATTTGCAAATGCCCCCAGCAGAGCTCGAAGATTAATAAAAAAAGACAACGTAATT
>JBFMBG010000156.1:0-3289 GCA_040755215.1 Bacillota bacterium | reverse complement strand
ACATAAGCTAAGGAAAGGGGGAAGACAAAATGCCGGAAAAGTTAACCCCGCTGAGTGAAACCCGGAAATTTTTTCCAAACGGCAGCACCATCGCCATCGGCGGCCAGTCTGTCTTCTTAAACCCCATGGGTTTAATTAAAGAATTAATCAAAAGCGGCTGCAGCTCCTTAAAGCTCGTTGCTTCCCCGGTGGGCGGGCTTGGTATAGACCTTTTGATCGGCGCGGACCTGGTTGAGTCTGTAGAGTTCGCCCAAATAAGTTTATGGGAATACGGTCTGGCCCCCAACATGAGGCGCTACGCAGAAAGCGGCCGGATCAAAACCAGAGAACACGCCTGAACGAGTTTTTTTGCCGGGCTCCAGGCTGGAGCCATCGGTTTGCCTTTCCTGCCCGTCCGCGGCCTGATCGGCACCGACTACCTGCGCATCCGCCCGGATTTTAAAGTCATCAAAAATCCTTACGGAGAGGACGACCTGGTCGCCATTCCGGCAATCAAGCCGGACTTGCTGCTGATGCACGCTTACAAAGCAGACCCGGCCGGCAACGTGATGACCGACAAGCGGGAAAGCGACCCCCTGCTGGCCAGGGCGGCAGAGCGCACCATCGCTGCGGTGGAGGAAGTCGTTCCCGCTTTAGAACCGGAGGCAGACAAAATTATTATCCCCGGTATTTACATCGACGCCGTCGTGCATTTGCCCGGCGGGGCGAAACCGACGGCCTGCCCGGGATACTACGAAATCAAGGACGAAGAGATCCGGCGCTACCTGCAGGCGGCCAAAGCACCGGAAACTTTCCGCCGGTACCTGGAAGAGCTTCTTGCTTAAACCGGAGGTGAAAAATATGTCTGAACTGTCCTATACCCCTGAAGAGTTAATGGCCGTGCTGATCAGCCGGGAAGTGCGCGACTTCGAGCGGGTCGGGGTAGGCACCATTTCCCCCGTGGTGGCCGCCGGGTGCATTCTGGCCCACCACACGCACGCCCCCAACGCCACCCTGGCGATCTGGCGGTTCAAAGAATACTGGCCCTTTACGGAAGGAATGAAAGAATTATTCGATTACGGCCAGCGCGGCAAGATTGACTTATTTTTCTTCAGCGGCGCGCAAATCGACCAGTACGGCAACACAAACCTGGTCGCCATCGGGGATTACAACCACCCCAAGGTCAGACTGCCCGGCGGGGCGGGATCGGGAACCTTGTCTTATACCGTCCCCCGCATTATATTATTCCAGACTAACCACTCCAAACGGACATTCGTTGAAAAAGTAGATTTTATCACCGCAACGAATAATCCGCCGCCAAACGTGTACCGCCGGGGGAAATTTACCAAATGCATTACGCCGCTGGCCGTATTAAACTTTGCGGGCGAAAAGCCCGTATTGGAGGCCGTCAACCCCGGCGCAACGGTGCAGCAGGTAGTGGAGAACACGGGCTTCACCCTGGTCATCCCCGCCCGGGTGCGCACAACCCCGCCGCCAACCGAAGAAGAATTACAGGTCTTGCGCAATGTTGTGAAAGAAAAGGTGCAAACCGTTTACCCCGAGTTTTGCGCCACCGCTTTTCGTAATTAAGGATATTTTCCATAATATACCATATCTTGACTTGCTTCGCAACTGATGATAAAGTTTAATTACGTTAAATTTTTGGGAGGAAGGTAAAAATCATGCCGGTAGACTGGAGCCCTTTTTATGCCGCCTTATTGGTTGTCGGTTTGCTCGGCGCCCTGGCGGGGATTTTTGCCCGGCCAATAAACCGCATCATGGAAAAGGTTGAAGAAAAAGCGTCGGGAAGAACCATTCATTCTTAATATATAATCCCGGATAAGGAGAATCACTTATCCCCCTTGGGGAAAAATGTAATGCTTGAACTTCTTTGGCGAGGCAAGCTAAGGGTTATCCTGGGGACTTTGTTCATCGTTTTTGGTCTCTTATCTTCCGCAGCCTGTTTCCTGGTTAATTATCTCTCCACTAAACCGACAATCCTCCAGGAAATTAACGAAACAAGGTTAATCGCTTGCGCTGTATTGGGCGTAGTTATAACAGCGCTATTACTCCTGTTTTCGTTTTTTCTTCTTCGTCAAATTTCAAAATTTATCGACGAATTACGACAAAGCATCGAGCAAATTACGGCGGGCAACTTTGGTATTTCCTGCCAGCCATCCTATTTTGCTGAACTCGATCAACTCCTGGAAAGCTTCAATGCCATGTCTTATTACCTTGTTTTTACCTATCGAAAGCTGGTGAACCAAATTAATACGCTGGAAAAGCAAAACGAGCAAGCGCAAGCCGCCCATCAAAACGTAGTGAAGAACAACCTCAAACTCAAGGAATTGATCATGCAGGATCCCCTCACGGGGGTATTTAACCGGCGCTACCTGATGCAGCAGCTGTACCGCCAGGTTAATTTTTCCATCAGGCACAAACAACCGATGGCCGTTCTCTTTATTGACATCGACTACTTTAAGGACATAAACGATACCTACGGCCACCAGGTTGGGGACGAGATCTTAAGGGAGTTTGTCCGGCTTTTGATGCTGGCCATCCGCAGCACGGACATCCTGACCAGGTACGGAGGAGAGGAATTTATCATCCTGGCTCCGCAGACGGACCTGGACAACGCCACCCGGCTGGCGGAAAGAATCCGGGAAACCATCGCCGCTAATGCCTTCCGCACGAATAAAGGGACCGTCCATTTTACCGTAAGCGTAGGTGTTTCCACATTTAAAGGCGAGGAAACGAAAGAACCAGAGGCAATCGTGGAAAAACTGCTGAACTTAGCGGACCGCCGCTGCTACGAAGCAAAAGCAAAGGGGCGCAACCAGGTGAATATTATGTGCATAGAAGAAACGGTAGATAAATTTTTTGCATAAACTTTGTATTGATGGTATACTTGATGTTAAACAAATTTATCTTTCAGTCCTGAAGAGGTGTTTTCTGGTTGTTGGCCTGGAAAAAATACATTGCAGCCACCATGGCCGTCGTGTTGATTGGCGGCCTATCAGGATGCGCGGCGATAAAAGAAAGAACAACTAAAAAAGCCCCCGTCGAGTCAAACCAGGAACCGTTAAACGTAGCTGTCTACTACGTCAAAATTTACAACCAGGAGGAATACCTGGTCAGAGAAATCCACCGCCTTCCTTATACAACGGACAGCCTGAAAGCGGCGGCCCAGGAATTAATCCAGGGCCAGCCGTTAACAAAAGGCGCCGAGAAGATTTTCCCTCCCGGAACAAAAATACTTGGCCTAACCGTCGAAAACGGGCTGGCCACCGTCAATTTTTCCCGGGAAGTG
>JBFMBG010000155.1:1654-3313 GCA_040755215.1 Bacillota bacterium | reverse complement strand
ATCCCCAGGGCAAACAGCAACCGGTGCAAGGGGCTCTCCTTGCTCCTGGCAATGGCTTCCAGAAGGTTCTGGCTGGATTTCGGACCCATGCGCTCCAGGTTCACCAGGTCTTCGAAACGCAACTTGTATAAATCCGCGGGATCGTTCACCAGGCCTTTGGCCAGCAACTGACTCAGGATGGCCGGACCCAGGCCCATAATGTCCATGGCCGACCGGGAAACAAAATGGATTAAACCCTCCCGGAGTCTGGCCGGACAGGCCACGTTGGGGCAGCGAACGGCCGCTTCCCCGGCTGGCCGGACAACGCGCGAACCGCATTCCGGACAGCGCTCTGGCCAGGCAAAAACTTTTTCTTTCCCCGTGCGCGCTTCCTTCACCACGGAAATAACCTCCGGAATAACGTCGCCGGCTTTATGTACCAGGACGGTGTCCCCGACCCGGACATCTTTTTCTTTAATCATGTCTTCGTTATGCAGGGTGGCCCTGGTCACCGTGGTGCCGGCCAGCCGCACAGGCTCCAGAATAGCCGTAGGAGTAAGCACCCCCGTCCGGCCCACGCGCAAAATAATATCTTTAACCACTGTTTTTGCTTCTTCCGCTGGAAATTTATAGGCAATCGCCCAGCGCGGGCTTTTCATGGTCGACCCCAGGCGGGCCTGCTGATCTAACGAGTTTACTTTAATTACCATTCCGTCGGCGGCATAAGGGAGGTTAAATCTTTCCTCCTGCCAGCGGGCGCAGTAGTCAATAACTTCCTCTATCCGCGCAAACACCCGGAAGTGGCGGTTTACCGGAAGCCCCAATTCCATCAGCCACTCCAGGCTCTGGACGTGTTCAGCTATTTCCTTTCCGGCAAAAAAGCCCAGACCGTACACGAAAATGCTCAACTTCCGGGAAGCGGTTATCGCCGGGTCCAGCTGGCGAAGCGAGCCGGCCGCGGCGTTGCGCGGGTTGGCAAAAAGGGGCTCCCCGGCTTCTTCGCGGGATTCGTTAAGCTTCAAAAAAGCTTCCTTAGTCATGTAGACCTCTCCCCGGACCTCCAGGGCCGGGGTGTTTTCCCGAAGGCGCAAGGGGATGGCCGGAATCGTTTTCAAGTTGGGGGTGATGTCCTCTCCCATCTCGCCGTCTCCCCGGGTAGCCCCCCGCATAAACAAGCCGTTTTCGTACCAGAGGGAAACAGCCAGGCCGTCGATTTTTAATTCCACCACGTACTCGACCTTTTCCCCAGGCAGGGCCGCGCGCACCCGCCGGTCAAAATCGCGCAACTCCTCTTCCCCGAAAGCATTGGCCAGGCTGAGCATGGGCGTCAAGTGGGCCACCGTAACAAAACCCTCCCGTGGCTTGCCGCCCACGCGTTGGGTGGGGGAATCGGGCGTGACCAGTTCGGGATACTGCCTTTCGATGGCCAGCAACTCCCGCATCAGCTGATCGTACTGGGCGTCCGTTATCTCCGGAGCGTCCAGGACGTAATAGCGGTAGTCGTGGTACGCAATTTCCCGCCGCAACCTTTCTGCCCTTTCCCGGGCCTGCTCCAGAGGATTTGCCATCAACCCTCACCACCTTAGTAGGGATTAGTAGGGACTAGATCTCCATGCCACTTTCGTGGCACCAGCAGAAAACGAAAATCACCGGCCCGCCGTTCGATTTGCCAGGAGCGAC
>JBFMBG010000155.1:0-1554 GCA_040755215.1 Bacillota bacterium | reverse complement strand
CAGAGGATTTGCCATCAACCCTCACCACCTTAGTAGGGATTAGTAGGGACTAGATCTCCATGCCACTTTCGTGGCACCAGCAGAAAACGAAAATCACCGGCCCGCCGTTCGATTTGCCAGGAGCGACATATGCTAAAGGCGCCGGCAATATCTAAATATTCCCGACTTTATTTCTTTGTGCCTCTGTGCCTTTGTGCCTTTATACTTCTCTTTAAGTAATTAACCTCACCACATACACGATGATCCACGCACCCGGCAAAAAGATGACCTGGGCCAGGAAAGTGCCGATTAGTCTGGTCAGGGCCAGGTAAATGGCCATTTGCCGGACGTCTTTTTCCTCGCGCGCGCCGCGCAGGGCCTGGTCGGTAATCATGGCCGCCGTGGGGTCCACCACCGTGGCTGCCAGGATGGTGGCAATACCGTTGACAATGCCCGAAGTAAAGGCGGCAGTCGACCGAAATTGCGGATTCAAGGCGCCGGCGTACAAAGCGGACAGGACGCCGGTCGTCCAGATCCCCGTAATAACAATGTTGGCCACCAGGAAATATACAGGTATTCGCAGCGGTTCACGCAAGCTTTCCCGAAAGCGGCCCGGCTGGGGAAGTTGCACTTCTTTCGCCAGCCCGAGCAAAAAACGCGGCGCCAGCAGCATCTTTAAAAACATCCGCGGCACGGAACCAATGTCCTCCAACAGCATTATTCCCCGCACGAAGATCTTTACTGTGGAGGGTATCAACAGACCGCCCAGGATGGTTCCGGCCGTCGAGGCCAGGATGACCAGCCGGATTTGCCTGTCCAGGCTGACCAGCTGGGCCTGATAAAAAGGGTTGGCCAGTAAATCGATGCCGCCGCTATATTTTAACCCGGCGTTGATTGCGTTTTCCACAATTGCCGACATTAGCGGCGCCTGGATCAGGTTCGCCGTGCTGGCGATTAAAAAAATTACGTTAAATAAAGAAATTGCCGTGGCCAGCCGCTGCGTCCGCACCCCGGCCAGGCGCACCGCGTAAATCAAAGTGTTAATCAAATGAATGATGGCCGTAAGCGCAGCCACAGCCGCCAGATAACCTGTCATTACTCCTCCTTATCCTAAGGATATTATTCCCATCAAGAGCAGGTTTTCACTCCCTCTGGAGTGGCGCGTACCTGGCCAGGAGAGTTTTAATCCCCAGCGCGGGAAAAGCCACCTTGATTTCGGCCCCTTCCCCTTCCCCGCGGACGGCCACCACCGTACCGGCGCCCCACCTGGTATGCCGGACGCGGTCGCCGGGGCGGTAGGAAAAAGCCCGCGGGGCATTAGCCACCTGGCTGCCCTCGCCGGTTGTTCCGCCGGGCAATTCATTTTTTGCCGCCGGGGGCTTTTGCTCAAACGGCAGCACCTTACCCTTTTTCCTTTTTCTTTTCTCTCCGGCCGGTTTAACCTCCCGTCCGGGCTGGTCTAAAGGATCGTCCACCGTTAAAAGATCGTCGGGAATTTCTTCTAAAAAACGCGAAGGTTCGTTAAACCGGGTAGCTCCGTAAAGGGTGCGCTGCCAGCAGCGGGTAAGGTAAAGG
>JBFMBG010000154.1:0-3404 GCA_040755215.1 Bacillota bacterium | reverse complement strand
CCTCCTGGAAAAAGCCTCTCCGAAAGTGAGAGAAAGGATCTGATTTTTGTTCAGGATTATTATTTCTTTGCGCCCCTTCCGCCAGCGTTAACATTCCCTTTGCCATTCCTCGATCCAGACGACCCAGGGGAGATGCGGGCCGACAGCGTTGAACAGGCGGCGGTCGCCCGTGACCAGCTTTACGTTTTTGGAGGCGGCGAGGGCCAGGTAAGCAGCGTCGTAGATGCTGCGGTGGTAGTCCGCCGCCATCTTCAATGCCTGTTCCCAATATAGTTCAAGGGGTTGCGTATTCAGGGCGAACTCAAACAATGATCCCACGGCCCGGCGGTATGTTTCCCCTGTAATCCGGTTGCGCCGGGCGGCCACCAGCAAAGCATTGGCAACCTCGTAAGAAAAGAGGGAAGGAGTAATTATGGTCAGGCTTCCGCCCGCATGTTCCTCTAAAATAGCTAAAGCCTGTTTTTCGCCCTCTTCCGCCGGGAGAAACCATTTTACCGCTACGCCGGCGTCAATTACCATTTGCCGCACTGTTTTCCAATTCCTCCCTGGACTGCCGATAGGCTTCTTCGGCGGTAATTCCCCCGGCAAACTGTTGCCGAACGGCCAGAATTTTGCGCAGTGCGCTGATCCGGCAAATCTCTTCGTAATAGTGATAGGGCATAATCAAGGCTGCCGGCTTGCCTCGTTTGGTGATCACATACCCCCGTTCCTCCCGCAACACTCCGGCAACCAGTTTGGTCAAGTTTTTTTTGGCTTCGGCTATGTTTATATTTTGTATCTGCATTGTGGTCACCTCATCTATTCATTTTGCAAGTACATTATAACTTTTCGAAAAGACCAGATCAAGTAGCCACAAAAATTTTATTCCCGCAAGCCGCCCAGAAAAAATTAAAACCGCGGACGAATATACCCCGGGGTTGATTCTGGACCACATTTTCGTGCACGAGTGTAAAATTTAGCCGGCACCCTGCGCATGCCGGGGCCGGAAGGGGGAACCGGCCATAGACGTGCTTGGCTCTCTCGCCGCCAGAACCTGGCATTTTCCAAAATTGGTCTGCCCTTATCTCTAAGGAATTTCGCAAAAGATAAAGACCCCGGCTTCTTTCGCAAACCCGGGTTCTTTGCTTCGCTGGCGCTTAGCGGACTTTTTGTTATTTTCCCTCTGCCTCTTCTTCTTCCAGCGAAGCGATAAGCTTATTCAGGAAGTCGATAAAGAGCCCGACCTGTCTTTTTGTTTCCTGAAAATTGTCGCCAATGTTTTCTGCCAGGTGTTTCATTTTTGCCCAGTCAGGAATAGGTGGGCGGTAAACGTGGCGGCTGCGCTGCCGAAAACGCCTGTATTCATCCAGCACCTCGTAAAGCCGGCGGTCGAGCACCGGCGGCCGGATAGCGGGTATCCGTAAGGTCATCCGGAAAAGCAAGTCTTTGTGCCATTTTTCTCCGGTGGGCAGGCTTTTATCTACCCTGGAGGCAATGCGCAGCAGCACATCCTCGATGCTGTATAAAAGTTTTCCAACAGGTGGGCAATTCCGGCCAGTTCCAGGTTGCTTAAAGGGCCTTTTTCGCCCGGGTGCGCCGGGAAGGGGTGATTTTATATGACCGGGATCAACGGCAATCATTACCGGCTGCTGATCGCTAAACTGCAAAGCGACCTGGAAGCGGTAGAAAAAGTGGCGGAAGAAATTTTAATCTCTTTTTTCCCTACGGCACCTGTGGTATAATAACCCCCGAAGGAGCGATCCCGTGCCGGATAACGAGCGGTGGAAACAATGATTGGAAATCTGGAAGTTAAACCTGGAAAAAGCCCGGCAAGAAGCGGGAAAATTGCGCTGTTAATTTTTAGGTTTTGGGAAATATTTTAAGTGAGTGGTAGTTATGGAATTAACTTCAGAACAAAAGCAAAGGTATAAAGAAGCCTGGCAAAAACAGGCAATTAGAGATCTGAACAAAAGGGAAGCCCGCCGTCAAAAGGCATACGCGAAAGCCAAAAAGGCCGCGGCGGTAGTGAAAAGAAAATATGTCCTGGACAAAATAATTCTTTTCGGTTCTACCGTTTGCGGTAATTTTTGGGAACAGTCCGATATTGACCTGGCGATTCAAGGCCTTGCCGATGAACGGCGTTATCTGGAGCTTTACGGGGATATTTGGGAAATTGTTTCCCCTTTTGAAGTGGATGTGGTCCTCCTGGAAAAAGCCTCTCCGAAAGTGAGAGAAAGGATCTTGTGGGAGGGTGTTGAGTTATGATTTTTGAACTTGTTCGTGAGCAAATCTTTGAAGAACTCCAGCGGATCGACAGTTTGGGTGCTGAATTAACTGAAGTTTTAAAGCTAAAAAGACTAAACCCTGCTTTTCGAAACAGGCTCTGCGCCGATATTTTAGAGGATTTTTATCTTGCTGTAGAAAATATTTTCAAAATTATTGCCGAAGATGTAGATCAATCCCTGCCTTCAGGGGAGCAGTGGCATAAAAAGCTTCTTCGTCAAATGACGATCGGAACACCCCTGCGGCCTCCGCTACTCGAAAAAGAATTTGGCAACGAATTATCCGATTACCTGAAATTCAGGCACCTCAAGCGCAACATCTATGGATTTATGCTGGACTGGGAAAAAATGGAACCACTGATAGAGAAACTGCCCCAAACGATCAAAAAAATAAAGTCTTCTATCCACACCTTTTTAGAGTTGTTGGCAAAGATGGTGAGCGACAAATCTCAATAAGCCAATGACCGCGCCCACAAAAGATAAAGAACCCGGGTTCTTTCGCAAACCCGGGTTCTTTGCTTTGCTGGCGGCTTACATCTCTATGGTGACGGTCCGGGTGGCCTCGTACCAGTTCACCCTGGCGACCGGGGTCTGGGAGAGCCGTCCCTACTTGCCTGTAGTAACAGGCTTGATTCTTGCTTGTTTGCTTTTTTATATGCTTGTCTGCTGACTCTGCCGGCGGCGTCCTTGCCGCACCGCAGGTTTAAGCTTGTAAACGGCGGGATTATCCCCCTTGTCCGCGCCGGCTACGTCGCCTGGTCCTCTCCCTTTGAGCAGCACCGCCTGTGGGCGGACTGGGTACTTCGGAACGAAGAGAGGTTCCGCAACGTCTTAAAAGAAGGAGAGCGCCTTGTCGGGGAGTGGCTTGCCCAAGCCCACGGCACCCGATATGCCCTACCGCACGAGCCGTTTACAGCTACCCTCCTGGAAAAAGCCTCTCCGAAAGTGAGAGAAAGGATCTGATTTTTGTTCAGGATTATTATTTCTTTGCGCCCCTTCCGCCAGCGTTAACATTCCCTTTGCCATTCCTCGATCCAGACGACCCAGGGGAGATGCGGGCCGACAGCGTTGAACAGGCGGCGGTCGCCCGTGACCAGCTTTACGTTTTTGGAGGCGGCGAGGGCCAGGTAAGCAGCGTCGTAG
>JBFMBG010000153.1:0-3640 GCA_040755215.1 Bacillota bacterium | reverse complement strand
GGACCGGGACGGGACAAAGGACGGGTACGACATTCCTTTGACCCGCGCGATTGCCGATGCCGTTCGCATCCCGGTGATTGCTTCCGGCGGGGTAGGGACGCTGGCGCACATCGCCCAGGGGTTGACTGCGGGCGGGGCCGACGCGGCCCTGGCGGCATCTATTTTTCATTTCGGGGAATACTTTATCCGGCAGGTAAAGGAATATCTGCGCGAGCAGGGCATCCCCGTCAGAATATAGTTGGGAGTGTATTTTTTGCGCGCTCAGAAGGAATGTTATCCCTGCCTGGAGGGTCTCGCCAGACGCACGGCCAGCCTCGCCACCCCGGACCGGGTAAAAAGGGAAGAGGCTTTCCATAAAGGGTTAACCTACTTGACGCAAAACCTGTCCTGCGACCAGATTCCCACCCGGATTGCCGGGGAAATGCAGCGGGTGATTCGGGCTGCGACGGAAAACAGAGACCCGTTTATGACGGTTAAAGAAAAAGAAATGCAAATTGCCCGTGAGCTGGCGGAGGAAATCAGGCCGGCCCTGGGAGACGACCTCCCTTCTTTAATTACCTTTGCCGCGAAAGGGAACAGTATTGACTTTTTTCTTGACCTCGCCAGGACTCGGGAAGAAATTCAAAAACCGGTATCCTTTGCAATTAACGACATTGAGGATCTTCGCACCCTTCTGGAGGGATTTAAAAAATCCCGGGAACACAAAGCAATTCTTTATTTTGCCGACAACGCCGGGGAATGTTATTTCGACCTGCCGCTCGTCAAAAAACTGGCGGATTTTGCCGAAGTAATTTACGTGGTCAAAGAAAATCCCGTCCAAAACGACCTGACTTTAGAGGATCTGGAACGGAGCGGAATCAGGGAAAAGTTTAAAAGAGTCATCACCACCGGCAGCGATACGCCGGGGCTCGATCTCTCGCTTGTTTCCAAAGAATTTTTCGAAACCCTGGTTTGCGCCGATTTGCTCCTGGCGAAGGGGATGGGGTATTACGAAACGCTGCCGGAGTTGGGCGTCCCGGCGCCGGCCTTCTTTCTTTTGAAGGCAAAATGCGCCCCGATCGCCAGGTCTTTAAACGTGCCGTTAAATAGTTACGTTGCCCGCCTGATGAGGGTCGTGGTATAATTTTCGTAAAAGAAAAAAATCAGGCAGGGAGGCGACTTAAAAGATGGGCTTGCCGGGAGGCGAAATTAAAATTCCCCAGCTGAAATACGACGCCGACGGTTTGATCCCCGCCATTGTTCAGGATATCCACACCGGCGCCGTCCTCATGCTCGCCTACATGAATCAAGAGTCTTTGGCGCGCACGCTGGCCGAAAGGGAAACCTGGTTCTGGAGCCGCAGCCGGCGGGAGTACTGGCACAAGGGCGCAACTTCCGGAAACGTGCAAAAGGTGCGGGAGATCTATTACGATTGCGATGCCGACGCCCTGCTGGTGAAGGTGGAGCAGGTCGGCGTAGCCTGCCACGAAGGCCGGTACTCGTGTTTCCATCACCGGTTAGATAACGGCCCGCCGTGAAGCTTGCGAAAAAGGCTGCCGCTTGTTTTGCACCAGGGAAAAATTAAGATCCATTTTTTGAGGAAGGTAGGCCGTTTTTATGGATATATTAGCCGGCTTAAACAGTTCGCAGGTACAAGCCGTGCAACATGAGGAGGGCCCCCTTTTGGTGCTGGCCGGAGCCGGCAGCGGCAAAACCAGGGTGCTGACCACCCGGATAGCTTATCTGCTCAAAGAGAAAAAGGTTTCTCCGCATAATATTCTGGCCATTACTTTCACCAATAAGGCGGCGGGAGAAATGAAAGAGCGGGTCGCCGCCTTTGTGCCGGAGGTGGCCAGGGATTTGTGGATCGGGACTTTTCACGCCACCTGCGTCCGGATTTTAAGAAAGCAGGCCTGCTTTTTGGGTTATTACGAAAACTTTGTGATTTACGATGACGACGACCAGCAGACCCTGTTAAAAGAATGTTTGCGGGAATTAAACCTGGATGAAAAAAAGTATTCGCCCCGTTCCTTTGGCGCCGCCATCTCCAGGGCGAAGAACGAACTGATTAACCCGGAGAAATGTGCCGAAGGCGCCCGGAGCCTTTTTGGGCGCACAGTGGCGAAGGTATACGCCCTTTACCAGGAAAAATTAGAAAAAAACTGCGCGCTGGACTTCGATGATTTAATCATGTTGACTGTGCGCCTGTTTGAGGACAACCCCCACGTCCTTTCCTATTACCAGAACAAGTTTCGCTATATCCTGGTGGACGAATACCAGGACACCAACCACGCCCAGTACGTTCTTGTGAAGCTGCTGGGAGGAGTCCACCGCAACGTTTTCGTCGTGGGTGACCCGGACCAAAGCATTTACGGCTGGCGCGGCGCCAATATCCGCAATATCCTGGAATTTGAAAGAGATTACCCGGACGCGCAAGTAATCAAACTGGAGCAAAACTACCGCTCCACCCAGACGATCCTCGACGCGGCCAACCAGGTCATCCGGCATAACCGCGCGCGGAAGGAAAAACGCCTTTGGACGGCCGCCGGCAAAGGGGCGCCGGTGGTGGTGCACCTGGGGGACAACGAGCATCTGGAAGCGGAATTTGTGGCCGACCGGATCATCCGCCTGCGCCGGATGGCAGGCTTAAAATACAGTGATTTTGCCGTCCTTTACCGTACCCACGCCATGTCCCGGGTGGTGGAAGAAGTATTTCTGCACCGGGGAATTCCCTACACCATGGTAGGCGGCCTGAAATTTTACGAACGCAAGGAAATTAAAGATTTACTGGCCTATTTGCGCCTGCTGGTTAACCCGGCGGACGTGTTGAGCCTGGCCAGAGTAATTAACGTACCGCGGAGAGGAATTGGCGAAGTTTCTTTCCGCAGGATCTGCGCTTTTGCCGCCGGGGAAAATCTTCCGGTGCTGCACGCCCTGGCGCAGGCCGAGAGAATCCCGGACCTGACGCCGAAAGTAAAAAGGGCCTGCCTTGAGCTGGCCGGTTTCCTCCAACGGCTTCAGGGAAACCTCGGCAGCTTGAGCGTAACCGAAATAACCAAACAAGTCCTGGAAGAAACCGGTTACTGGCGGGAACTGCTTCTGGAAAACACGGTTGAATCCCGCACCCGGCAGGAGAACTTAAAGGAGTTCTTATCGGTAACTCAGGAATTCGACCGGGAGGAGGAAGAGCGGACGCTGGGCGCGTTTCTGGCGAGAATGGCCCTGTATTCCGATGTTGACCACTACGATCAAAAGGCGGACCAGACCGTTCTGATGACCCTGCACAGCGCGAAAGGCCTGGAATTTTCGGTGGTTTTTTTAATCGGGATGGAAGAAGGGGTGTTTCCCCATTCCCGTTCGCTTCTCGACCAGGGGGAGTTGGAAGAAGAACGCCGCCTTTGTTACGTAGGAATTACGCGGGCCAAACAGCGCCTTTACCTTACCCGCTGCTGGCAGCGCACCCTTTACGGAGCTACCCGGTTTAACGAACCTTCGCGTTTTTTAGAAGAAATTCCCGACGATCTTTTAACGGTGGACGATCCTTTAGACCAGCCCGGCCGGGAGGTTAAACCGGCCGGAGAGAAAAGAAAAAGGAAAAAGAGTAAGGTGCTGCCGTTTGCGCAAAAGCCCCCGGCGGCAAAAAATGAATTGCCCGGCGGAA
>JBFMBG010000152.1:0-3647 GCA_040755215.1 Bacillota bacterium | reverse complement strand
GCAGTGATGAACTTCCATACACTCCTGAATGAAAATGGTAAGCTCGTGAAAAAAGGAGTAATTCTGGATCCGGTGAGCAAGGAGGTTATAGAAGTTTTAAAGTAGGATAAGGGGTCGGGTCTGGCATATCCCGCGGCGCTGTCATCTATTTTTTACCGGGAGCCGGGCATTGCCGGCTCCCGGATGGTAAAACACCTCTTTATTCTGCAGCCGGCGGTTGCCCGTTCACCGCCGGGAGCGCTCATTTTTAGACCTGCGCGGGCTCGACCTTTCCGCTGCCCGTATCCGGCTTCCACAACTTTGGCGGCCCTTTCCCGGAAGCGGCGGAGAAAAAGTAAAAGAAACGGTCGCCGGCCAGCCAGCAGCCGCGGGTCAGTTTTAATTCCTTACCTTAATCAGTGCTTTGTCCCAGGTCTATAACGGCCGTTTCTATATTCCCGTCCAAACTGAACCACTGGACCCACAGCCTGGGGGCGGCAATCTCTTTCGGCACTACGAAGGCTAGATTTAAAGTATTTGCCGCCGTTGCCTGAACAGGGACTTCCCCCAGCGTCCGGGGCCGATCCCGGTTTGACTTTTCGCTCAACCGGCGGTCCTCTTCATAGGTCCTGCCTTCGGCGTCCACAATGAAGTACCAGGGGGCCAGGTCCGGTCCCGTCCCGGCGAAATTAAGCGGAAATCCTTTATTGCCGGCATCGCCGCGAACGGTCAGATTCACTTTAAGAAGCGACCACTGTACCTTACCCTCACCGCCTAAATCGGACTTGCTCCAGTCATTGACCCTGACCCACGCCCTCCCTCCGGTGACTGTAGTCTTCTCACCGTATTGCCGCATGCGGAAAACGATTTCCAATTCCTCACCCAGGCGGCAGTTCCCGGGGACGTCCCCGCTGACCTTTCCGGGAACCGGCGGGGTAGTCGGCCCCAGAAAATCACCCGTGGTTGCGTCGATGACATATTTTGCTTTCATTACTGTTCCGTACATAGTTTGCAGCTCCCACGTCCAGTGCGCAGCGTAGACACCCTCACCTTCCCTTTGCGGCACGTAGAGGCTGGCGACGCATCTGTTGCGGCCGCCGCTGAGCACAACGCCGCGCTCCCGGGCTGAACCCGCCGCCTCAGTCGAATCGACAAGCCAGGGCACCCCCGCTTTGGAAGGTTCGGGCCGGGAAAAGTTAGGGATATCTTTGTTGCGCGTTCCGGCAACTTTGCCTCCGGCTATGTGGACCCTGATCCGATCCGGGGGTAATAAACCTTTCGGTCCCGGCGGCCTGTAAAAGGTAAAATACCATTCCCCGGACCGGCCGCCGTCATCCAGCGGACCGCCCCAGACCCGGCAGAGCCTGGCGTCCGTATTCCACCGTTGAGCCTCCGGCCAGGCAACGGCGAATGCTTCCCGGGCGGAAAGACCCGGCTCTTTTGCCGGAACGGCCTTTTCCTGCCCGGGGTCACATCCGGCGCACGAAAGGGAGGCCAGGAGCAAGAGCAGCAGAAAAACCGCCTGGCTCCGCCAAAGCGCCGCATAAAAACAAACGGTTTCCGCCGGTACTGCATCCAGTATCCTTTTTGTGCCCGGAAATACGTCATAAGGGGCATCCACCGAAAGACCACCTGCCCTCTCTGTTTTCCGTTCAATTTGACGCACTCCTTGCCGGCAGCCGCCGGTGGCAGCATCGATGTATAGCTATGGTTGAACTAGCCGGCCACCGGCCGCCCCCCGGGGGCCGCCGCTGGCGGGGGTGCGGCAGCTTTTTGCGTCAGTTGGCGGAACTTGCCGGAAACGTTGGCGAGCGTCGCCCGCAGGTCGTGGGCGGGCGCCTGCCCGGCGACGGCGCGGTTGTAGCTGACGATCATGGCCACGGTGGCCATGGGGTCGACGACGGCCCACTTCACGATGTTGGCGAAAACGAAGGTCGCCAGCAGGGCCACAAACCCGTAGAGGGCCTGCAGCGCAGGTTCCGGGGTAAGCGCCCGGGCCACCCCCAGGAGGGGGAAGAGTACGGCCAGGAAACTGACCACCCAGATGCCGGCCACGAAAACGACGCACCAGGTGGCGGTGCCTAAAAGCTGCCGCCAGCTCTGGGCGTAAAGCACCACGCCGTCGCAGGCCGCCTGGTAGACGTTTTCTTCTTCGTGGGTCAGGATGTAGCTCATCACCGCTTCGTCGATGTAATTGGCGGCCAGGCTTAAGATCCGGCGCAGGACCCCGATCACCAGGCCCAGGCCCGGGACGTTCCCCAGGCAGCCGGCCAGGCGGGTGAGCCAGTTGAGCACCTGGCGCACCGTGCCGGCGACCAGCTGGTCGACCAGAAACAGGGCGCTGGCGCTGCCGAAGTGCTTGAGCACTTTTTCTTTGCCGTAGGCCACCTGGTTGGTTCCGGCCGGCAGATCCCCTTTGGTGACAATTTCGGTGATCACGGCCACGTGGGCGATCTTCACCAGGTAGAGGAAATAGCGCTGCGCCAGTGCGGTCAGCGCCCAGGCACCCATGACGGCGATCAGGCCCACCACCGCCAGCGGCAGTCCCGCTCCCTGGAAAAGGCGCGCGATAAAGTACCCGATGCCGCCCATCAGGCCGAAAAAGACGATCAGGGCCAGACCGAACAGGAGATAAACCAGGATGCGCAGGAAAACGTAAGGAAGCGTCCGGAAAAACAAGCCCGCGGTGGAAACGCCCGCGCCGGGAGGCGCCGCCCCTCTTCCGGCGGGCGGGGCCGCAGCCGGGCCGGCGGGCGGGCTCTCCCCGCGGACAGAAGCTTCTTTTCCGGCGGCGGGAACCTGCTTCGCACCGGGGAGGCCCCTGGACGCCGAAGCAGGGGGCGCGCCTTCGGGGACGGGGGTGACGCCGGCGAAAGAAGCGGTGATACCCGCGTTATCTGGACTATCCATCCCTTCAGGGGCGGTTAACGAGGTTTCCGCTGATGACGGGCCGCTCCCCGCAGAAGGAGTGGGAATTGGGGCATCTGCTCCGGTGGGGGCTGTCCCACCAGCGGAAACTTCCGCCGGCAGGGGCGTCCCGCACTGTGTACAGAACCGGGCCCCGGCGGATGCCTTTTTACCGCATCGAGGACAGAACATGATCATTAAACCTCCTACCTCAATTCTTTGGAGCTGTACTTTTTCTGCCGGGAGCCGGTTTTTGGCCGGCCCCCGGCTACCGGTCAATGGACAACCGGAATTAATGTAAAATGGTTACCGTCTGCGTGGCGCCGTCCCAGTTCACTTGCGCGCCCAGGGCCTCGCTGACGAAGCGCAGGGGCACCATGGTGCGGCCGCCCAGCAGCAGCGCCGGCTGGCTCAGGGTCACCGTCTCACCGTCCTTAAAAGCCGTGGGAGATCCGATGACCAGGATGATCACCGTGTCCCCTCTGGTCGCCGTTACCGTCTGCGTGGCGCCGTCCCAGTTCACTTGCGCGCCCAGGGCCTGGAAAATGGCCCGTAAGGGGACCATGGTCCGGTCGTTGACGATCACCGGCGGCTGGTCGAAGGAGAGCGGCCGGCTGTTGAGCAGGACCGTTACCCCTCCCGGAGAAGGAGCGGCCGGCTGCTGCACGGGCGGCTGGGACTGCTGGGGCGCGGCCGGGGTACCGGGGCCGCCGCTCAGCGTGCCGGCGGACAGGGGCAGCACGCCCATTTGCAGGTCATTT
>JBFMBG010000151.1:0-3701 GCA_040755215.1 Bacillota bacterium | reverse complement strand
CTGCCGCGCCGCCCGGTATAGCGGGATTCCAGTCGCCCTACGGGCTCCTTCCATCCCGCTATACCGGCAACCTCTAACCAACAGAAATATTTAAACCAATCCAAGGGGGGATGCCCAAAAAACAAAGAAATACTGCGATACATGGAGTTTTTTAACCGGACAAATGTCCTAAGTGTAAAACCAAATTTTCCAGGAACCTTTAAAACTGATAGCGCTACGGGTCTATGACCTAATTTACCGCGTTTGAAATTATTCCAAGCGCTTCATCAAGAGAATTGGCAACGAAAAGTTTGGTTAAAACATTGTCGAGAACATCTTGATTGGTAATATTCCGCACTGCTTCGTAAATTTCCGCAGGGTCGGTTTTAAACCTGGTTTCCATGAATTTGACGATCACGTCTTGTTTTGTTTCTAACCTGCCTTCCACCCTACCTTCCTCTTTTGCCCCCGCCATCATGGAAATCTCGTCCCGGATCGCCTTTTCCCGTAACTCGTACAGGCGGCGCTCCCGCTCGCTCTTCTTGAAGATTTCCTCGATGGTCAGGGCTTTTTTGATCGCGGGGTTTTTCTCTGCGATCATCTGCAATTCCTCGCCTTCCAGGTTGTTTAAGTACATCAGCCAGGCTTCCAGGGGGTTATCCGGCTCCCATTCGCGCTTTCTTACTTTCTTCAGTTCGAGAAAGTGGATTTCCAGGTGATCATTTAGTTGCATGTCAGTCTCATCCTCCCGGAGGCGGAAAACGTGGTGGTAGCGTTCGTCGGGAAACCAGTCAAACCCCAGGACGTTGACGGTGATGGTTTTACGCAGTTCCGAGAACCCCTGGCCCGCCTTTAGCTGGCCCTGGTACAGCCTCGCCCAATAGAACAGGGTCCGCCTGTCGATGTCGAACCGGTTGGCGATCTGCACCTCGATGTTGACCAGCGTCCCGGCGGCCGTTTTCGCCAGCACGTCCAGCCGGGCGGCTTTGTCCAGCAGGTATTCCGGGTCCAGCTCCCGGTCTATAAGCTCCAGGTCGGCCAACTCCCTTCCCGGAGGGAGTTTCAGGACCGCGTTGAGAAAGCCCAGCAGTGCTTCCTTGCCTTCCTCGGAGCCAAAGATGCGTTTGAAAGCGTAGTCATTAGTACGATTAATGCCGTTCATCCGGGCACTTCCTTTTTTAAAATTATACAACGCCTGCCCCCTCCTTTCAAGCCGCTTTTTTCCCGGCGGATACTTTTTCTGCACCCGGTCGATGAGTTCCCTCGCCATCTTCTGCACCGCCTCGCCCCAGGCGATGACCTTCTCCATATCTCCGGCCCAGCCGGCAACGTAATCAAAAAGCTTACTTCTCCAATGTCGACGCCGAAGCGCGCGGCGGTAATAAAGGCGGCTCCTTTGGCAATAACTTCGTCTTAAATGTTCACAAAAAGCGGGGTGTAACCTTCCGGCCTGCCCCATTTCCTCCTTCGGTTTTTCGGTATTGCGCTAATGTAATATATCAGGCAACGGAAAAGATTGCAATGCTCCCCCTTCTTCCACCTGAAACAAAAGAAAAGCCCGACGGTACCGGGCTTAACCATTGTTACTTGAAAGTCAGATTAATAATTTGCTGTTCAATGCATCCTCAGGCTTCTTCAAAAGGACCTACGTACGTTCTCGTTACACGGCGACAGCGATGACCCAAGTGGAGAGCAGTGTACTTTTCGGCTTCATCCCTGGTTTTTTCAGCGTTCAAACATCCTCGATACTGCTTCTGTGCATACGTATATCTCGCGCCATGAAGTGTCAGTTGCGGCCGCCCGGGGCGTGGCATTCGGTGCTTCCATATAAAATACTGCGCTTTTTTAATGATCTGATGGGCCTTTTTTTCTTGTGGAACAAATAGACTTGCGCCGCGAGGCCTGCGTTCCATCGTCCTCTTTAAAGTATCTTTCGCCAACGGAGTGAGGGGTACCCGCCGTACCAAGCCATCCTTACCTTTAACTCGCAGCTCGCCTTTTTTAAGAGCATGCTCAGCGTCCGCCGTGCAGAGACGAATCACCTCATGAATGCGCAGATCCAGCTCGCGAGCAAGTGTCAACACATCAACCAGCCAATCCTTGCCTTTTAACTGGGCGACTTTTACCATAGTTGCAAATTCTTCATCACTCCAGGAGCGATCGCTAACTTTTTCACGCTGGCCGACCTCCAGTTCAGCATTGTCAGTGGTTAACTCGTACCGGCCCTCAATCTGATCTGATAGAATCGAATAGCGGCTAATTCGGTTGCTATATACCCCGGTTTCTTCCCGTTCTTCTTTAGATACGTGACGTATGCTTTAAGGTGCTTATTCGAAACATTAGCAATTTTTTGCAATTTAAATTCACTTGCAACAAAAAATAGAAATCTCCGCGCCGCTTGGTAATACCGACGCCGCGTTTGAATGCTTCCCTGACGACAGTGACGATGAAGCTTGTCCAGTTGTTGTAATAGTGAATTATACGTCATCCTTTTCACCTCCTTTCCAAAGGCGCAGTCTGGTCTATACCCACGGGAGATGTTTCTCATTGTTTTCCCCTTGTAGAAAGTAGTTATAAATATAGAAAAGCCGTAGAATGCACAAGAACTTTAAAAGGTTAGCCTTCCCCCGCTAAGTTGTTTTATCCCTACTGGTTGGTCTTTCGTCTTTCACCTGCCGCATTGTTCACGCTAACAGGATATGGTATAATTCCTTAAAGAAATACCCGCGAGGGTGAAGATATCTGTGTTATTTTTAACTCCGGTCGAGGAAAAGGCGCTTCGGGAATTTTCTTCGCGGATCAAGGCCGCCCTTGCCGGTAATTTACGGGACGTTAAATTCTTTGGTTCGAAATCTACAGGGAAATTCCGGGATGAATCAGACCTTGACGTGCTTATTATCGTCAACCAAAGAAACGAAGAGGTTTTTGATACCATCAGCGACATCCTTCTGGACGTGGAATTAAAATACAATTCCAAAATCTCTCCCGTGGTTCTCTCCACCAGTGAATTTATAAAAAACGCTGAATATCAAACTCTGTTTTACCACGAAATAGCCAGGAACGGGGTGACGCTGTGACCAGCAACTACGTTGACCTGGCCAACTACCGGCTGCAGAGAGCGCGTGAGCATCTCCAATCGGCGGAGATACTTTTGAATTCAGGGATGTACAGCGATTCCCTGGGGCGTTCGTATTACGCCATGTTCGCCGCCGCCAGAGCCCTTCTTGCCCTAAAGCAACTGGACAGCAAGAAGCATGCTGGCATAATCTCCCTTTTCAATCAGCATTTCGTTAAAACAGGCCTCGTCGAACGCTCTGCGGGGAGAAACTTAAGTAAAGCCCCGGATAAAACGTGAGTCATCAGATTACACCGATTTTTACCTGGTCAGCAAAGAAGAAGCGTCCGGCCAGCTCGCGGCAGCAAAACAATTCCTGGCAACAATCGAAAACACTTTAAAGAAATTGCTACCGGAAACGATCGCGAATCGAAGAGATGAAAACCCCCCTTAATCAGACAATAAAACCTGAAGTACGGCGGGCCGGATAGCGAACTCTCCGCCGCCGTCCGGTATTTAACCCAGCGCTACACCATGCCGACCAACCGGACGAAGGGCCTGCTCACCGACATCGGGACGGAAGAACTGGCCCACTGGGAAATCGTCGGGACAATGATTTACAAGTTGTTAAAAAATGTGCCTCCCCAACAACTTCACCACGCCCATT
>JBFMBG010000150.1:0-3737 GCA_040755215.1 Bacillota bacterium | reverse complement strand
CGGTGGTCGCGACGGCCCTTGTGTTTTACTTCATCCACGGCGCTTTTGCGAATTTTCTTTTCAGGGCAATCGGCCTTCGCGCCGGAAAAACAATTGATGGGGAGGAGAATTAAAGTGGGTGAATTGATCCAGTTCCTGGACGGCGAAAACGAAGTTAAAGTGAAACGGTTTTCCAGTTATATGGCGGTGGTAATCGCCGTCATCTCCTTGTTGAGCTTTGCGGCAGGAGTTATTTTTCTCCGGGATAGTGTTTTCAAGAACTATTTCAACCCGTCCCGCCACGCCATTGTCGAACAGGATCCCGAAACCATGGAGATCTTTGCCTGGAAAGATGCCAGCGGCAACGTATACACACCGGGCGATCCGGACGTTAAACACTTTCCTTACGGGACGATGTTCCTGCTCCTGGCCCTGCTTGTCCTGGCCACCCAAAGCCACAGCCTGATTGTGAAAAATTACGCCGCGACCCTGGTGATCAGAAACCACCTCCAGTTGTCTGCACCGGCGCCGGAAGAAGCTTTTGCCCCGGGGCTGCCCGCCCTGGCGGTGGGAGCGGAAATGCCCGGCGGACGCAAACAGTCCCAGGTTAGCTGGAAGTTTAAGGTTGCCAACCAGAGGTGAGGGCAATGAGCATCTTTTTGCCTGTGGCGGGAGTCCAGTTGAGCGCCTACCTGCTGCTGGGACTGGGCGGCATGGTCGGGCTCTTGTCGGGATTGTTCGGGGTAGGCGGAGGTTTTTTGCTCACCCCGCTGCTCATGATGATCGGAGTGCCTCCGGCGGTTGCCGCGGCCAGCGACACCAACCAGATCGTGGCTGCCTCCGTTTCCGGCACCCTTGCCCACGGGCGGGTCGGGAACGTGGATTTCAAGCTGGGGCTGGTGATGATCGTGGGCGGCCTGTTGGGCGGCACGGTGGGCACCAATCTGGTGCGCCTGCTCCGGCAGCTGGGCAATTTTGATTTCGCGATCAAGATCATCTACGTAGTTATGTTGCTGGGAGTAGGCGCTTTTATGTTTCAAGAAAGTCTTCAAGCCCTGCGTAAAAAAAGCGTTCCCGGAGAAGCTCCGGAGCCGGGGCGGCCCGGCTTGCTGCAACGCCTGCCGCTTGAGGTCTATTTCCCGACCAGCGGGATTAAATGTTCCGTGCTGGCTTTGCTGGGCCTGGGTTTTCTGATTGGCCTGCTGGCCGCCTTGATGGGCGTGGGGGGCGGATTTATCATGCTGCCGATCATGATCTACCTGCTGCGCATCCCCACCTTGAAAGCCGTGGGCACCAGCCTGTTTACGGTGCTTTTCACCGCTATTAACGTGACGATGTCCCAGACCTTGATCAACCAGACGGTCGATCTGTTGCTGGCCTTGTTGCTCCTGCTTGGTTCGGCGGTGGGCGCCCAGATCGGCGCGCGCCTCGGCCGCCTGCTCAAGGCAGAGCAACTGCGGATCATCTTCTCGTTGATCGTCCTGGGTGTTATGGTCAAGATGGCTCACGATCTCCTGGTCGCTCCGGCATCCTTGATCGTCCCGGGAGGAGGACACTAAGATGCATTTTAAAACAATTAAAGCATTCCGATATCTTCTGGGTTTGCTAACTGTTCTCCTCACGTTTGCCGGGGGTGCTCCGCCGGCCCTGGCCGCCGGGGTAACGGTTGCCGTGGCGCCGAAAGAAATTGACGTGGGCCTGGATTTCCGGGGGCAGGCGGTGGAGCTGACCGGAACCGTTCCGGAGGGCAGCGACGTCTTCATCAAGGTGGTTTCCCCGGCCCGGAACGTGAACTTAACCAGAAAGGGTAAGGCTGGTTTTTTGTGGATGAACGTTGCCCAGGCGGAAGTGGAAGGGATTCCGAAAATGTACCAGATCTTCTCCTCCCGGAAGATTAACGATCTCCCTGCCGGGCTCCGGGCCGAAATGGGTGTCGACCAGAACTTCCAGGCCGTGCGTGACGCCTGTAGGGTTAAGGAAATTAGCGGCAATCAGCTGCGCCTGCTCGCGGGCGACGCGGGCAAAGAATACCTCGACGCCCTGATTAACCTGTATCAGCGGGATAACCTGTACGCCGTCAGGGAAAACGCCGTCCAAAAAAGCGGCAATCGCTTCCGGGTTTCCGTCCCCTTGCCCGCTTCGGTTGCCTTTGGAGAAACCCTGGTCTCGGTTTATGCCGTTGATGTTGCCAACGGCAAGATTTTAGGGGAGGCAAAAAACAATTTTGCCGCCCGCCCGGTGGGCCTGGTCGGGCTGGAGCGGGCCATGGCCAAGACTAACGGCCCGCTGTACGGTATTCTGGCGATATATATCGCTCTGGCCGCGGGCCTGGTTATCGATTTGCTTTTCAACTACCTGAACAAGCTTTTCCGCCTGTTTAGAAAAGCAGCTCCGCAGAGTTCGCAAGAGGCTCTGGAAATTCATTAAACGATAAGGAAAGCAAGGAGTGTTGCCCCATGGTTTCCCCGAAAAAAATTCACCGGTGGCTCATGAAGGCCCTGGAAGAACCATTCTTTCGCGCCGAAATGTACAGGGCGGAAATACTCCTGAAAAACAGCCGGAATCGCGGGCGTGACCGGCAGGAAGAATTAAAAACGGACGATCATCAGGAAGAAGATTCCGAAGTATCCACGCTCAGCGGGAAAATCTTTTCGCATTAAATTTTTTGGCAAGCGCAGCCCGGAATCCGTAATTAGTGTCCGCAAGACTCTTTAAGCGAGGAAGAGGAACATGCTGGAACGAGAGTTTGTCGATTTTTTCAATAAGCAAAAGGAAGCGTTTTTGAAGGAATACAAGAAAAACAGCTATGAAAAAATACTAAACTCCTTTGAACACTGGTTACGGGTGGAGCAAGGGAAAGCGGAAGAAGAGTTTGCCTCCGGCGAATCGCTCAAATTTGAGGATTTTGTTGAGAGAGTATTGGCCCGGGCCCGGGAAATCCTCCTGGCGCGGGGGGTCAAAATGATCTACCCTTCCGCGGAGCAGTGGCTGGGTTTGAAGAGTTCGTGGCGGTGTCTTAAGGTTCTGGAAAGTAAACACATCTATTACCGGGTAGGCAGAACCAGGCCGCGCAAGGGGCCTTACCAGAATCGGGATTTGCTGGTTTTTGACCTGGTGATGGATGGTCAGAAAAATCAGGTTTTTTTACCGCTCTTAAAGCAGAAAAGAAAAATTGAATCGGAACTGGGGGAAATGCTGGTCCGGGAACTGCCCAAAGTAGAAGCCACCGGGAAATATCGTTTAAAACTGGTAATGCCTTTTCAGCTGGTTGAACACCGGAACATCGGCTTCGCCTCCCAAAAGCTGGCCGATTTCATCCTGGCAACCAAAAAAGCTTTAAACGACCTGGGCGTCAACTAATTATCCGGCAGCTAATATTTTGGTTTATTTGAAAAAGGTATTGACAACGGTATTTCCTGATGGTAACATAAATGACGTTGTCGGCAAAAAGGCGGCAACGGGTATTTTTGCCAGAAATCTTTTTGTGTAAGTACAAGCGGACTCCTTGACAAAAAAAGAATTTTTTAATAAGATATTATGTGGGATTACCCGTGCGACGTATTTTATACGTCGCATCTGTTCCTTGAAAACTAAACAGAGCAAGATGAATGCCTGAATCGGTCGTCGGTCATCAGAGTCAGTCGTCGGAAAAAAATTCCCGGCGGGTTGACCAAAAGATGAACCGCGGCCAGACTCGTCAAGTACCTTTGTAATTCAAAAGAGCAAGATCAAACTTTTCATTTTTCTTACGGAGGGTT
>JBFMBG010000149.1:0-3743 GCA_040755215.1 Bacillota bacterium | reverse complement strand
TGCCCGATGAAGGCGCTCCGCTGGTCGGATGTGCTGGGGGCCTATGACCTGCCCGTGGCAGAGGTAGACGCCGGCAAATGCGTGTCCTGCGGCGTTTGTCAGGAGTTTTGCCCGGACTGCGCCATCCTGGTAATCAGCAAAAGGAGCGGAGAGTGTATGACCTGCGCAACTTGCGAGTGGGTATGCACAAATGGGGCAATTTATGTTCGGGAGGCGCGTGAATATGCACTTGATGACGGTAAATGCCTGCGGTGCGGAGATTGTTTCCGGGCCTGCCCTACCGGCGCGATGAGCAGGAAGGCCAAATTTACCCGGTAACGTTACCTATGGAGTTGTTCAAAAACATTATGTTATCTTTTTTGCTTTGATGGTCAATTAATGTTTAAGCCAGGTAATCACGTTTAAGAAAAATGCTGCCAGGCCGGCGGCCATCAGGGGACCCACCGGTATCCCGCCCAAAAAAGTGATTCCGAAAATCGACCCCACAACCAGGCCAAAAATAATTTCCGGTTCCACCTGCAGTAGTTTTAAGCCTTCGCTGTTTAAGCAGGTGGCCAGGGCGCCGCTGACGATGGCCAGAATTCCCGGCAGGCTGATCAAATTGTAAAGCATTTCCCGTTCGGTAATTTTGCCGGTGGCCACCGGAACAAGGATGGAAAGCAGCAAAAAAAGCAGGCCAAGTTCAAGGCCGCGTCTTTCCAGCAGGGGAAAGATAAAATTTAAATTGGAGAACTTCAGGATCAACAGGATACAGGCCGCCGTGGCAATTAAATTGGAGCGGGCGATAATTCCGATGAGCAATAAAATAACCAGCATATTTACGCCGGACATAAATTTCCCTCTTCGCCAAAGACGAGTTTTTTTAAAAATATATGCCGGTAAGAAGAAAAATATGGCAGTTGTTCTGACAACAACTGCCATGGGGATTGTCTTTTGATAGAACAGGCTCTTTTGCGGGGAGCAGGGCGGCGACAGAAACGGGAATGAACCGGCCCACTATCCTGCTTGGCAATTCAATACTGCCTTGAGGGTATCCGAGCGCAGCCCCACCCGCAAGGCTTCCAGTGCCATAACGTCGTGCGGCGGGATGTTTCCCAGGTTGACGTCCGGTCCAAATTTTAAGATTAGTTCCTGTTGCTGGCTTTTCAGCGGCGCCTCCCAGATCAGCAATTGAGGGTCGTCAATGGCGGAGAGCAGTTCTTCCAGTTCGCAATGCAAAAAACAACCCTGCTCGTTGTAAATGCCGGCGTTGATTCCGGAATCGCGTCCTTCCAGAATCACCCGGAAGGCTCCGTTGGCCATATCTTGTTTGATTTGTTTGGCCAACTGGTAAGGTGTCCGGCGCTCCGCGCGGTCTTTTTTGCCCACTTCTGTTAAAACCAGGAAACCCAACCGGGCAGCCATGATAATTGCTTTTTCTCTCACCTCGCTATCCAGGGTGATTGTGCCGTCGGAAACTTCGATGGCCGTAAAGCCCAGCCCCCTGGCCGTATATAAATATTCCGCCAGCTTGTTCTGTAAAATAGCTACCTCTAAAAACGTGCCGCCGGGGTAAATTTCAATCCCGAAGGATTTAACTAACTGAATTTTTTCTTCTAAGATTTCCGGCGTATATAAGGCTGATGTGCCGAAACCGAGCTTAAAAAAATCAATGTACTGACCGCATAAGTGAAGGAGATCCCTTGTATCTCCAAGGCCCAAACCTTTGTCGATAATCATGGTCAAGCCCTGTTTCCTGGGTTTTTGCTGCCTGCTTCCCAGGGGAAAACTCAGAATATCTTTCCATGTCTTGACCGGTGCCTGACGATCCATGCCTTTGAACTCCTTTCCCAAGTTTTAAATTCTTCTGACACCTCCGTTTATTTTTTACTTATCGGCAAGGGAAAGCCTATGCTCTAAGTTATTCAACGCCGAAGAAGGAAGTGACCATGGAAAATGTAGCAATAACAGGCATAACTGGCTTTATTTAATTGGTTTGCGGGCGGGGCTTAAACCCAAAAACGGCCGCGTTTCGCTGGTTGTGTCTTGTCCCAGCCGCTCGGCTTGAGCTTTTTCACTGCCGATGGTGATGTCCTTGCTCCGGATGAAAAATGCCGCCAGTAGGGAAGCGCCGGCGGCCAGGGCGGCTCCGCTCCAGAACATTAACGGCGTTCCCTTGCCCATCAGCAGGCCAAAGAGCGGTGGGCCAAAAGCCACGCCGAAGAAGCGAACGCTGCCGTAAAGGGAGGTCACCAGCCCCCGCCTTGCGCTGGCCGTAGAACTGGTGATAATTGTATTCAGGCAGGGCAGGGTGAGCCCCGTGCCGACGCCGGCAAGGGAAATGGCCACGAAGAAAAAAAAGGTTTGTTGCCGGATGCCCAGCGCCGCCAGGGAGGCGGCAATCAAAGCAAGGCCGGCGACCACCAGCCATTTCATCAACCGCGCCTTCTTTTTAATCAATGTGCCGGTAGCGTAAGACGTTGCGCACATGAATAAAACCGGGATGGCTAAAGCGGCTCCTTTGCGGATGCCGTTGTAATGAAAAACGGTTTCTAGGTGTTCGGATAAAAAGAAAAGCACCCCGAATAAAAGGAGCAGGGCCATCATCCCTCCAAAAAAGGAAGTGAGCAGCATCACCGACCTCTTTTCAAAAACCCCGGCAAAAGACTGAAGATACTGGCCTATGTTCTGGGTAGTCCGGGTTGTCCGGGGCTCCCTGACCAGCAGCCACATTCCGGCCGCTGCCGGAATCACGGCCAGGGGAAAAAAAAGAAAAGCGGCGTACCAGGCAATTAAGCCCAACAGAGCACCCAGAACAGGACTGACTACTTTTCCGAAGCCATTGGCGGCCTCAATTATGCCCAATGCCTGGGAGCGCCATTTGCCTGTGAAAAGATCGCCGCAAAGAGCCATGGCGATGGGCGCCGTCCCGGCGGCACCGATGCCCTGCAGGATCCGCCCGCCCAGAATGAGCGGGTAAGTTACCTGCTGAATAAAGATGGCCGTTAAGCCGGCCGCTACTCCGCCCAGGCCGTAGAGGACGAGGGAGGGGATAATTACCTGCTTGCGCCCGTAACGATCGGATAGAAAGCCGGCCAGGGGGATGATTAAACCGGCCGGAATGGAAAACAGGGTGATCAGCAGGCTGACCTTAAACTGGGTAAGGTGCAGGGCGTTTTTTATCGCCGGCAGCACCGGGATGAGCAGGGAGTTGCCCAGCACCATGATAAAAGGAACGCTGCTTAAAGCGGCCAGCACGGAGGGTTTAAACACTTCGTTCACGTCGTTCTGTTTGCTCATCAGGCATAAGTCCCTTCATCAAGACAAACTAAACAGTTTAAGTACATGAACATTTTTTCCTTTCTTCCGGAAGGTATGCATTTCTGCTCACTGTGCTTCATATGAAATAGTAGGCAACAGAAGCAGGGTATGCCAGAAGTTAATTCTGGAAGGAGTTTATAAATGTTCTTTTTATTTGAACGGGCTGTTTTTTTAATGGCCGGTTTACGCATTTTATCGGCCACCATTGAATTTAGTGCCGCTCTTTTAATGCTGTATTTTAACCGGGTGGAAACGGCCTTTAAAATTAATTGCCTGTTGGCCCTGGTCGGCCCCACCGTCTTGCTCACCACCACCACCATAGGTCTGGTGAGCCTGGCCGACCGGCTTGCGCCTTCTACCATGGTGATGATCTTGCTGGGGGTGACGTTGATTCTGGTCGGCGTGAACAGAATTTAAAAAGCGGCGGCTTAAGCAAGTCGGCA
>JBFMBG010000148.1:0-3774 GCA_040755215.1 Bacillota bacterium | reverse complement strand
AAAACTCCTTCCGGCGGCGCCACCCTCGATGATTTAAAGGAGGCCTACCGGGAAGTAAAAGACCGGGAGCCTGCCGACAAAACCATCCACCGGCTGATCAGGCGGATTAACCTTCTTTTCGACCCCCTTGCTTACGACCGGGAAGAAGAGGCACCGGAGGAGCGGGCGATCGCGGTCAGGAAAAGGGGCGGCCAGGCGGTTTACGTCTTTACCCGCGACCTTCACGCCGGCCCGCGCCTCGACCCCGGCCTGGCGCTGCTCACGGCGTTAAGCCTTTACCCGCAGCAGCGACACCTTCTGCCCGACCAGTTTGAAGTAATCATGAAGTTAGTTCTGGAGGGTATTTTGCAAAAAATGGCCGGCTGGTACCTGGTGCGGCGCGAAATCGAAAAATACGTCTACGTGTCCGGCTATGGCCCGGTAAGCCCGCGGCAAAACTTAAACCTGCTCGAAAAGCTTCTCTTTGCGCTGCGGCACAAAAAGAAAGTGCGCTTTGTCTACCACCGTTCGTACGACGGTAAATCGACCACCCGCGAGCTGGAACCTTACGGGCTGCTCTGCCGCCACAACGTCTGGTACCTGGTGGGCCGCTGCGGGGAAGCAGGCGAGCGGCGCGTCTTCCGGCTGGACCACATCGGGCGCCTGGAGATCATCGAAAACAGCATTTATACCATTCCTCCGGATTTTTCTTTAAAGGCAGCGTACGGCAACGCCTGGGGCGTGTGGACGGAAGCAGAGCCGGACCCGCCGGTAACGGTCCGCCTGCGGGTTGCCCCCGGCCTGGCGCAGAAATTCCGGGTCACCCGCTACCACGAAAGCCAGGCCACCACTGATCTGCCGGACGGCGGGCTGGAGGTGCGGTTTCGGGTGACGGGCGCCCAGGAAATGATCCCCTGGCTGATGATGTGGGGCTCTTCGCTGGAGGTTTTGGAGCCGGACTGGCTGCGCCGGGCACTGGCGGACAACCTGGAACAAACCCTGCGCTTATACAGGGAGGATGCCGGGGAGACCCCTGCCGCCGTTTTAGACGATTAAGACGAGGTGTCCGATGGTGGAAAAGGAGAAGGCCGGCTTTGCCTGTGGTAGGGAAGGTTGACGGTTAATTGAAATTTCATAGGAATTTTTTTAATTCATGGTACCACGGACACAAGCGTGTCCCTCTTTCCTGCTATCCTGAGAGCAAAACAAGACAGGCAGGGAGGGAAAAGTTATGGGGAAGAAGCGTGTGACGGTCGGATTCATGGTATGTTTGTGCGTTCTCGGGCTGGCGATGGCGGGCTGCGGAAGTGCACCAAAACGCACGGAGTCCCCGGCCGGCGGGAGCGTCACGGTGGAGAAGGAGAACCCGGGTGCCACGGCCCGGCCTTCGGGCGAGGTGGCAAAGGTGGACACCGGGAACGTCGCAGCGCAGGTCGAGGCGGAGAGAGCGAAAAAGGCCAGGAAGCTGGAGGCTTACCTGGAGAGCGTGGGGCCGATCCTGGCCCAAATGCAGAGACTCGCCGGGGAGTGGGATGGCTTACGGCAGCAGTCGGCCACGGGCCAGATCAGCGACGTTGAGTTCGGCGTACGCGTCCTTGAGTATTTCATGCCCAGGACCAACTCCCTGGCGGAAAGTGCGGAGACCCTTTCCGTAGGTATCGACAGGGAGTTTGCCGAGGTCCACGAAGAGCTGATCAAAGGGCTCAACCTGAACCTGCAGGCGTTTTCTGAAATAGTAGCGGCCATCGATAATGGGGATTATTCCAAAATCACCTCGGCCAACAGGCTCCTCTCCGAGGCCCGCGCTGCAGAGCGCCGCTACGTGCAGAGGCTGGAGGCTCTGGCCGCCGAGTATGGAATCCGGTTCCAGGGTCAACCCGGAACTTAATTGAGAGAAGACCGGGTCCTTGCAGTTCGGCCGTGCGCGGTACCGGCGCAGACGCGTCTCATCCGGGTCAACCGGCAACAATCAGGACGGGAGGGCGGCAGACATGGTCGGCAAGTTGCTAAGGGCTGCGGCGCGGGACGATTTTCTCGATTATCAACGGGGCAGACTCCAGGGCCAGAACGCCAAAAAGGAAACGGCAGCCGACTTCGCGCAGCGCAAAGGACACGGACACATAGCCAGGATGCTTGACTGAACCCGGTACGATGAGGCACCTGACTGACCGGGCGGGACGGACCCTGCCGCGGCGCGGCAAAAGCCTGGCGGTCGCGGTTGATTGGGAGGATAAATGTCCTTATTTGGAAAGAGAAACATTGCCAAAGGAACATATTTTTCCTAAAATAGAGAAGCATATATTTAATTTTGGTGATTATGGCTTTGTAGATGAAAAGGAATACAACTCATTTGTAGAAAAGATTGAGAACTGGACATTCCTTCATGCACGGCTCAACAATTATATAAAGAATTATTTGATATTTGATAAGGCTCCATTTTATAAAGACCAATCTGGCCGGTATAACATGCTCGAGAATCAAATACTCAATCCATCTTTTAATGTGGAAATGACAAGCAAGATTGGCGAAGAAATTACCCAATTAAGCAGATTACTGGGGGGTAACAGTAGCCCCTTATACAGAATTTTACTGGAACTTAGAGGGTTAGAGATCGCCATTTTTGCGGCCAATAGATTTTAGGTCAGGTGAAGGACCTCGCGGACGATCAGGATCCAAGACTCACAGACAGATAGCCAGAGCCGTTCCTGTGCGGTCAGTTGGGAGTGTGAGCAGTTCCCGGCGGCACCAGTCCAGGGTGCCGACACTGCGAAGCTTAGGTCACTGGAATAGATTGTGGTTACGCTACCGTTGGATCAGCAGGTGGGTGGCGCCTGCCGCCCGGGCAAAAGCAGCGGCTAAAACTCTCTCGGAAGCGGATGTGTGGCCGCCTCAACGCCCTGTTCTGATGGGGGTATAGGAGAGTGTCGAAATAGGGGGTTTGTAGCAGGTGCAGCAGTGCTGCCCGGAGGATGTGCATGCTTTTCGCGCCGCGGACCTGGAGAAAATTTTCGAATTGCTCTGAGGATAATTGCATCAGCGTTGAATTTTGTTCGGGATCATGCTAAACTTTCCTAAACGCCAGGGTTAAAAATTACGGAAGTTGAGCTGGGTGCCCTGGCAATAGCGCCTTTTATACCGAATATAAAACTTGAAAAGGAGAGTAATGATGGCTAAAAGAGTGTTTACTGCCTATATAGAATGGGACCCCGAAACCAGGTTATATGTAGGATTTGTTCCAGGAATTTCTGGCGCTCATACGCAGGGAGCCAGTCTGGATGAGCTCACCAAAAATCTTCAAGAAGTTCTTGAGTTATGCCTGGAAGAGCTGAAAAAACAGGGAGAGATTGTTGAATTCCCCCAATTTGTTGGCTTGCAGCAAATTGAGGTGGCTGGATGAGTAAAATTCCTGTTGTTAATTTCAAAACCATGGAAGGGCTGTTGCTAAAGATGGGTTTTGAAAAAATTCGCCAGAAAGGAAGCCATGTTTTTTATCGGCATCCTGACGGGAGAACCACGACTCTTCCCAATCACCCCGGAAGAGATCTCGCCCGTCCGTTAGTGAGGGAAATTCTCCGGGAAATTGAGCTTGCGCCTGGAGAGTTTGTTGAAAAATTAAAAAATCTTTAGCCTGACTTACACTCTGCCTGCCGGGCAAGGAGTCGATTAGAAGTGCTGGAGCCGAAATGGCTCCGGGAGGCCCTGGCGGAAAACCTGGAGGAAACCCTAAAGCTTTACCGTTAGCGAGCCGGGCGAAAACCCGTCCTTTTCTTGCTACCAAAAAATTTTCTCCCTTAC
>JBFMBG010000147.1:0-3809 GCA_040755215.1 Bacillota bacterium | reverse complement strand
GGTGAAATTCCCCGGGGCTACTCACCCAGGGGGCGAACAGGTGGGTTAGACCACCCAAGATAAATTTTAAAAATGGCAGATAGATCGAGCTTTTTAGAGCATCAATGAAAAATATTGAGATAGGAGGTTTGCGAGGCAGTGAAATTTATCATTGATCCCCTGGTTTTTGACGTTTTGCCTACCGTTTGCTTTGGCGTGGTAGTGGCGAAAGGGGTTGACAACCACGGGAAAACGGCGGAGATTAATGCTTTACTCCGCGAGGCCATGGCGGGAGTGCGGGAGAAATATGCGGGGGTGAACCTGAAGGAGCATCCCGCCTTCGTCTGTTATAGGGAAGCTTTTAAAAAGCTGGGGTTCAACCCCAATAAGTTTTTAAGCTCGGTAGAGGCCCTGGTTTCCCGGGTCGTCAAAGGAGGGGAGCTGCCGGAAATCAACGACGTGGTGAACCTGGTCAATGCGGTGTCGCTGAAGTATACCCTGCCGATGGGCGCCCACGACCTCGACTCGATGGCGGGAGACATCATGGTTCGTTTTTCGAAGGAGGGAGAGCAGTTTGTCCCCTTTGGCCGGACCGAACCCGAAACCGTTCCGGCGGGCGAACTGGTCTACGCCAACGAAAAGCAAATCAGAACCAGGCGCTGGATCTGGAGACAGAATGAGCGGGGGAAGGTTACTGCGGAATCAAAGAATGTTTTCTTTCCCATCGACGGTTTCTCCGATTGCAACCTGGATTCTGTTTTGCGGGCCCAGAAAGAACTGGCCGGTTATCTGGAAAGGTTCTGGGGGGTCCGGCCGGAACAGTTTTTCTTGGATAAAAGCAATTATTCTACAGAATGGTAGTGGATTGAAATTCAATCAGAAACAACCGGCGGTCATTTTGCCGCCCCAATCACCATGAGCGGTCCCTTCCTTACGGCTTTCAAACTTTCCTTCGTTTTTTCCGGACCCGGAAAAGAAAATTCGCGCTAAAGAAGAAGAGCAGGGAACCAATGGCTGCCCTTTTTCGTCTATCTTTTAAGAAGGCAAAAAAGTTTTCTCCCTGATTTTTATTTTTTGCGGTGAGGTGTTGGAAGGTTGGCCTTGGTCGAGAAAAAAGCTTTTTTATGGGGCCTTATTTTGATTTTCAGTGTATTGGCTTTTCCTTGCGGAGTTTTTGCGGCGCCGGAAGGAGCAGATCCCCCGGTGCAGATTACCGCCGAAATAGGCTGGGGCGGGCAGGGGGTGCCGGGACGGACCGCGCCGGCGGTGATCCACTTGAAAAATACTACCGCGGACGATCTGCGGGGGGTGACGGAGGTGGTCAATTACCACCGCTACGTTCCGCCCCCGCCCCCCGGTTCGCCGCCGGGTCCGCAGCCTTCCGGCCCGGCCCGGTATTACCCGGTGTCTTCCTTTGGGGAGCGGGTGTTCCTGCCCGCCGGGGGAGAAAAAAAGGTGACCCTCTGGTTTCCGCTGGAGGGGGCGACCAATCACCTGATTGTCCGCTTTCGTACGGGAGAAAAGACGCTGGCCCGCGTGGAGGCAAAATTGGCCATGACCAGTGCCGGGGTCAGCGGACCCTTGCCCATGGCGGTGGGCGTTTTCGGAGAGATCCCGCCGGCCCTGGAAAAGGTGCGGATCACCATGCCCGACGGAGTTCCCCGGGCTCCGCTCGTTTTGAAATTAACTCCGGAGCTTTTGCCGCCGTCGGGAGATCAGTTGGACGCTTTCGGTCTTATTCTTGTCACCGGCGAAGCCGCCCGCAATTTAACGGTGGAGCAGCGCCGGGCCCTTGGGGATTGGGTCAGAACAGGCGGGCACTTGCTGCTGGCGGGCGGGCCGGGCGTAAATGACGCGCTGGCCGTTTTGCCGGCGGGCGCGGCAAAAATCACCAGCCAGGGAATTGCCGGCAACGGCGACTGGCGGGCGGCGGCCGGCTGGCTGGGCAAAGCGCCCCCGGCGGCGGCCGCGCCGGTAGCCCGGCTGCAGGGCGGCGACCCCTTCGGGCCGGAAGAAAACCCCCTGGGCCGGCAAATTACCGTCGGGGAGGGGAAAGTAACGGTATTTTCCTTCGACCCCACCCGCCCTCCGTGGGACGCCGGCGAAGCGGGCCGGGCGCTTTGGGAAAGGCTGCTGCAACCGGGAGAGCCGGGTTCTTATAAATATAATATGGTGTACCGGGATCCCCTTTATCCGTTTTACGGACTAATGGGTACGGTGAACAGTCTCCCGGCCGGCGCCTTCCCCGGCTGGGGGGAGGTGGGAATTTTTCTCGGTATTTTTGTACTGCTGGCCGGGCCGCTCACTTACTGGGTTCTGAAAAGGCGGCACCGTCCCGAATATACCTGGGTGGCGGTTCCCGTCCTGGCTCTGTTGTTCTCCGGAATAGCCTACCTTTATATGCTCCAGACGGGCCGAAACGTCATCGTCAACGTTGTCCAGGCCGTTGGGGAAACCGCAGAGGAGAGAGCGGCCGGGAAAAAACCGCTGCTTACCGCCGTAGGCTTTTTTGCTCCCACCAGGCCGGTCTTTGCCGCCGTACTGACCGATCCCGGCCGGCCGGTACAGATTCAGTACGCCGGGGGACTTCCGCCGGAATTGCGTAAAACCGACGAGGAACCCCCTTATTCCGTGGTGAAGGGTCCGGATTTAACGGTTACCTTCCGGGAAATGTCCCAGTACGGAATGCGCCAGTTAAGCTTTCGCCAGGACGCCGGGGAAACTTTGGCCGGCCTGCGGGCCGACCTGAAACTCGAAGGCGACCGGCTGGCCGGAAAGGTGCGCAACGATACCGCCCTTTACCTGGATCACGTAACCCTGATCCTGGGTGACGACTACCGGGGATTGGGGGATCTCGCTCCCGGGGAAGAGAAGGAAGTGGCCATGGAAATTCCGGCGCCGCCGGTCTACAATCCCCAGAATCCTTACGGTCCGACCAACCTTCCGGCCTGGCTGCTTTTTGTGTATCCGGAGGGGAAAGAGGCCGCCTTAAAAGCGGCCGGGCGGCCGGGTGTGCCCGCGCCGCGGCCGGATTACGGGCCGCCCCCCCGCCGGCTGACCGTGGATGAGCAAAGGCGGGCCAATCTTTTAGAGCAACTGTTTAACTCCCCCCGCTACCGGGGGCCGGGAATGGAGTTCCAAAGAGGCTGGCCGTTAACCCTGGCGGCTTTCAGCCGGGACCCCGTCAAAGCGGTAGAGATCAAGGATTTGCGCTCCCGCCCCCATTATTTAAGCATGGTGGCGATCAAGCCGGAACTGTCCCTGCCGCCAGGCAACTTCACCATTCCGGCGGGACTGACGCTTCCGGAAATCATCGACGCGCAAATTCGGGGTATGACCGGGCACAATAACCTGTTCGGCATTCCGGGGGGAAACATCACCTTTGCCTTTCGCCCCAATCTGCCGCCGGGGGCACGGGTCAAGGAAATTACGGCTGAACTACAATATTTTCCCAGTACCCCGACGCCGAACCAGCCGAAAGGCACCTTCGGGCCGCCGTCCCCATCTCCCGCCGACGTGGAATCCGGCGCGCTGGAGATTTACCATCCGCCCAGCGGGCAATGGCGGGAACTTTCCGGGGCCAAAACCTTCCGCCTTTCCGGGGAATACGCGCTGCCCGGCGGGGAAGTGCGCCTGCGGGTGAACGGTTTTGAACCCTCCACAGGGAAAAGCTTCTATTTTCTGCCGCCGGCAGTGGCCTACCAGGGGGTGCGGGAATGATTAAAGTACGTTCTTTAAAGAAAACCTACGGGCGCGTGCAGGCCCTGCGAGGGCTGGACATGGAAGTGCCGGCGGGCGCCGTTTACGGATTTATCGGCCAGAACGGGGCG
>JBFMBG010000146.1:0-3905 GCA_040755215.1 Bacillota bacterium | reverse complement strand
CGAGACCGAGGCGAAGTCCGCAAGCCAGGTGGCGCAGCAGAGCTCGCGGCCGCAGCACCCCAGGCCCCCCATCATTTTCGCCTCGTCCCGCACGCCGATCTGGCGCAGTTCAATTCTGGTCCGGAACACCGCCGCCAGATCCTTCACCAGTTCCCGGAAATCAATTCTTCCTTCCGCGGTAAAATAAAAGATCAGCTTGCTTTCGTCAAAAGTTTTTTCCACATCGATCAGCTTCATGGGTAAACCATGCGCCGCTATTTTCTGCTCGCAAATGGTATAGGCGTGTTTTTCTTTGTCCCGCACCAGCTCGAGGCGCCGCCTGTCTTCTTCGGTGGCCCTGCGGATTACCCTTTTTAAAGGTGTCACCACATTTTCGTCAACAATTTCGGTGGGACCGATCACGACCTGCCCGTACTCCTGGCCGCGGACGGTTTCGACGATGACATCGTCGCCCGGGGCCAATTCGTCTGTAGCCGGGTCAAAATAATAAACTTTTCCCGCCTTTTTAAACCTTACGCCGACAACCCGGTAGGGCATCTTCATCCCCTCCTTCCCAGTTGCATGAACAAAACCTCGGCAGCCAGCCTGGGGTTGGCATTGGCCCGCAGGTGGTGTTTGGCTTGTTCGATCCCGTATATTATATCAATAATCCGGGAGGTAGTACAGCTTTTCGCCTGCTGCTGAAGAAGAGGCAAAAAATCCCGGTTCATAATCATTTTTTCTTCACCCGCCGCAAACCACACCAGCAGGTCGCGGTACCACAGTAAAAGGGTATCGAAAAGTACCTGCATATCTTCCCGCTCGCCGGTGAAGGCCTGCGCCAGCCGGCAGGCCCCGGCGGGGGATGTTTGAGCGAGTGCGGCGGCCGCCGTGAAAACTTTTTCCCTTTGCTCGGCCAGATTGCCTTTAGCGGCCAGCTTGAGCGCCTGCCCCAGACTGCCGCCGGAAAGAGCCGCCGGCAATTCCGCGGCCGACCTGTCCAAACCGGCCAGCGCAACCAGGCCTGCCGCCACCTCGGAAGACGAAAGAGCATGAAAAAGCACCTGCTGGCACCGGGAAATCACCGTCGGCAGCAGGGCGTAAGGCTGTTCGGAAAGCAAAATAAAAACGGTCTCCGCCGGCGGTTCTTCCAAAGTTTTCAAAAAGCAATTGGCCGCCTCGCCGGTCATGGTTTCCGCCTGCTCAATGAGGCAGATCTGGCGAAAACCCTGATAAGGGGTGAGCGCAACCCTCCGCTGGACCTCCCGCACCTGGTCGATTTTAATGGTGCCGGGAGTCGGCCCAACGATAAGGAGGTCGGGGTGGTTTCCTTCCGCCGCCTGCCGGCAGGCGCGGCATTCACCGCAGCCGTCCCCCCGGCGGGGCTGCAGGCACAACAGAGCGCGGGCAAAAGCCCGGGCAACGGTACTTTTCCCGACGCCCGGCGGCCCCAAAAAAAGATAAGCGTGGGCCACCCGCCCGCTAACGACCGTTTTACGCAAGAGGTTGACTATATTTTTATGACCGATGATTTCGCTAAACATTTTCCTCCCTGGCCACCTTGTAAAGACATAACAGCAAATCCTCTACTTTCCCGAGTACCTGCCGATGAATCTCTTCCGCGGGGAGGCAACTATCCAACACAAGGTAACCTTCGGGTTGTTCACCGGCCAGAGTCAAATAACCCTGCCGCACTCTCCGGAAAAAAGAAACGGCTTCCTTTTCCAGGCGGTCACGCCGACCGGCCAGGCGCTCCCGGATCATCTCCGGGGGGAGATCGAGGAGAATGGTTAAATCCGGGGCAAGCTCCCCGTCAGCCAGTTTATTCACCTGGCGCAGCAAATCCACGGGCAGCCCCCGGCCGAAACCCTGGTAGGCCAGCGTGGAGTCGGAAAACCGGTCGCCGATTACGACCTTCCCCTGACGAAGCGCGGGCCGGATGACCTCGGACGCCAGTTGGGCGCGGGAGGCCGCGTACAACAAGGCTTCCGCCGGCGGGGCGATGCCGTCAACAGAATCCAAAAGCATTTCTCTGATCTGCTCACCTAATTTTGTCCCCCCGGGGTCCCGGCAAACTTCCACGCCACAGCCCCGGCGCACCAGTGCTTCCGCCAGCATTTTCACCTGGGTGCTCTTGCCTGCGCCGTCGATCCCTTCAAAAACAATAAATAAACCTCGCACTCGCCCGTCCTCCGAAAGCAGAATAAATAAAGGCACTAAGGCACAAAGACACTAAGGCACAAAGAAAAATGTCCGGGAATATTAACTTTGTGCCTTTGTGCCTGCAAAACTTTGTGCCTGATCTTAAATGGAGTTGCTCGTGGGAACGATCGTTTCCTCCATCAAGAAAACCATGACTTTTTACTTTGTGCCTTAGTACCTGAATAACTTTTCCCTGCTTAGTGCCTTTTGCTTACTCATCAATAACAAGGATTTTTGCTAAAGACCGATCGGCGGGACCGACTACCGGAACGTTATTCCTTTTCAAAAATTGCAGGTATTCAATTATCTCCGGCGTAATTTCCTCCCCCGGGTAAATAACCGGCACCCCGGGCGGGTAAGCGGCTGCCCATTCGGCGCAAATAAGTCCCGCGCAGGCTTTTAAGGGAACCGTTCTAGCCGGGTTAAACCAGGCCTCCCGCGGAGTCATCCTCTTCCGGGGAAGCAGAGGCAAATCGGAAATCGCCGGGAGCCGCCCGGCCGGCCGTGCTTCCCACCGGGCGATTTCCTTTAAACCATGGACGAGCCGGCGGCAATCCTCGTGATTTACCCCGATGCCGATGACGACGACAATGTTGTGGTAGTCTGCCAGTTCGCAGTTTACCTTATATTTTTCGGATAGCAAACGAGCCGCCTGGTGCCCGCTTAATCCCAAACCGCGAACGTTTATGGTTATCCGCGTGGAGTCAAGCGCCTGTCCTTCGCAGCGCCCTTTTAAATGATCGGGCAGGCAATCTTCCGTCAATAACCGCAAGCCGGGTACCTTGCCCAATTCCGCCCGCACAAAAGAAGCCAGCGCAATGCTCCGCTGGAGCAACTCGTACCCCCTGGTGGCCAGCTGATGGCGGGCAAGATCCAGCGAAACCATGAGCAAGTAAGAAGGGCTGCTCGTCTGCAGCAGGGAAAGGGCCGCCGCCACCCGCTCTTTGGACAGGCGGTCGCTATTCAAGTGCAGAAAAGACGACTGGGTAAGCGCGCCCCCCGTTTTATGTACGCTCATCACCGCGGCGTCCGCCCCGCAGGCCAGGGCTTCCGCAGGAAGGGCGGGATGAAAGGGGAAATGGGCGCCGTGGGCCTCGTCGACTAAAAAAGGTTTCTCTTTTGCGTGGGCAACTCCGACGAGATCCCGCAAGCCGGCGGCGACTCCGTAGTAATTCGGGTAAACGGCGAAAACGCCGCGGGCACCCGGTCGTTCCTCCAAAACCCGGGCCAGCCGGGCCGGATCGATCCCCGCAGGAATCCCGAATTCGTCCAGGACCGCCGGCTCTACAAAAACCGGGTCGGCGCCGCTGAAAACGAGCCCGGAGAGAACGGACCGGTGGCTGTCGCGGGCCACCACAATCTTTTCCCCCGGACGGCAGGCGGCCAGCAGCAGGGCCTGCAGCCCGGCGGTGGTACCGTTCACCAGAAAGAAAGCGGCCTCCGCCCCGTAGAGCTGCGCCGCCAGTTCCTGGGCGCGGGCAATCGGGCCGCCGGGGTTGTGCAGGTTGTCCAGGCCGGGCAGCTCCGTCAGATCCATTTGAAAAAAATTCTGCTGTTTCAATAAAGACGGCAGCGCTTCCCCCTGTCTGTGGGCGGGTACGTGCAGGTGGGCGCAGCCTTGCCCGATATGCCGCCGGAGGGCCGTATAAAGCGGCGTTTCAGATTGCTCCCGGAACAAGTAGCCCGCGCCCCCCTTTATCAGTACGCAACCAAAAATAAAACGA
>JBFMBG010000145.1:0-4060 GCA_040755215.1 Bacillota bacterium | reverse complement strand
GGGCAGGCCGTGTTTTTGGTATGCTACAAAACCGAATACAACGTAAAGGACACAGAAAACATAACCCATCACAGGAGGGATTACCTTATTTACTTCCAGATTTATGCTAATAAAAATCAGCAGAAAGATGGCTACCATTTTAAGATAATCCTTAATCATAACCTTGCCTTGCCTCCGTTCCTTAATTTAATAAGACTACCATCCATTCCCGTTCTAAATTCCTGGTATATTCCCGTAAGTCGACCACAATAACTGTTATATTATCTGTACTTCCTTTTTCGATGGCCCTTACCTGGATCAGTTCAGCCGCTTTTTGGGGACAGGATACGTCTCTTGTTAAAGTCAGAACCTCTTCCGGTTCCAGCACGTCCCAAACGCCGTCACAGGCCAGAACGACGTAATCGTTCTCTTTACCCAGGATTCCCTCAACTACCCTGGGTTCGGCGGTGACGTACGGCTTAAGATGCGCATCTCCCAGTGCCCGGCTGATGGCCAGTTCCCCCTGCACCCGGGGAACGTCGGAGTAAATTACCTGTCCGCCGAGGGCCTCAATTCTGGCCCTTTCTTCGGGAAGATGGGGCTTGTGATCCAACGTTAAAACCCTCGCCCCTTGAGCAGTGCCGATGACGACGCGCACGTCCCCAACGTTTGCAGCCAAAAAAATTTCTCCCCGAATGTAGAAAGTGGCTGCGGCTGCGCCGCTGGTGATTCCTTTTTTAAGCAGGAGGGCATCCGTCTCCAGGTAAGCTTGCCGTAAAAGCTCCCGCCAGGAACGGCGCTGTTGAAGCGGCTTCTCTTCCTCCGCAAAAAACAGGGTGAGGAAATGCGGCGTCAAGATGTCGGCGGCAATTTGGGCCGCCGAGGAGCCGGCATGTCCGTCGTAGACTTCGGCACTGAAAAATCCCTTTTCAGGAACTTTCCGGACCGCATGGGCATCTTCCATTCTGTCCCGCAAGCCGATACTTTCACTTACTCCAAGTTCAATATCCATCACGTAATCGCCACCCTGTCGGCAACCTCAACACCCAAACGGGAGGCCGCCGATCCGTTTTTAACGGAGATCTCCAGGGTTCCGCCGGAACCAGTGATCAAAAACAAAACCCCTTCCGGTGCAAAGGCATACGCCGGGCAAAAGGGTAATTCAGACCGGAAATAACTCTTTCCGCCCCGGGCGAGGCTCACCGCATACTTTCGGCGGTTGGGCAATGGGGGGATATTGGTGATTACGTTGCCGAACCGGTCGATGGTGACTACTTCCCCCTCCCTTCCGTTTAAGTAAAACGCGAAGTTAACCTCAGGTACGACCGGCTTTCCCAGTTCGCGAAAAGGCAGGCCGGCGGCCAGCTTTGCCACCGCGGGGGCAAAAACATCCCGGCCGTGGAAGGTGAGACTGGCCTCCGGCGGCACCGCAAGTTCGACCGTATCCACGATGCCCGCCCTGGCGGCGGCCGGGGAGAGAAGGCCGTTGTCCGGACCAAGGAAATAATAGTCTTTTGTCTTAATCGCTAAGGCTTTTCGCTTTGTCCCTACCCCGGGGTCAACGACGGCAAGGAAGATGCTCCCGGGAGGAAAGTAAAGGTAATTAACCAAAAGGAGCCAGGCCCCTTCGCGCACATTCTGGGGGGCTACGTCGTGGGTCAAATCGACTATTTGAGCGTAGGGACAGCGGGAAAGAATAACCCCCTTCATAGCTCCGACGTAGGAGCTCCAGCCAAAATCGGTCAGCAGAACAATGGGTTTTGTTTGCATAAGCATTCATCTTCCCCTGTTACAAACCGGCGCCCATTCGCAACCCGAACAAAAAGCAGAAAACCATTCTTGGGGAGCAGAGCTAACTTTCTTTTTTATTTGGTCCCAGGTTACCTTTTCTCCTGCCGAAGCGCCAAGATAACGCAAAGCCAGGTAATCCAGTTTTCTTATTTCCGCCTCGGCATCATCTTTATGCCGGCAGCGTTTTTTGCGCAGGTGCGGACAGGCCCGGCAGACGTCGTCGGCGCCGGCAACCACTTCGATTGTTTCCCCCTTTTCCGCCCTGCCGGTCAGATCCTGAAGATTGCGGACGAACTCCTGGTTGTAGCCCTCTCCCTGGAAAAAATGCAGGCAAATCAGGTGGTGGCCTCTGAATTTTAACATTATTTAACGCGCTCCTTAAAACAGCAAGTTTTAAATCCGGCAAATATACCAGCCTGGCGCGCTTCATCCTTTTAAAGCCGTGCTGGGGAAGGTTTTACCAATCTCTTATCTGCCACTTGCATCCTTTGTTCTATTTTATTACTCTATTGGTGAAAAAACCAGTAGAAAGGAAAATAGCCGTGCCCGATTATTCTTTACTCGACCAGCCTGGGCTTTTAGGTTTCTCTTTTTTCCCCGCAAAGATTTTACCGCCTGTCCCCAAAACGCATTCGACGTTTTTGTCCCCGTTGAAAAAGACGTCTTCATCTCCTGCCGTTTTTATGCAGGCAAGAACACCTGGCCCTGGATCTTGTATTTCCACGGTAACGGGGAAGTGGTCAGCGATTATGATGATCTCGCGCCGTTTTACCATCAAAAAGAGCTTAACCTGGTGGTGGTGGATTACCGCGGCTACGGCGCCAGCGGGGAACCCCGACTTTTGCTAACCTGATCAAAGATGCCCATTGTTTGATGAAGGCGGTAAGGGAAGAACTAACCAAAAAAGGTTTGCGGCAGGATTTGCGGGTGATGGGAAGGTCTTTAGGCAGCGTTTCCGCCCTGGAACTGGCCTATCATTATCCGGATAAAATAAAGGGGTTGATTATCGAAAGCGGTTTTGCCAGCGTGGCCAGGCTGATCAGACACCTGGGCCTGCCTTCCCCGGGTACAAATTTAACTCAGTTTGAGCAGGAATGCCTGGAAATGGTAAGAAAGATTTCCGTGCCGACGCTAATTATTCACGGGCAATACGATAACCTTGTCCCCCTCCAAGAGGCCAGGGTTTATTCGCGCACCTGGGAACAAACCAGAAACAACTGGTCATTATCCCCAACGCCGACCATAATAACATCATGTTTGTCGGACTTACCCATTACTTTAATGCTCTCCAAAACTTTATTGAAGAACGATGAACCTTTTCAGCTTGTTTTCAGGCAGCCGGGTGAGTATTTGGCCAGCGCGCCCTTACCCTCCACCAATCGTTTGGAGAATATGCCAATAGGCGCCGCGGTAGCCCTGCCGAATAGCTTCAATTAAAATCTGGTTTTGGTTATAGTTGTAGTTTCTTGCCGTCTCTTCCGACGACATAAAGAAAAACCGGCGGTCGGGTCCGACGAGCTCGGCGACGTAAGCCTCCGGGTCATGACCCAGTCCCGAGGAAAGATAAAACACCGGCTCCAGATACTCCTCGTTTCCCTCTACCTTACCCCGGAGGTTGGCATTTTGCAAATTAAATCCTTCTCGTTCCACCATCTTAGCGAGGATTGTACCTGGATAAATTCTGATGCCTACAGCCACACCTACTGCGGTTACAGCAAACCCTTTTACCAACCGGATGGTTTGGGCCGCGGTCTCTGGTGTCTCTCCCGGACCGCCCACCAAAAGGTCGAGCATACAGGCAATTCCTGCCTGGTTACAGGCCTGAACCGCCGCCACGATCTCCGCCGGGCCGAAGTCCCGGCCCAGCGTGCGGAGGATGCCGGGATGGGCGCTGTCCACGCCAAAGTTGATGCCGACACAGCCCGCCTCCCGCATGAGCTGGGCCAGTTCAACAGAAAAGGGCTTGGGTGAAGCGTAAGTGTACCACCTGATGTGCCTACCCAGTCCGGTTTTGGTTATTTCCCGACATAGCTCCCAGGCATGCTCCTCGGGGATATTAAACTCCGCATCACAAAGATGAAAACAGTCGATTCCCTGAGCCAGGAGGTTTTCCATCTCGTGTACGACGTGGCTTTTGGGCCGGAGCCGAAGCTTTCCTCCTTTTGCCAATGGATCGGCGCAGTAAATACATTTGCGGTCGCATCCCCGTTTCGTTTCAATACCTACCTGCCCGCCCTCGTGGAAGTAACTTCTGTTGTCAACGACCGATCGTCTCTTGAGAGAACCGAGG
>JBFMBG010000144.1:0-4101 GCA_040755215.1 Bacillota bacterium | reverse complement strand
CTGTATCAATTAGTCGTTATCCAGGATATCACGGAATTACGCCGGTTGCACGAAATGTCCCGCGAGCAGGAAAGGCTGGCCGTTGTTGGCCGGATGGCTGCGGGGATCGTTCACGAACTGAGAAACCCCTTAACCACAATTAAAGGTTTTGCTCAACTGCTCAGGGAAAAGAAGGGTCCGGAAACGGAGCCGTACGTGAGTTACATTATTGAAGAGATTGATAATTGCGCCAGGATTATCGGCGACTTTTTAAAGCTGGCCAGGCCCCAGCCGGTGTGCCTGGAAAGACGGTCCTTGAATGAAACGGTCCAGGAAATAGCGGCGATGATTGAACCCAGGGCTTTTTTGCAAAACGTCAAAGTGGAAACGGAGCTTGCCCCCTGTCTGCCGGAGTGCCTTTTTGACCCCGCGCAGTTAAAGCAGGTATTTTTAAACCTGGTTGATAATGCCCTGGAGGCCATGGTTGACGGGGGCGTCTTAAATTTTAACACCTTTGCCTGCGCTTCCGGACAGGTTGGCGTGGCCGTGCAGGATACCGGGTGCGGCATTCCGGAAACCCTTTTGAAAAAGATCGGCTTGCCGTTTTTTTCGACGAAGGAGAACGGCACCGGTCTGGGTTTGTTTATCTGTCAATCAATTATCCAGGCTCACGGGGGGAGAATAGAGGTGGAGAGTAAAGAGGGAAAAGGAACCACCTTTCGGATTTATTTGCCTTTGGAAGAGTTTACGGAGTAGTTCTGGTGCGGACAATGATTGTGTGGTATAATCTCCGAAAAATGTTGCCCAACTCTTGGCAAAAGGAGCAGAAGCGAGATATGTTTGACGCACCGGTCTGGGCGGAAGTCGATTTAAAAGCTATTGCTCACAACGTGCAGCAGATCCGCCGGCTTGTTTCGCCGCGGGCCGAAGTTATGGCGGTCGTGAAAGCCAACGCTTACGGCCACGGCGCCGTTGAAGTGGCGCGGACCGCCCTGGCGAGCGGCGCGGGCAAGCTGGCCGTGGCCAGGGTGAACGAGGCGGAAAAATTGAGGGAAGCCGGTATCGGGGCGCCGATCCTGCTCCTGGGCTATACTCCCCCCGGGCAGTTTCCAGACGTCTTGCGGCTTGCCCTGGGACAAACAGTGTACGATCCGGCGATGGCCGGCGCTTTGAACGAACTGGCCGGGCGAAAAGGCGGAAGGGTCGCCGTGCATATAAAGATTGACACCGGCATGGGCCGCCTCGGTTTTCCCGCCGAAAGAACCTCCCGCAAGGAAATATTGCAAATCGCCCGCCTGCCGCATCTGGAAGTCGAAGGGATCTTTACCCACTTTGCCACTGCCGACAGCCGGGACAAGGGTTATGCCCTGGAGCAGCTGGAGCGTTTTCTTGATTTTTTGGACGTCCTGCGTAAGGAAGGGCTGGAAGTTCCTTTCCGGCACTGTGCAAACAGCGCCGCCACCATCGATCTGCCGCAAAGCCACCTGGACCTGGTGCGGCCCGGCATCGCCATTTACGGCCTGTACCCTTCGGGGGAAGTGCAGCGTTTGCGCCTGCACCTGAAACCGGCCATGGCTCTAAAAGCGAAGGTGGCCCAGGTGAAAAAGGTACCGGCAGGATTTAAAATCAGCTACGGAGCAACCTACGCGACCCCGGCGCCTACTGTAATTGCCACTTTGCCGGTGGGCTACGCCGACGGCTACACCAGGCTGTTATCTTCCAGGGGGGAAGTCTTGATCCACGGGCGAAAGGCGCCGGTGGTGGGCAGAGTTTGCATGGATCAGTGCATGATTGACGTCGGGCACGTACCGGACGTGTTCCCTGGCGACGAGGTGGTTTTCTTCGGCCGGCAGGGAGAGGCCGTTTTGCCCGTGGAAGAAGTGGCCGAAGCCATCGGAACGATCAACTACGAAGTGGTTTGCATGGTAAGTGGGCGCGTTCCGCGGGTTTATCTTTAAAAAAATTAAAAAATTTTTTTTCGAAGAGAAGAATTTTTTGAAGGAATTTCTTACTAAGTGGCGAAAATTAAGGGTATTAGATTGATAACTCTTCCCAGTATTGCCATCCAGTCCGGCAAATTATTGACGAAATTATTTTTTGCCGAAGGTTATTCTTTGGGCCACGGGCCGGAATGATTCTGGGAAAGGGGGCTTAGCGGCAAAGGGAATTCTCCGTAACGGCAGGCTTGGTGGTAAAAGTGAATAATTACAATGGTTTGAAGTAAATGAGAACTGAAGACGGCAGGGTTGGTTATGACAGGATTCGCCATACCAAAAGAATTGATTGCCTTTATTATCCAGGACTTTCCCGAAAGCATCGTCATGACGCTGGTAGTTTTCAGCTTTTTATGCCTGCGCTTTGAATGGAGAAAAGTGCTGACGATAGCTTTTCTCCAGGCATTGATGAATTTTGTGCGCTTGCTGCCGATTGCCGCGGGGATGCATACCGTTATTTTGATGATTTCATTGGCTATCCTGGTAAGCATTTTTACAGGGAGTCGTTTGAGCAGAGTATTTATAGCTGTATTAATATGTTCTATTATTCTCCTTGCTGCAGAATTAGTTTATGTAAAGCCATTGTTGCAATTAGCTAATCTTAGTTATGAAGTTGTTTTCGCCAACCCTTTTTTAAGGGCTCTGTTTAGTCTTCCTTATGAATTAATTTTATTAGCTATAGCGATGGGAAAAAATTACTTTAACCACCGGAGCGGCAAATTTTCGATGTAAAGCCAGGGAAGTGGCCATGTTTAGTCTGCCCGGATATATTGCGGATTATTTAAAAAATCAGCTTGGGTTGACTGACGAGCAGAAAGAAGTTGCCCTCTACACCCTGCAGGTAATCCTTTATGGTTTCTATGCTTTCCTGGGGACCGGGCTGGTCGGCCTTTTTTTGGGCTGTCTTTTCCCCACCCTGATAATTGCCATAACGATTTTTATTTTGCGTTGTTTCTCCGGCGGGGCGCATAGCAACTCACCGTTTGGTTGTATTTTGTTGAGTGCATTGTTGATTCCGTTATCCGGTAAGTTAATTGTTACTATAGCGCCATTGATGTCTGTATATGTACTGGTAATCCTGATTGTTTTTGGTTTTTTGGTCTCTTTTTATGTAACCTGGCGCCTTGCGCCGGTGGATACACCAGCCAAACCCGTCTCTTCAGAAAGCCACAGGCTTCAATTAAAAATCATGTCTTTGTTTGCCGTTGTGCTTATCTTTATTTTACAAGGAGTTTTTTTATCTTTTGTGCGCTCGCCCTGGACGGAAACGGCGGTGCTGGCGTTAGAAGGAGGGCTTTTCTGGCAGGCCTTTTCGCTGACGAAAGCAGGGCACCGTTTTTTTGCCGTGGCGGATAATTTTAAGATGGGAGGTTAGGGAGGAGGTGAAAGCATGAAAAGAATTTATTATGGTATGCTGGCAACTTTGTTCAGCACCCTGGTCGTGGCAGCTGGTATAATAATTAAACCTATGTGTTTTGGATATTTTTACCAGCCAGAAGTTCCTAAAAGCTTTCGGAAATAACTAATGTTACCGAATAAAAAGGGGAGATATGATGTTACAATTTCTCCCCTATCTTGTTTTGAAGTTATTTAAGGAGATCGGGTATGAGGATATTTGGCGAAAAACATCCCATAGATAAAAGAACAGAAGATGTATCTGAACATATCTTAATATCTCAAATTATAAATATTCTAATTGTTATTATGGCATTTGTAAGTATTCATAACGAATTTAAGCTAGGCCAAGGAATTCCTTATATAAAATTTGATCATATTGTGATATTATTGACTGCCGTAGGAATTATTCCTTATATACTTAAAAAATTAATTGCTGAAAGTGACTTTTTCCCTCGTTTTATTACGAGCGAATTTATTATATTACTCATCTTGTTTCCCATTGTGGTAATTTCTTTATACGGTACAGGCGGCCATTCCGGCGCAAAAATTCTTTTTCTGATTCCCGTAATTATCGCTGCCACTACCTACGGCAAAGCAATAGGTTTAGCCAGTGCATTTTTAGCCGTCCTCGTTTTATTTTCCTACGACACTTTCCACCTGGAAAACGCTGCCGTTTCCAAGATGTTTCAGCTGGATTTAATCTTTTCCGGCGTAATGTTTACCCTCGCCT
>JBFMBG010000143.1:2701-4716 GCA_040755215.1 Bacillota bacterium | reverse complement strand
TGGTCAACAAATTTGCGCCGGAGCACTGTGAGTTGCTGGTAGCCGAACCTTTTCACTGGCTAAGCCGGGTGGAAAATGCCGGGGCCGTTTTCCTGGGGCCGTATTCTCCCGAACCGGTGGGGGATTACCTGGCCGGTCCCAACCACATTTTGCCTACCGGCGGGACGGCCCGCTGGGCATCCGGGCTCGGGGTGGAAGCCTTCCTGAAGCGCACAAGTCTCCTTGCTTATTCCCGGCAGGCGCTGGTCCAAACAGGGGCGCAGATCGTTAAACTGGCCCGGACGGAAGGGTTGGAAGGCCACGCCCGGGCTATTGAGGTAAGACTGAAGGAGAGTTGACCATGGCTTTCAACATAAAAGACGTTTTGCGGAAGGATCTGGCAAATCTGGTGCAATACGAAGTCCAGCCTTCCAAAAACGGCCTGATTAGACTGGATGCCAACGAAAATCCCTTTGATTTCCCGTTTTCTCTTCAGGAGCAAATCCACCGGCAGATCAGGTCGCGCTCGTTTAATCGCTACCCCGACGATCCTGCCGACGAGTTGCGGGAAGCAATTTCCCAATATACCGGGGTGCCTGTAGAAGGAATTATGCTCGGCAACGGATCGGATGAGTTGATTTTAAATTTGTGCTTGGCCGTAGGCAGCGGCGCGCAGGTGGTTATCGCCACCCCGACTTTTTCCATGTACCGGATCAACAGCCTGATTGCAGGGGCTGCACCGGTAGAAATTCCCCGGTTAACAACGGGATTTGCCCTTGATCTTGACTCCCTTGGGCGGGCTGCGGCCGGTGAAAAAACGAAGCTGGTCTTTTTATGTTCCCCCAATAACCCCACGGGCAACGCCACCCCTCCGGAAGAAATTGCCGCGATCCTGGAGCGCAGCCGGGCCCTGGTCGTGGTGGATGAAGCCTATATCGATTTTGGCGGGCAGACGTGTTTGCCCTTGTTGGAAAAGTATCCAAACCTGGTCATTTTGCGTACTTTTTCCAAAGCTTTCGGTCTGGCCGGCTTGAGGGTGGGCTATCTTTTGGGGAATCCCGAGGTAGTCAGCGAGCTTATGCGCGTAAAACAGCCTTTTAATTTGAGCACATTCGCGCAGGTGGCCGCTCGTACCGCGCTGGCCTACCGGGAGGAGTTCTTAAAGATGATTGCGCTTATCCGGCAGTTCAGAGGGAAGCTTATAAAAGAACTGGCCTCCCTGCCCGGGGTCACCGTGTTTCCCAGTGAGGCGAATTTTATTCTTTTTCGCACCCCGCAGCCGGCAAATTTTGTCTTCCGGCGCCTTCTTCAAGAAGGCGTGTTGATCCGCAGCCTCCACGGACCCGGCCTGGAGGAGTGCCTGCGGGTCACCGTGGGCCGGGAAGAAGAAAATGAAATTTTTATCGAAAAGATGAAAGAAGTCTTGTCCCTGACGTGATTTCAAAAAACCGGGCCGGGATGGGCAGTTCATTGTGTCTCAAGCGGCCTTGTGTTTTAAGCCGCGGGTAAGGGGGTAGAAGATGGATCGGCAGCGCACCGGGGAAATCAGCCGCCGGACGGCGGAAACCGGCATAAATTTAAGGTTAAATATTGATGGTGCGGGAAATTATCAGGTTAATACGGGGCTGGGTTTCTTTGACCACATGCTGGCCCTTTTCGCCCGGCACGGTACTTTTGATTTAGAGCTGACCGCAAAGGGCGACCTGAACGTGGACGCCCACCATACCGTTGAAGATATCGGCATTTGTCTGGGTCGGGCGCTAAAGGCAGCCCTCGGGGATAAAGCGGGGATCGCCCGTTTTGGACATGCCCTGGTGCCTATGGACGAGAGCCTGGCCATGGTGGCCGTGGACATCAGCGGCAGGGGGTACCTGGCCTTTGCTGCCCGCTTTCCAGCGGCAAAAGTTGGCGGCTTCGATACCGAACTGGTCGAGGAATTCCTCCGGGCGCTGGCGGTCAACGGGGAATTCACGCTCCATGTCCGGCTCCTGGCCGGGCGCAACAGCCACCATATTTGTGAAGCTATTTTCAAAGCC
>JBFMBG010000143.1:0-2601 GCA_040755215.1 Bacillota bacterium | reverse complement strand
CGGCTTCGATACCGAACTGGTCGAGGAATTCCTCCGGGCGCTGGCGGTCAACGGGGAATTCACGCTCCATGTCCGGCTCCTGGCCGGGCGCAACAGCCACCATATTTGTGAAGCTATTTTCAAAGCCTTGGGCCGCGCGCTACGCGACGCGGTCTCCCTTGATGAACGCGGGCAGGGCGTCCCTTCCACCAAGGAGACGTTATAAAGCGATAAAAAAGTATTAAATGTTCAGTTTCCCAAGCGGCGGGGCTATGCTTCGCCGCTACGAAGCGGTTTTGCTGTGGCCAACAAACGGCAAGCGATCTCCAATGGCAGGAGGCAGGCACTTTTGATTGCAATTATCGACTACGGTATGGGCAACCTTCGCAGTGTCCAAAAGGGCTTTGAAAAGGCAGGCTGGAGCGCCCGCATTGTGCAAACCGCCAGGGAAGTGCTAACCGCCAAAGGAGTCGTTTTACCGGGTGTAGGCGCCTTTGCCAACGCCATGCAGAACCTTCGGCGGGCTGATTTAACCGGGGCGATCCGGCAGGTGATCGCGGAAGGGAAGCCTTTTCTGGGCATCTGCCTGGGGATGCAGTTGCTTTTTGAAGCCAGTGAGGAATGGGGCTTAACCACCGGCCTGGGGATTTTTCCTGGGGCGGTCAAAAGGCTCCCGGCGGGATTGAAAATTCCCCATATGGGCTGGAATAACGTATATTTTTCCAGAGAGTGCTCCCTGGTGGAAGGGATTACCCAGAATGCGTACTTTTATTTTGTTCATTCGTATTATGTTGATACGCCCCAGAAGGAAATAATCGTTGGCCTGACTCATTACGGCCTGGACTTTCCTTCCCTGGTAGCGAGAAAAAATGTTTTCGGCATTCAATTTCACCCGGAAAAAAGCAGTGCCTTGGGGCTGCGGATATTGAAAAACTTTGGGGGGTTGGTGGCAAAAAATGATGATCATCCCGGCGATTGACCTGCGGGAGGGGAAATGCGTTCGTTTAACCGAAGGCAGGCCGGATCGGGAAACAGTTTATTCCAATGATCCGGTCGCCATGGCCAATCTATGGGAGGCGGAGGGGGCGCGCTTTCTGCACGTCGTCGATCTCGACGGCGCCTTTGCCGGCAAGCCGAAAAACCTGGACATTATTAAAAAGATCATCGCCACAGTAAGGATTCCCGTCCAGGTAGGCGGCGGAATCAGAGACATGGGGATCATTAAGGAGCTTCTGGAGAGCGGCGCAAAAAGGGTCATCCTGGGCACTGTCGCGATAATCAACCCCGATCTTGTCGCCGACGCCTGTGCGCGATACGGCGAGGCGATTCTGGTGGGGATTGATGCTAAAGAAGGGAAAGTGGCTATTGAAGGATGGGGTGTCACCGCCGAAAAGGATGCCCTGGAACTGGCCAAAGAAATGAAAAATCTGGGCGTAAAACGGGTGGTCTTTACCGACGTGGGGCGCGACGGGACTTTAAAAGGGCCGAATTTAACGGCCATCCGGGAAATTGCCGGGACGGCCGGGGTGAAAATAATTGCGGCGGGAGGTATTTCCACGGCGGATGATTTGCTTTCCCTTTTGAAATTAGAGCCTTTCGGTGTGGAGGCGGTAATTGTAGGAAAGGCTTTATATGCCGGAACGATCACGTTGAAAGAAGCTTTACGCATAAGCAAACAGGAGGAAATGAGGGCTGTTTCGTGTTAACCAAGCGCATTATTCCCTGCCTGGACGTTACGGACGGGCGGGTCGTCAAGGGAACGAATTTTATCAATCTGCGGGATGCGGGCGATCCCGTGGAACTGGCCGCCTTTTACGACGGTCAGGGCGCCGACGAACTGGTTTTTTTGGATATTACCGCTTCCGCCCGGGGCAGAAAAACAATGCTGGAGATGGTATACCGCACCGCTGAGGAAGTTTTTATCCCTTATACAGTAGGCGGAGGGATCGCCACCCTCGAAGATATTCGCGATATTCTTTCGGCCGGCGCCGACAAGGTGTCCATCAATACGGCGGCGGTGCAAGATCCGGCGCTGATCTCCCGAAGCGCCGAACGTTTCGGCAGCCAGTGCATAGTCGTGGCCATTGACGCCAAGCAGGTGGGGCCGCAAAAGTGGGAGGTATACATTCACGGCGGGCGCACCCCCACCGGACTTGACGCCGTCGAGTGGGCCAGGCAGGTCGAAGAACTGGGCGCGGGGGAAATTTTACTGACCAGCATGGACCGGGACGGGACAAAGGACGGGTACGACATTCCTTTGACCCGCGCGATTGCCGATGCCGTTCGCATCCCGGTGATTGCTTCCGGCGGGGTAGGGACGCTGGCGCACATCGCCCAGGGGTTGACCGCGGGCGGGGCCGACGCGGCCCTGGCGGCATCCATTTTTCATTTCGGGGAATACCTTATCCGGCAGGTAAAGGAATATCTGCGCGAGCAGGGCATCCCCGTCAGAATATAGTTGGGAGTGTATTTTTTGCGTGCCCAAAAAGAATGTTATCCCTGCCTGGAGGGTCTCGCCAGACGGACGGCCAGCCTCGCCACTCCGGACCAGGTAAAAAGGGAAGAGGTTTTCTATAAAGGGTTAACCTACTTGACGCAAAACCTGTCCTGCGACCAGATTCC
>JBFMBG010000142.1:0-4734 GCA_040755215.1 Bacillota bacterium | reverse complement strand
AGGATCGGCCACCGGAAAAACAACCTCCCCCTCCACAACTCCGAAAAAAGTTTCTTCCTGGTAAGAAAAACGACCGATCTGCATGAAAAAATTCCTCCTGACGTAGATTTTAACGATAATGCCGGCTTAACTCGGAAGCGTACGCGGTTCCCAGGCTTCCGGCGTGCCGGTCGAGCCACTGGCTGAAAAGGGTTCGCCCGGTAGGAGGATTTTTGGAAATCAGCAGGTTGGCCATCAGACCCGCGATTTCGTCCGGAGTGATCACCACGTCCTTAACCAGAAAACTGATGACTTTCCCCAGTAAAAGAACCAGCACCGGCGGCAGGTGGACGATGCGGGCCCGGCTGCGGACCTTGCGGGCGATCAGCTGGACCAGTTCGTTAAAGGTGTAAACCTCGGGGCCGACGGCGTCGATAATGACGTTTTCCTCTTTATGCGCCGCTTCCACGGCCAGTTCGGCCACATCTTCCACGAAAACGGGCTGGAGCCGGTAACCGCCCGCGCCGGAAACGGCAAAAAGCGGGAATTTGCGCAACAGCCAGGCGATGTTGTTGATGAGAATGTCCTCGGGCCCGAAGATCACCGTGGGCCGGATAATGGCGTAAGTCAGACGGGAGTTGCGGATCGCCTTCTCCAGCACCCCCTTCCCGCGGAAATACGGCAAAGGGGAATCTTCGTCGGCATTGGTAATGCTGATGTGCACGATCCTCCGCACCCCGGCCTCCTCAGCCGCCCGGAGCAGCGCCAGCGTATTTTCCACAGCCTTCTCGTACGTCACTCCTCCATGGGGAAAGCGCACCCAGTACGTATTGTAAAGGGTTGTTACTCCCTGCAGGGTTCTCGCCAGCTCCGCCGGCCGATCAAAATTAAAGGGGAAGGCGCGTACCTGAGCGCCAAAGGGGTTCGGGCGGCCGGGGCGTCCGGTGAGGGTGATCACCCTTTTCCCCAGCGCCAGCAGCCGCCGGGTGATATATTTCCCGGTATAGCCGAAAGCGCCTGTAACTGCGTTTAATTCACCGATTTCCACCGCCGCCCCCTCCCTATAGATAAATGATCTCCTCTTCAAAAACGGTCAATGTCTCCAGCCCCTGCGGAGCAACCACAAAGGTATTTTCGACGCCGACCGCCCCTTCCGGAAAGACGAACTTCGGCTCCAGGGCCAGGACCATGCCTTCCTCCAGGGGCGCCGGAAAACCCCGCGCGATTACCGGCAGTTCGTCCAGTTCGATCCCGACGCCGTGGCCGACGAAGGAAACCGGTTCGGGATAGCCCATAAAATATTCGGCCAGGCCGTTTTTATCGGCTACACCCATGGCCAGGTCATAAAGTTCGCTGCAGATTGCCCCGGGGCGGCCTTTTTCTTTGAGCAATTGCTGGATTTCCAGGGCCACCCGGTGGGCCCGGACGAGCTTATCCGGCAGGCGGCCGAGGCAGAAAATCCTGGCCTGATCGACCATGTACCCGTCCAGCACGGCTACGTAATCAATCAAGACCGGCTCGTCCCGGCGAATCGCCCGGAAGCCCGATCCCTGGGGAAACGAGGGGCTGAGCCCGCTCCCGCCGGTGGGGCTGTCCAGAAAGCTGGGCACGGCGCAAGACTCCCCGGCCAGCAGGTGCCCGTAAACCAGTTCCATGTTGAAGCTGCGCGTCCGCACGTACCCCTGGTGGCCGTGGCGCCGGTAAAAGGCTTCCATCTGACCGGCCAGTTCCACCTCGGTCATCCCTTCCCGGAGCACTTCCCGCACCCGGGAAAACATCTCCCGGCCCAGGGCGGCGGCGTTTTTCAGCAGCTCCAGCTCGTAGGCCGACTTCACCATCCGCACTTGCCGGATTAGCGGGCTTACATCCACTATTTTGGCCGTCGGAAACATTTTTTGATACCGCAAGTATTCATTGACCGGGAGCACGTCCAATTCCAGGCCCAGGCACGCGGGCCGGCCGCAGCCGTGGGAAGCCAGAGCGGCCGGCAGCTCCCGGGGATTGTCCAGGGGAACGACGTTTTCCAGGGCAGACTCCTGCCCGGCCCGGGCGTAACTTTTCTTCACCAGCAGCAGGGGTTTTCCTTCGGCGGGAATGAACAGGTGCGCCCGCTGGACGACGCCGGCAAAATAAAAAAGATCGGCGTTCTGCACAATAAGGGCGCCGTCGATGCCTTTTCCCCGCAACAAATTTTGTAAACGAAGGGTCCGTTGGGCGAGTTCCTCCCGAGGAGTATAACGCATCAAGAAAGCCTCCTTCCACAACACTTTTGTGTTTTAGCCGGCACGCTGCGATCGAGATGCCTTTCTCCCGTTTTGTTTTTCCAGATATTTTATTTTTGCAGATTAATCTATTATTTCTTGATGCAAGTCCTCTTTCCTTTTGCGGACAAAAATAAAATGTACGGGCCTTTTTAAATTTTTCCCGTACATCCTTCCCTTTGTCCTTCTGTGCCTTTTGTGCCCTTGTTACGCCCGGCTCCCCATCTTTTCCTCACCCAGGAGATGCTTAAACCAGCTTCCCGATTGACGAATGAAATCCAACACCTTGAAACGGAATTCCACCCGTTCGCCGCCGGCGGTCATCGTCCAGGCATTTTCGCTCCTTTGAAGGGAGTTAAGGGCCGCCACCGCCTCCGGCGCCGTCAGTTTAAAAGCAGGAACCGCGCCGGATGAAGCGTCCCCGGCGGAGGAAGCCGCCTGCCTGCCGCCGGCCGAACCACCGCGCTCACTATCTCTTTCGCCGCCGGTTATTGCGTTTCCACCGCCGGTTCCGCTTTCCCGGAGAGGGGAAGCAAGCCGGACTTTTTCCTGTTCTTCTTTTTTCTTCTCGTCTTTTATTTCTATGCTGCCGGGGTCGACAAAACACAGGGGCGGGAATAAAACGCACCACCAGTTGGCTCCGGCCCCCTGACCCAAGATCACCCGCACCGCCTCGTAATTCCCGGCGGGAAGGGTAAAATCGCAGGGATAATGATGATACGTTTTAGCCGGAAAAGCAAACCGGCCCATTTCTACCTTAACGGGGTAACTTTTTCCGGCGGCGCGAACTTCTTGAACAGCCAGTTGTTGAAGATAAGCCAGGTTTTCTTGCGTTACCTGGCGCGCCTGCTCCGCGTTTTCAACCCGGCCGAATTTTGCCGCCATGGCGCCGACAATGGCGTCGCGCACCCGGTATTTAATCGCCTGATCGACGGGGCTGTCGCTGTTGGCAACCACGTGCAGCCGGATTAAGTTGCCGTTTTTGTACGCCGGCACCGCCTGCGGGCAGGACAGGCGCCAGGCCAGCACCAGGCCGGCGCAAAGAAGCGCGGCAAACACGATCAGGAAGCGTTTTTTAGCGCTCACTAAAGAACCTGCCATTAAATCACCTGCATCTTTTTTATTTATTTTCACCAAACCTGCCTTTTTATAAACGTAAATGAATTTCCGAACCAAAAATAAAGCCCCGCATCCGCAGGAGGGATGCGGGGGAAGGATGGAAAAGGGCTTAAACGCCCGCGCTTACGGCTTCAAATGCCGCTCCCAAAACAGAGAGCGCCTGCTTCAGCTCCTCGTCGGTGATCACCAGGGGGGTCAAAAATCTAATCACATTGCTGTAAATACCCGCGCTGATCACAATCAACCCCCGCCGATAGCACTCCACCACCAGCTGACTGGTAACCTCTTTGGCCGGTTCTTTCGTCCGCCGGTTCTTGACCAGCTCCACGGCCACCATCGCCCCCAGGCCCCGCACGTCGCCGATCACGGGGTACCTTTCCTGCAGGGCCTTTAATTCTTCCAGCATGACGGCGCCGATGCGGGCGGCCCGGGCGGGCAGTTCCTCCGTCTGCATTTTCGCAATCACCTGCAGGGCCGCGACGCAGGACAGCGGGTTGCCGCCGTAAGTCCCGCCGATTTCGCCAACGTCGGGGGCGTCCATAACTTCCGCCCGGCCGGTGACGGCGCTCAACGGAAACCCGGCGGCCAGCGATTTGGCCAGGGTGATTATGTCGGGAACCAGGTTAACGTGTTCACAGGCAAACATTTTCCCCGTCCGGCCAAAACCCGTCTGCACCTCGTCGGCAATAAACAGGACGCCGTATCTGGCACAGATTTCCCTCAACCCCGGCAAAAATTCCGGCGGCGGAACGATGAAGCCTCCTTCGCCCTGGACGGGCTCGGCAATTAAAGCCGCCACCTGGTCGGCGGGATGCTCGGCCACAAAGAACCTCTCCAGGTTTTGCACGCAGCGCAGTTCGCAGGCCGGGTAGCTCAACCCGAAGTAGCAGCGGTAGCAATAGGCGGAAGGGATTTTATACACGTCCGGGGCGAACGGCCCGAACCCGTATTTATACGGCCGCACCTTGCTGGTGAGCGTCATGGCCAGGAGGGTGCGGCCGTGGAAACCGCATTCCAGGGCGATAATGCCCGTTCTTTTGGTGTACTTGCGGGCGATCTTGACCGCGTTCTCCACCGCTTCCGCGCCGCTGTTGGCAAACATGGTCTTTTTGGGGAAGCTGCCGGGCGTGAGGGCGGCCAGTTTTTCGGCCAGCCGCACGTACGGCTCGTACATGGCCACGTGAAAACAGGTGTGCACGAAGTGATCCAGCTGTTCCTTAACCGCGCCAATCACGTCTTGAGGGCTGTGGCCGACGTTGACCACACCGATGCCGCCGGCGAAGTCGAGGAACTGGTTGCCGTCCACATCAACCACCGTCGCCCCCTTCGCCTCCTTAACAAAAACCGGGGAAGCGTTGAAGACTCCCCGGGGGAC
>JBFMBG010000141.1:0-4763 GCA_040755215.1 Bacillota bacterium | reverse complement strand
CCCCTGCCATCAGGACCGGGTTGATGCCCGTTCTTCCGGGAGTAATATCCGCACTTGGGGCAGGGTGGGTTGTGAGCAGTTCTCCGATTCAAATGTTGGTTACCCTCCTTTCCTGGTTTTGGTTGGGATTAAAGGAGGAATTCTCCACAGGGAGGGGGGTAACCTTCTCCAAACTAAAAATGTTGTGTTACAAGGGTTTTAGGGGTTTTGTTTCGGAAGAATCAAAAGAATTAACCGGGAGATGAGCGCATGATTGAGAAAACCCTTCCCTCAGACGTAATTTACCGGGAGGTCCAGCAGTTCCGGCAAACTCTGCTCTGGATTAGCCTTCTTCCGTCTTCCCTGTTGCTGGCTGTCCTTTTCGGTTACGGAATGTTCAGGCGGCTGCTGATTGGCTCGCAGCAGCCGGAAATGCTGGTCCAGGCAATTGATACAGCCATAACGTATAAACAGCAACAAAATCAGAAAGGTAAGGTGCAGTAAAAACCCATGTCCATTTACCTGGAAAAGGTAACAAAAAAATACCGTTCCGGCTGGACCCTGGGCCCGCTGGACCTCGAAATCGAAGAAGGGGAAATCTTCGGCTTCTTGGGGCCCAACGGGGCGGGGAAAACCACCACCGGCAAGCTGCTTACCGGACTGCTCCGGCCGTCTTCCGGGATCGTCAGGATTTTTGGTGAAAACCCCGTCAATAATATCGCGGTAAAGCAAAAAATAGGGTACGTTACCGAAGATAACATCCTTTACCCTTACTTGACCCCTGCCCAACTGATCGATGTCATCAGACCCTACTACCCTACCTGGGATGACGGTTTCGTCAGGGCATCCCTGGAGCGGTTCGCCATTCCCCCGCGGCAGAAGATCGCCACTTTTTCCGCCGGCATGCGGCAGGAACTGGAGATCATCCTGGCCCTGGCCCCCCGTCCGGCGCTGCTGATCTTAGACGATCCCACCAGCAGGTGCGATCCCGTCCGGCAGCAGCAGTTTCTAAGCCTTTTGCTGGAAAACAAGGACGCAAAGCAAACCATTTTCCTTTCCTCCCACCGCTTAAACGAAGTGGAACGGATCGCCGACCGGGTGGGGATAATCAAGGAAGGAAAACTGCTGGCCGTGAAATCCCTGGAGGAAATCAAGACCACGGAAAAGAAAGTGAGGGTGGTTTTCCAAAAGGAACCGCCGGAAAACCTGGGGGCGCTTCCCGGCGTGGCGAAAGTAGAGCGGGTAAGGGACAGTTTCTTTTTGACTGTCAACGAAAACTTAAGCGGGGTTTTGGAGGAGTTAAACAGGCACCCGCTTTTCGCCCTGGAAGTCATCGACCAGAACCTGGAGCAGGTCTTTTTCGAGTACTTTACGGAAGGGAAGAAAAGAAATGAAGGGAATGTTTAAAAAAGAGTTCCTGGAAGCAAGGGGAAAGCTCACCTGGGGCCTGGTTATCTTTTGCCTCCTGGCGATCGGGATCCCTCTGCTCTACCCCCTGGTGGTTTCGTTAACGATTGCCCCCCTTCCTTCCGAAGGCTTAAGCCCCTCGCGGGTCAGCATTACCGTGGCGATGCCCGGGGAAATGCTCAAAGAAATCGAGCGCATGCGCCGGGATTTCGATTATTACCTCTGGTCGCAGTGGGCCGGCAAGAACCTCCCCCAGGCCGGGGGCGTGCTGGCCATCATCCTGGGAATGGGCGCCGTAGCCAACGAGTACAAACGCAAAACCGCCCTTTTCCTGCTGGCCAGGCCCATCAGCAGGGCCGGAATTTTGGGCAATAAGTTTGCCGCCGCAATTATTTCCCTGGCCGTCGTCATCTTTGTTTCCACCCTGGTTATGCTGGCCGCTGCGCGGCTGGCCGGCTACCACTTCGCCTGGGGAACCCAGCTGGCCACGGCCGTTCCTTCTTTTGCCGGCGCCGTGCTCATTTTCGCGGTCACGGCCTTCTTTTCGTCGTTTTCGCCGGGCGCCCTGCCGGCGGCTCTCGGGGGCTTCGGCGCAACGGTCTGCTCCGTACTTACCCCCTACTTCTTCAAAAGCAACACCTTGAACATTCTCTTTCACATGGCCGGCGTCCGGTTTTTTCAGGAAGGGATCTTTCCCTGGCCCTTTATCCTTGCTTCTTTTGTTCTGACGGCGGTCTTCTATTTCCTGGCCCTGCTGATCTTCTCCCGCCGCGAGGCGCTTTGAAGACTGCAACCTGCTAAACATTAAATATTGTTTTAAGTAAAACCGCTTACGGGATTCAGCGGGAAAATTGACCTCTTTACCCGTTAATATAATACCTTGAAAGGAGATGTGGGACATGCTCTTAACCACTCTGGACGTCAACAAAGAATACGAGGTTTTAGGGCTGGTGCAGGGTTCAAGCATCAAGGCGGTGCACCTGGGCAGGGACATCCTCGCCGGGTTGAAAAAGCTCATCGGCGGAGAAGTAGGCACTTACGGCAAGATGATTGCCGACGCCCGCCAGGAAGCGCTGCAGAAGATGGTGGCGGAAGCAGAAAGGCTGGGCGCCAACGCCGTGGTCGGGGTAAGGTTCTCTACTTCCACGGTCACCACCGGCGCCGCTGAAATCCTGGCCTACGGAACCGCCGTGAAGATCTAAACAACCCATAAAAGTTTCCAGTAAAACGACAGAATAAAGAGATGCTAATTGGGCCAAGAGTTCCAACTGGATGATGAAAGTAACGGGCACAGAAGTATCCTGCGGAGCAAGAGGGTGGTAATTATAGACGAAGCGGTTTTTCAAGAGTACGCAAACGCCTGGCGGAACATCCTGATGCGCCCTACCGAAGACTGGAGTGAATAAACAGAAAACAGAACGGCGGCTTGACATAAGGCGGAGGAAGATGTTACGCTGGGGGCAAACAGCATTTAACCGGAGGGCAGCAGACCATGGCCAGACTGGTCCGGACACCGGCTTTCCTCAACATCGACCCTTTCCTCCCGGCCCTGCTTAATTATTTTGCCGGGAAGAAAGAGATTTTAGCGGCTTATCTTTACGGCTCTTACGGAACAGAAGCGCAAACCCCTTTAAGCGACGTGGATCTGGCTGTTTTGCTCGCTTCCGAAACCAAACGGACCCTGTTCAAGCAGATCGAAATAGAAAGCGACATTGCTAAAATATGCCGGAGCGACGAGATCAATGTCCTGTTGCTCAATGACGCCCCTCTCTTCCTGCAATTTAAAGTAATCAGCGCGGGGCGTCTGCTGTATGAGCGGGACGCGGAGGCAATAAGCAAATTTCAAGAAATCACTTGCAAGCTTTACGCCGATTTTATGCCCGACTACCTGGCCTTTGCCCGGGACTACGACCGCTCCCTGCAGGAGGCCTATTTGAATGATTGAAAAGGACAAACTCCGGGACAAAATCTCCTTTATTGAAAAAAACCTGCGCCGGCTGGGCAAGATTGGACAAACTCCCCTTGCCGGCTTTACGGAAGAGAGTATCTCCTACCACGCGGCGGTCCGCCTTCTGCAGGTATCGATCGAAGCCGTGATCGACATTGGCAACCACATTGTTGCCCGGGAACGATTGGGAGTTCCCAAAACTTACGGAGAAATTTTTGAGCTTCTCGCCCAGGCCGGGATCACCTCTCCGGAATTTACCGCCATCGGCCGTAAAATGGTGAAGTTCCGCAACAGAGCCGTACATTTATACGCTGACCTGGACGAAAAAGAGGTCTACAGTATTCTCCAAAACAATTTAAACGATTTCTCGCAGTTTATCAGCTTTATTGTCAAACATTACTTAGCCGAAGACAACTCTGCTCCCGATCAGGCTCCACCCCAACCGGCGCAAAAAGATAAACACCCGCCAAAGGGAGCCCCTGCCCGCCGGCCGGAAGGTTCCCCAAACAGGAAAACTCGCGCTCCTTATTCGCAGGATAACACCACCAGCCTGCCCTCCACGCCGGACCGGTCGTCCCAGATATAGGCCAGCCGCTTGCCGTTTACTCCCAAGACCATCTTCCGGCCGCCGTCGGCGGTGATTTGCGTTGCCCGGTCGCCCTGCACCCGGAAAATCTCCTCCTCGCCCCCTTCGCCCCGGTAAAGGAAGAAGCCGTCCGCGCAGCCGGGCGCCGGGAAGAGGCTATCCCAGTAATCAACGACGGAAGCGATCTCCACCGGCTTTTCCCCTTCCCGGGCCACCCACAGGGAGCTTTTATTCCGGCTGCTGACCACGTAATGCACCTGCCTGCCGTCCGGGCTGACGTTTAAGGGTGTAATGTAGGTGGCGTCGGGGGGTAAATCGGCTACTTTCGTCATTTTTCCCTGCAGGTCGGCCACCCACAGGGATTGCCATTCCATCGCGGCCTCTATCCAGGCTCCGGCCTGGCCGGCGGGGCTGCTCTTGACTTTCCCGGCGGCAAAAACCAGATGCTGACCGTCCGCCCCCCAGCGGAAATTCGCCGCCTTCGCTCCGGGGACGGTCAAACGGGCGACCTTTTGCCCGTCCGGGGTAACTATTTCCACCGCCGCGGCTACCGGTGAGGGGCCGTCTTCCCCCGGCACGATGGTGTAGTCGTTGGCGTACCGGCCGGCCTTTTGACCGGGCTTCAACGGCGCCGCGTAATAGGCCAGGTGAGTGCCGTCCGGGGAATACCGGGGGAGAAAGTTCCAGTTCTCGCCGTTTAGCGCCAGGGCTTTTTCCCGGCCGTTTTCCAGGCTCAAGAGGAAAATCCCTTTTTGGTCCGGCTCCCATAGTTCGTAAACGCAACTGTCGCCGGCGGGAGAAAGCCGGGGGTAGAAAAAGCCGTCGTAGGACGGGGTCTTATCT
>JBFMBG010000140.1:0-4902 GCA_040755215.1 Bacillota bacterium | reverse complement strand
GGCCGAAACGGAGGAACAGCGCGGCAAAAACCGCCCCGGTGAGCAGCTCCACCAGCGGGTACCGCGGGGAAATCCGGGCCAGACAATGGCGGCACCGCCCCTGCAGGAGCAAAAAACTAAGCACCGGAACCAGGTCGAACCAGGCCAGCGCGCGCCCGCAGGCGGGGCAGCGCGAACGTCCCCCGGTTACCTGCTCCCCTCGCGGGAGGCGATAAATCACCACGTTTAAAAAACTGCCTACGAAAAGCCCCAGGATTGCCGACAACCCAAGAAAAAACGGAAAAAAAGTTGCAGCGCTTACTGGCACACCCGTTCCCTGCAAATTGTCGCCCTCTTTTTTTGCTTATTATATCATATTCAAGCAGTTTCCGGAACCAATCCGGATAATGGAGGCTAGGGTAGAGAAAACAAGGGAAATCATCTCCAGGTACCTCGTCCGCCGGTTTGGGCCTGAATCCGCCGCGCTGCAGCAAATGGTTTTGCAGATAACCAGCCCGCAAACGCTGGACAACATAATGGAAGAGCTTTTTTCCGCCGACTCGTTGGCGGAAGCCCTGTCAATTATCCAGGGTGTTTTGGAAGAAAGAGAGCATTGAAGCATGTCGAGATTTTTATCCTGCCGAGTGGAGAAGCTGGTTTCTACCAGGGCAGGCGGCTTCTGTTTCTCCCCGCGTACCTCCACCGCAACGGGCAAACCACGGGAACGGCAACGATCAGAATACCCGGCACCCAGGGATAAAGAACCAGGATGGCCAGAAATTCTTCGCCGCCGAACCGGGCGACGGTATCCACCCGGCGCAGGCACTTGTTGGCGGTGTCGGCAACCAGCATCAGCGCTTTGTCCCCTTCATCGTGCCCGTAGTTATCGTTTACCAAATGCCGTGCTTATTGATGTTCCCGGTTGGAATTCACTTCCAGCCTGGCCACGTACACCTGCAGGTCGTCATTGCGCCACTGCAGGTTCTGCAGAGGTTCCGCCCACCAGCCAGCCACGACGTAACCGCCGTCGGCGGTCGGCTGAACGGTGAACTCCCGGTCGAACCGGTCTGCCTGCAAGGTCTTCTCCCAGAGTTTCCCGCCGTCGGCACCGGCCTTGACCAGATAGAAAGCGAGGCCGCCGCTGCCGGAGGAGTCCGTCCACCCGGCAACCAGGTAGCCGCCGTCTTCCGTCTGCCGGACGGACTTGCCGGCGTCCCAGCCGCTGCCGCCGAAAGTTTTTTCCCACTGCTTGACACCCGCGGCGTCCGTTTTCACCAGGTAGACATCAAAATTTCCATTATCGGTGGAAGACGTCCGCCCGGTCACGACGTAGCCGCCGTCGGCGGTCTGCTCGACACATTCGGCAATATCCCAGCCGCCTCCGCCGAAAGTTTTTTCCCATTCTTTTTTCCCCGCCGCATCGGTCTTCACGAGGTAAACGTCAAAACCGCCGGCGCCGAAAGAAAACGTTTGCCCGGCCACGACGTAACCGCCGTCGGCGGTCTGCCGGACGCACGTGCCGCGCTCGGCATCCTTTCCGCCGAAAGTTTTTTCCCACTCGATTTTCCCCGCCGCATCAACCTTGATCAGGTAGACATCATAATCGCCGGCGCCGCTGGAATTCGTCTCCCCGGCGATGATGTAGCCCCCGCCGCCGGTCTGGCGGACGCAAAAGGCGGAATCCTCGCCGGTTCCGCCAAAAGACTTCTGCCAGCACAGCCTTCCTGATCCATCAACCCTGGCTAGGTACACGTCATTATCCCGCCGATTGGAAAAAGACTTCGTCGCCCCCGCCACAACGCAGCCGCCGTCGCCGGTCTGGCGGACGCAAAAAGCGCGGTCGTCCCCGGCGCCGCCGAAGACCCTCTCCCATTGCAGGCGGCCCGCCCCGTCAAGCCTGGCCAGGTAAACGTCGGTTCCGCCGTGGCCGTGAAAGTAGTCGGACATTGTTTCGCCGGTGACCAGAAAACTTCCGTCGGCAGTCTGCCGGACATCCCACCCCCGGTCGGCTTTGCCGCCTCCCAGCATTTTTTCCCAGGTAATCCCGACGTTTTCCACCGCCCCGGCCGGAAGCAGTCCCGCACCGCTAAACAGAAGCAGAAAAAGCATCCCGAAGAGCAGCGCGGCCGGTCCGGCCGGGCCGCGCCTTCCCGGCCGGAAAAGCAGCCGGCCGGACTTGCGCCGGCAATCTGATTTTACTGTTTGGCGCCTCCCGGAACCGAACATTTCAATCCCCCTCAAAAAGTAACCTTTTGGTGCCTTATCCGAAGCCGTTCAGCCAAAATTGTTTACTCCGGATAAGTATGCCCGTTCGGACAGACGGCAACACCGTCAATAATGTTTAATTCTCTTCCGTCCAGGGGACATTTCGGCCGCGCCGGCAAATAGGCCGGCACCAGATCGTCCCAGGTGACGGATGCGGCGGTACGGCCCGGTTCAGCGGCCACCCACTGCCGGACGGCCCCGTCGGTCGTCCGCAGGTTGGCCTGGCAGGCGCGTTCACGTGCGTTTGCCAGAGTACCGATATACACCGGTGCCGCCACGGCTACCAGAATGCCGATAATCAGGACGACGACGAGCAATTCCGCCAGGGCAAAACCCCCGCGCCCCTTTGCGCCGCCAGGCGCCTTATTCAGGCCGGGCAAAGCACGGAACGCCGTTTTCAAACCCGTGCCGGCACGCATACTTTTCCTCCACTCTGTATAAGGGCTTGCCATGTTCAAAGGGACGGAATAAGCGGGTATGTTTATGTTGTCGCTGGATTCTTAGCCAATTGAACAACCAGAATGCCGGCTGGAGAAAATCCAAAAAATCCTGGAGGGTGCGGGTTCTGAAACACGCACCCTCCAACATCACCAATTCTTTAGTAGTTGTGGTTTGCTATGCTACACGTTGTTCTTCCCGTAGCCTGAGTATAATTATAAGTACCGCCACCAGGACACGAAGGGATTCTTTGAACATAATTCGGGGCAAGAGCATCTAAGCTAGCGGGATAACTGCCGTTATTTGCCATGTACTGCGCGGCGGCGCTATCCAGAATGCGCAGGTTGGCCTGACAGGCACGTTGCTGAGCCGTGGCCTGGGCGTTGTTGTATACAGGCACGGCAATCGCCACCAGGATGCCGATGATGACCAAAACCACCATCAGTTCCACCAGGGTGAAACCTTTACGGTTTTTGAGGGCGCGGGAGAATTTAGAGAACATGACTTCACCTCCTTTGCGTCCAGATGCCGGGAAAAGTCCAGGCAGGGCTATCCTTTCCCGGAAAGCAAACCCTTTTGTAAAGGTTATACCGGTGCCCTTTAATTTTTAGACGCCTTTTTAGAAAAATCTTTTAAAAAACCGGTTTTTGCCAAAATAAGTGAATTACACGATTACCCTCAAAATTTCCTCCAGGGAAGTGACTCCCTGCTTCACCTTTTGCAGGCCGTTCGCGCGCATGGTGACCATCCCTTCGGCCGCGGCCGCTTCGGCGATCTCGCGGGCGGAGCGGCGCTCCAGGGTGAGGCGCTGGATGGTTTCCGTTACCGGCAGGAGTTCGAAAACGCCGGTGCGCCCCCGGTAGCCGGTGTTGGCGCAACGCAGGCACCCCCGCGCCCGGTAGAGGCGCACCCGGTCTTCGCCCGGCTCGAAAGGGAAGTCCGGCACGCTGGCCAGAAGCTCGTCGCGCCGCAACTGGTAAGGCTCCCGGCAGTGGGGGCAGAGCACGCGGGCCAGGCGCTGGGCGAGGACGCCGACCAGGGAGGAAGCAGTCAGGAAGGGTTCGATCCCCATGTCCCCCAGGCGGGTGATCGCCCCGGCGGCGTCGTTGGTGTGCAGGGTGGATAAAACCAGGTGGCCGGTGAGGGACGACTCCACGGCGATGCGGGCGGTTTCCTGGTCGCGGATCTCTCCCACCATGATGATGTCCGGATCGTTGCGCAAAAAGGAGCGCAAACCGCTGGCGAAGGTAAGCCCGGCGCGGGGGTTGATCTGCACCTGGTTCACCCCGTCCAGGCGGTACTCCACGGGGTCTTCCAGGGTGAGGATGTGCTTCTCCACGGAATTGAGCACGGCCAGGGTGGCGTAGAGGGTGGTGCTTTTCCCGCTTCCCGTGGGGCCGGTAACCAGGACGAAGCCGTAGGGAAGGCTGATGATTTGCTTGTACCGGGCCAGTTCGGCGGACGGAAAACCCAGTTCCTCCAGGGTGATCAACCGGGTGCTGCGGTCCAGCAGGCGCAGGGTCAGCTTTTCGCCGTGGACCGCCGGCAGGGAGGCCACCCGCACGTCGACGGTCTTTCCCTCCACCTTCAGAGTGATCCGGCCGTCCTGGGGAACGCGGCGCTCGGCAATGTCCATGTTGGCCAAAACCTTGATCCGGGAGACCAGGGAGGGGTGCAGGCGCCGGGGCGGGTGCATCACGTCGTGCAGGACGCCGTCAATGCGGAAGCGCACCCGCAGGCTCTTTTCCAGCGGTTCGACGTGCACGTCGCTGGCTCCGGCCCGCACCGCCTGGTTGAAAATGAGGTTGGCCAGGTTGACCGCCGGTTTTTCGGTGTCCTCCGCCGGGCCGGCCACCACCTCGGCCGGCGGTTCCTCATCCGCCGCCTGTTCGACATCGGCGCCGGTCCGGGCAAACCGTTCGATGGCTGCTTCCAGTTCGCTGTCGGAAACGGCCACCGGCTGGATGTCGTACCCGGTAAGGATGCGCAGGTCGTCAATGGCGATGATGTCCGCCGGATTCATCATGGCCGTCACCAGCCGGCCGCCGTCGAAGCCGATGGGCAGGGCCCGGTAACGGCGGGCCGTTTCAGGAGAGATCAGGCTTGCCGCGCTGTCGTCGACCGGGTGCGCTTCAAGCGAAAGATAAGGCACCCCGGCCCGCCGGGCGATCGCCCGGGCGATGTCCTCCTCCGTGCAGTACCCCAATTCCACCAGGATCC
>JBFMBG010000139.1:0-4974 GCA_040755215.1 Bacillota bacterium | reverse complement strand
AACTAAAATTTCTTGGTTAAAATGAGATTGATTTAGAGGCGGGAGGGTAGTTAATGGAATTCGAATTAACCAAAGAACAAAAAATGACCCGCGAAATGGTCAGGGAATTTGCCCAAAAAGAGATTGCTCCGGAGGTTCAAAACAACGACGAATTTGTTTCCTATAACCGGTCCTTTTTATCAAAAATGGGCCGGCTTGGTATTTTTGGGCTTTGTATACCCAAGCGGTACGGAGGCAGCGGTTTCGACTACAATTGCCTGGCCATTGCCTGTGAAGAGCTGGAGAAAATTGATACCGGAGCAAGACTGACGGTAACCACCCATCTGGCTTCGCACGCCCTGACTCTATTACAATGGGGTACACCGGAACAAAAAAATAAATACCTGGTTCCCGCCGCTAAAGGCCAATTAATCGGCGCCTTTGCTTTGAGTGAAAGTCAGGCCGGTTCCGATGTGAGTAATCTCATGACCACGGCCCGTAAGGAAGGAGACTATTACATATTAAACGGAACAAAAATGTGGGTCGCCTTGATTGACGTTGCTGATTTATTTTTAGTTTTTGCGCGAATGGATCCGCCAGTTGGAAAACGGGGGATTTCCTGTTTTATTGTCGAACGGAATTTCCCTGGCGTGCGCACGCAGAATATTTATGGAAAAATGTATGTTCGCCTGGCCAATACCGGCCAATTGTTTTTGGAAAACGTTCCAGTGCCCCGGGAAAATCTCCTGGGCGAGGAAGGAGAAGGGCTTGCGATAGCCTTAAGCAGTATTGACAACGCGCGTTTTTCCTCGGCAGCAGGGGCTGTCGGGATGATTCAAGGCTGCCTGGAAGCTAGCGTAAAGTATGCCAGAAAAAGGCATGCTTTTGGCCAGCCCATTGGGAAGTTCCAGTTGATCCAGTCCATGGTGGCAAACATGGCAGCTGATGCAGAGATTTCCAGGCTGCTTGTTTATAAAGTTGGTTGGCTTAAAAATGAGGGCCGACGTTGCACCAAAGAAACGGCCCTGGCAAAATGGTATGCTTGTGAGGCGGCGTTTAAAGCCGCCGCAAATGCCATGCAGATCCACGGCGCTTACGCTTATTTAAATAGTTTCCCCCTGGAAAGGTATTTGCGAAATGCTAAAGGAGCGATGATTTACACCGGCACCAGCGAAATCCAGGAGATTCTTCTGGCGGAATACGCCCTTGGCTTGAGGGAAGATAAGCCTTTGCGCAAACAATTACCGCCCTGGCCCTTTGAAGGGGATGATTGATTTTAAAAAACTAATGTTTAATTTGGTTTATCGTAAATTTTGATTGAAAAGGAGGGCAGAGCCTGGCTCCAAGGAAACCGGTAACACATTCGTATTGTTAAGGTATTTTAAGCCAGGCTTTGGAAAAATGAAAAAAATCAATAGTGCAGAAATAAAAGATTATGCAAATAAGTTGGGAGCCGATCTTGTGGGAATCTCTTCTGCTGATGTGCTAAATAGTTATCCACCGGATCCGAATTGGCCCCAAACACCGGCACGGATATGGAAAGAATGCCGTAGCGTTATTGTCTTAGCCAAAAGAATTCCCTGGGGCGTTTTTAGAGCTGATGACCGCACAGCTAAATTATACCCTCCTCACCAGGTAATGCAAAGGCTGGATCAAATTAGTCTTGACATGGTTTACTTTTTAGAAGATCAGGGGTGTCATGCTTTTCCGGTTCCTCAGCAGTTTACCGATACAAAAATGAAAAGGGGCTCTTATGGTTCTCTATCCTTAAGACATGCTGCTGTGGAAGCTGGCCTGGGAACCCTTGGTCTAAATCTGAATTTGATTACCCCTCAATTCGGTCCGAGAGTCTACTTAAGTGCTGTACTGGTTGACATAGATTTAGATCCAGATCCAAGATTAACCAAAAGGCAGTGCCTCGGCATATCCTGTGCACGTTGTTTACTAGCCTGCCCGGCTGACGCTATCGAGCATTGGGGAATAAATAAGCGTTCGTGTTCAACAGAAGCCCAGCCATTTGGTATTTCTTCAATTATTCGGTTTATCAGCCATCTTTTAAAAACAAACGTTTCCATTGATTTATCGGCAGCTGAGGTTGGCACAAAAATAGCTGATTTCTGGCAAGCATTGCGCGTTGGTCCGGGTGCTTATGCCGGTTGCCTGCATTGTATGGAAGTTTGTCCGGTTGGTCAAGATTACCGGTCACATATGAGTTATATGGGTATACCTGTAAGCGAGAGCAAAAAGAAAAAGAAAGATGCCATGTACGAACAGGAGAAAGATGGCCAATCGATAGCTGGGTTGGAAAAGTCCAGACGGTGGATAGGCGAAGGATAACCAATTTAGTTTTAAAAGCGAGGTGGTTTCCTGTGGCCTGGAAAATAGCTATTATGGCAGAACGTTGTACAGGTTGCCGGATCTGTCAACTGATTTGTTCGTGGGCCAACAAAAAAAGTTTCCAGCCCCTCAACGCTTATCTACAGGTGCAAAGCGAGGAAGAAAAAGAGGTAATATTTGCAATTTCATTTGATCAAAACTGTAAAAAGTGTGGTTTATGTGCCAGTTATTGTGCAAGCGGGGCCCTGGTTAAGGAGAGGGAGGTGTCATGAGTTGTTTAAAATTATTGAAATACATCTTAATAATCATAAAATTAATATTTATGACGGTATGAACTTACACATGGAGTTTTTAGGAGGTCTGGGAGTTAACACAAAGATCTTAACAGATCTTGTTTCTCCTGGCATTGACCCGCTTGGTCCGGATAATGTCTTGATCTTTGGTGTGGGTTCCCTGGTGGGGACTTTGCTGCCTACTGCTGCCCGCACCGAACTTACCGCCAAGTCCCCTTTGACCAACCGTTTCGGAACTGCGAACAGCGGTGGGCTATGGGGGGCCGCTCTCAAGTATGCGGGATATAGCCACATTGTCTTAACAGGGAAAAGCCCTCATCCGATCTATATTGTGATCGATGACGATCAAATTAGAATTGAGGATGCAAACCATCTCTGGGGTTTGGATACGTGGGCTACTGTTTCTAGAATAAGACAAGATTATGGGAAACAGTTTCAGGTGGCCAGTATTGGTCCCGCGGGAGAAAAATTGGTCCGTTTTGCTTCAGTCCAGAATAACTACCATGGTGCCTGGGGGAGAACGGGGCTGGGTGCGGTAATGGGTAGTAAAAACGTTAAAGCCATTGCCGTGCGAGGTTCGGGTTCCCTCCGGGTGGCTGACCGGGCGGCCTTTGCCCGGATTATGCGGGAAGCCTTTAGAAAAGTACTTAATGATGAAACCTTTGGATATACAAGGCGTTATGGAAGTATGGTAGTATCCGATCCTTACAATCAAATCGGAGCTCTCCCAGGGTACAATTTTACCAGGGGGTCTTTTCCGGACTGGGTAAACACCAGAGGACGAGGGTTTTTTGAGAAAACATGCAAGGAAAAGGACCTGGCCTGTTTTTCCTGTCCCGTCGCTTGTGCCCACTGGTCGCGGGTGAAAGAAGGCAAATACAAGGGGTACGAAGCGAAAGGATTAGAAGTAACTTACACCTTAGAATTTGGAGCTAAACTGGGTATTAAGGAAATCCCGGAGATTTTACAGTGCGTGGAGATCTGCAACCGTTATGGTATGGATGTGATTTCAGCTGCGGGAGTAAGCGCATTTGCCATTGAAGCCAACCAGCATGGCTTACTAAAAGAATCAAGCAACGAAGTTCCTGCGGAATGGGGAAATTTTCAAGGGATTGCCGACCTTCTTGAAAGGATCGGAAAAAGGGAAGGGATTGGCGACCTGCTGGCAGAAGGAGTAAAAGTAGCCTCCGGACAAATCCCAGGTAGTTTTGATTACGCCATGCACATTAAAGGACTGGAAATTCCTGTACGAGATCCCAGGGGAAAATGGGACGTTTGGATGCTTGGGTACCTCACCAATCCCCGCGGTGGGGATCACCTCCGAACAAGGAATCCGGTTGATATGTTGTTAGGTCCGGTCCGTAGCCATCTTGAGGAAGAATTAGGGGTGAAAGAGGAGATTATTCACAAATTAGATATGCCAGAGAAGATAAAAAAGAAAATCTTCGGTGAGCCTCCGTCTAAAGTAGGTATTCCCCAGATGGCTAAATATGCTGAAGACTTGATCACTATTATAAATTCTACGGGTCTGTGCATTAGGCCGCCTACCCTTAGATCGTTGGGTCCGGACTTTTATGCCAGAGCTCTCACGGCGTTACTGGGGTATTCGTTTGATGCGCATGGGATTTTAAAAACGGCGGAAAATATTTATCACCTGCAGCACCAATTTAACGTGCGTGAAGGTGAAAAAGTTGTTGAATATGCTTTCCCACGCCGTTTTTATGAGGAGCAGTTGCCGTATCGAGATGGCATTAGACCGCCTTTGTCCAGTAAAAATATTGAGGAATCTGTCCGGCAGTATTTTGCGGCTCGAGGTTGGGAATATAAGTAAAATCACCTCCAGCAGGAGTGAGTTTCCTTAGGAATTGACCTTTATTAATCAGGCCACCGTAGGTGATTTTTGGGTTCGCGTCTTTTAAATGGCAGATAGGGCGAGCTTTTTTTAGAGCATCAATGAAAAATATTGAGATAGGGAGGTTTAATTCAAGAATGCGCAAAGTTGCCGTAGCCGGTGTGGGCATGACCAAATTCGGCGTTTCCGCAAAAAGCCAGGTGGAAATGTTTGCCGAGGCGGCCATGGAAGCCATCACAACGTCTAATCTTCAGCCGAAAGACATTCAGGCGCTTTTTGTGGGCAATGTGCTGGGGGATTTTGAAGAAGGGCAGATGAACATTGCACCCTTCTGCGCGGCGGAGATCGGTCTCCCCCCGTCCGTGCCCGCCACCCGCGTCGAGGGAGCCTGCGCTTCCGCCAGCGTGGCCATCCGGGAAGCCTTTATCTGGGTTGCTTCCGGCTTTTACGACATCGTGCTGGTCGGCGGCACCGAGAGGGCGATGGCCATGGGGACGCCGCTGGCCACCAGGA
>JBFMBG010000138.1:0-5043 GCA_040755215.1 Bacillota bacterium | reverse complement strand
TAAACTGAAAAATTAAGCTCCGGATTAATGCCCCGGAGTCCTTGATATTCCTGGCGTCCCGGGAGGGATTCGAACCCCCGACCGACGGATTAGAAGTCCGTTGCTCTGTCCAGCTGAGCTACCGGGACAAAGATAGGAAGGCAATCAAACAAGAAGCGGTTACACAACTAAACTGGTTATTTTTAATTGCAAATATAGTATAATACATGTTGGCCGGTAACGCAAGAGCGATGGTCCGGGCCGATCTTGCCTTTAATGTTTTTTAACAGTGCCCTTATGTAAACTTAAAAATTCGCTGGTAAAATAATCGCGGAAGACCCGAAAAAGGAAAGTAGTAAACAAATAAGGAGTTAATTGAGGAACACTTCCGATTTTTGGAGTTCGCCGGATAAAGTGAACCCGGCCGGGAAAAATTGCGCGGGTGGTGGGGAATATGGCGAAAACGGCCAAAGTTCCAGGAATGCTGTGGATTGCCGTTTCCTTTTTGCCCTGGATTATTTACTGGGTAATCAGCGGTCTGGGGAATCCGGCGGGAGTCGGGCTGGCCCTTCTTTTTTTCGGGGGGCTGGCGGCGGCCGGCTTCCGGCGTCGGCGGCTTTACCTGATGGAAGGAGTGAGCTTTTGCTTTTTTGCGGCTGCAGCCGCCGTCACTTACGGGTTTGGCAACCCCGTTTTCGTGACTAAAAGCGGTTTTTTAGGCTATCTGGCGCTCTTTTTCATGGCCGCCGGTTCCGTGGTGGCTGGAAAACCGTTTACTTTTCAGGTCGCGAAGGAAGATTACCCCGCAGTTTACTGGGACGACCCGGCTTTCCGGCAGACCAACGTGATTATTTCCCTTGTCTGGGCGGGAATTTTTCTGGCGAACGCCTTTCTTTCCCGGGTGGGGACTTTGTTGGCGGCGGCGGTCTACCCGAACCTGCTGGCGGTGGCGGGGATCGTTTTTTCCGTCTTTTTCCCCCGCTGGTATCCGCTTTATCTGCTGAAAAAAACCTTTCCCCGGTACGGGGACTGGCGGGTTGTTCTGGAGTCGGAACCGCCGGAACCGAAGTCTCCGGAACTGGGACCACCGGAGCCGGAGCTCCCGGAACCAGCTCCTCCGGAACCCGGCTCCCCGGATCCAGGGCCGAAGCCGCCCGGCGGTCCGTCCGGCGATTACGACGTGATCATTGTGGGGGCGGGCATCGGGGGCTTAAGCTGCGGGGCGTTGCTGGCCAGGCGGGGCCTCCGGGTACTGGTCATTGAGCAGCACCGCAAAGTAGGGGGGTACTGCACCTCTTTCCAGCGTAAAGGTTTTGTTTTCGACGGCGGGGTGGAGGCGATCAGCGGGCTCGGCGAAAAGGGGCCCGTCCGCCATCTTTTCCGGGAACTGGGGCTTGACCCGGAGGAGTTTTTTATCCGCACCCGGGAGGAGTACGTCATCGGCGAGCGGCGCCTGAAGATTCCGGAGCGCGCCGGGGATTTTATCGAACTACTGAAGCGGGAATTTCCAGACGAACAGCAAAACATTCCCCGGTTTTTCCGGGAAGTGGAAAAAGTCTACCGGGAAATTTACCAGGACGTTACCCTAAACGGGGGAACGCCCCTGCCGCCGCCGCTGATCTACCGGGTGCGGGGTCCCCAGGCGTTGCTGGACTACCCGAAAAGCCACCCCCACCACTACCAGTGGATGAAGAAAAGTTTTCAGGAGGTTCTGGACGCCTACTTCCAAAACGACGAGTTGAAAGCTTTACTTTCCGTTTTGACCGCTTACCTGGGCGTCGGGGAGAAAGACTTGAGCGCCGATGCCATGGCCATTATCTTCGGCTATTATTTTGACGGGGGTTACTACCCGCGGGGCGGCAGCCAGCGCCTGGCCGACGTCCTGGCCGGGGTGATCGGGCGGCACGGCGGGGAAATCCTGACCGGGCGTCTGGTCGAAAAGATCCTTGTTGAAAGCGGCGCCGTTTGCGGGGTGGCGGCCGGTGGGAAAGAGTACCGGGCTCGGATAGTGGTTTCCAACGTCAACGCCAAAAACACCTTTTTTTCGCTGGTGGGGGAGGAGCACCTGCCGGAGTGGTTTACAGCCTGCCTGAAAACTTTAAAGGGATCTGTTTCTGCTTTTATGGTCTACCTGGGGGTGGACATGGATCTTGCGGGTTATTCGCCTCTTCTGAAAGTGGTCAGAAACGGAGAGGGCCTGGGAATTGTCATCAGCTCAAATCTCGACCCCTCCCTGGCGCCCCCCGGCAAGGCCAGCGTCAGCCTCATTACCCTTCTTGCCGCGGGAACGGATTTCGGGCTGCGGGGCAGCAAAGATTACCATAGGAAGAAAAAGGCTTTCTCCGAAAAGCTCATTTCGCTTGCCAACCAGGTGATTCCCGGCTTGAGCAGGCACATCGTTGTGCAGGATGCCGCCACGCCGCAGACCTTTGCCCGGTACACTTTAAATCCGTCCGGGTGCATCTACGGTTTCGACCAATCCCGCTCCGCCCCGTCGCGGCCCTACTTTAAAACCCCCGTCAAGGGGCTGTACCTGGCCGGCGCCTCCACCTTTCCGGGCGGGGGAATCGAGGCAGTGGTGATTTCCGGGACGATCGCCGCCAACGACATCACCGGCTGGGAGGCGGCCCGGAAGAAAAATTGAAGGCAGCGGTAGTTAAACCGACGCATGCGTAAGATAAATAAGGAAGGGCAGGCTAAAACCTGTCCTTCCCGGTGTTGGATGATTCGGACGTAGCCGTTCCTTCTTTAATTTTAAGGTTACCGGGCGCCCTCTTTAAAGAGATCTATAGCTTCCTGAGGAACGTAGGTTACGTTTGCTGGTTTGACCACCAGGCCTTTTAAATACCTGCTCTGCCCGTTAATTCTGGCAATGCTGGTGTCGATGGGAAGTTCCATTTTAACGTTGCCCTTCGTTACTTCTATAACCGGGTTGAGCGGATCGGCATCGTTATACTTAACTTCCGCCCCCAGGGATTGGAAAGCGGGCCTGGCCGGAACAAAAAGCCGGCTGCTCAATTCCTTCAGGTCGAAGCCAAAGGAACGGGCGGTGATTTTAGCGAATTCGGTGTTCTCGATTACGCCCACCGGCCTGTTCGGGCCGTAGGAATAAAGCACCATGTCTTCGCCGGTGTGGCCGCCGGTGGTCCAGCCAATGTGGGCTCGTTTGCTGATGATGGGGCCGACCACTGATTGCACACGACCAGGCCTGGCTCCCTTAATGGCGGCAATTTCCTCCTGGGTCAAATCCGTAATGCCGTAATACTGCGCCATTATTTCTACTACGTTGCTTCTCTCTTTATTCAGTTTGGCTTCGATTCCTGCCCCGGTTAACCTGGCTTTTTTTAACGGCTCAAGATAGGCAGAGATGTCGGTTTTATCGTAAATATTATCTGTACTCCGATCGCCGATGCTCATTCCGCCGTTGCCGTGGTCGGAAGCAACCAGAATGAGGGTGCGGCCGTCTTTCCTGGCAAAATCCAAAGCTACGCGTACTGCCTGATCGAAGGCCAGGGTATCACTGATTACACCGACGGGATCGTTGTCGTGGGAAGCCCAGTCAATTTTACTTCCCTCTACGTGCAGAAAGAAGCCATTTGGATTCCGGGACAGGATTTCGATGGCCTTTTGGGTCATTTCGGCCAGACTGGGCTCTTTGGCGGGATCGCGATCAAAATCGTAAGCCATGGCGTCACTTGCAAACATTCCCCAAAGCTTATCCGCTGTTGAGTTGATCATTTCGTTTCTTGTTTTGACGATCTGGTAACCCATATTTTGCAGAACCGCCAGGAGATTTTCACTGTCTTTGCGTGTTCCGCCCATCGATGGGGGCAAAAGATATTTGCTCCCAGCGCTCAAAACAACGTCGATGCCCTGGTAAACCTGCTGTTCACCAATGGTCTCGTAGTCGTTGCGGTTGGGGGTATGGGCGCTGAACGCAGCCGGCGTGGCGTGCTGAATATTCGAGGTAGCTACCAGACCGGTGGCCTTGCCCATCAGTTTAGCTCCTTCCAGAACAGTCGCTACCGGCCGGTACTGATCACCTTCCGCCAGCGGCGGTACCCCAGGCATGGTTACTTTGCTGGGCAAAACCCCGATGTACTTGGAATTGCTTTTATAACCGGTGGCCATGGCCGTGGCTGCAGGCGCCGAATCGGTAATGGCCGATTCGGCAGAGTAGCAACGAACCAGGCCGGCAGCCATTTCGTCCAGCGCCAGCGGAACTCCGTTCTGATACCACCTGGCCAGAGTGGTGTGGGTAACACCTGTCCCATCGGGAACCATAATAATTACGTTTTTGACCGGGGTTTCCGCAGAAACAGCCGGTGTCCCAGCCAAAATCGTCAAGATCAGAGACAACGCCAGAATTACCCCGAGCATTTTTTTGCTCCGCCGTCCGTTCATTTAAAAAGTCACCTCTCTTATTAATTTTTAAATTACTTTTTCTTTCCCTGTTTTTTCTCTCGCCTCCCTTCGCTCCCTCGAAACCTTCGCTCCCTCGAAAATAGAGGCACAAAGGCAACAGGCTTAGAAGGCACAAAGGGGGAAATACCTGCCTTGGGCCTCATTTTCATGATGATTAATGGGGAGAACGAACGTTCTCATAGGGAACTCTTCTGGAAACTGTTCAGTTCAAATTTTAATTCGCGAATGTTAATAAATGGTTTCCAGAATGTTAATGACTTATTAACAAAAGGTTAAATAAACGAAAAGCTCCTCTGTGGTTAAATCTTATTTTCTGAGGGGGAAAACTGATGAAGCTTTCTGGGAGGGGCCGGGCGGGACTGACCTGTCTGTTTGCCCTGGTTTTCCTCCCGGCCTGGGGCGGGGGTAGCGCCGGCCGGCGAGTTGCGGCGCCGGCCGGGGAGCAGGCCACTGCCGCCGGACGGTTTAAAATCGAGGCTTAAGGCTTAACCATAAATTAACGAAAAAAACAGCAAATTTAACAAAAAGGTACAAGAGAGTTAACATAAAAATCTAATAAAATCAAGTGCCGGGCGGTATTTTCAAACTTTTGTTTGTCCAGAACAGTACAGTTGAGGAGCCTTGATTTTCGGGATTTCC
>JBFMBG010000137.1:0-5074 GCA_040755215.1 Bacillota bacterium | reverse complement strand
GAGGTAATTCAGCCTGGTGGGAGTGCACAGGACGGTGACCAGTTCCTGGCCATTTACATAGATGGTGAGCTCCATCTCGCCAGGCACGTGAACCGGGGTCCTGGCCCATTCCCCGTCCGCAAAGCGAGCGCAGGCTATTTCCACTGCGGCGCCTTTCCTGTCCGATCCACCAGTTGTATCTTGCATGTCCAGCTTCGCCGTCCTCTAAATCACTTCCTGAAGGATCTCCGTGATGTCCTTAACCTGGATGACTTCATCGTAATTCAGGACTACCCGGCTGTCCTCAAAATTGGTGAGGCAATAGGGGCAGGAGGTAACCAGCACCGCGGCCCCGGTCGTGAGGGCCTGTTCTATTCTGAGGTTGGCGAATCTTTCGGCCTTGGGCGTTTCCATCCAGATCCTGCCTCCTCCCCCTCCGCAACAGAGGCTGTCTTCCCGCGCCTCGGGCATTTCAACCAGTTCCAAGCCGGGGATCTTCTTTAAGATCCCCCGGGGTTCTTCGTATAGGCCATTATGCCGGCCCAGGTAACAGGGGTCGTGATACGTAACTTTCTTCCCGTACTCCCTGGTGATTTGAAGCCTTCCCTCGTTAATCAGCGTGAACAAATACTGGGAGATGTGCACCACCTCAAAGTTCACCCTGAATTCGGGATACTCGTTTTGGAAGATGTGGTAGCAGTGCGGGGAGGAGACAAGGATTTTCTTCACCCCATTTTCGATAAAAGTTTTAATGTTTTCCCTGGCTAAGTGTTTAAATAATTCTTCGTTGCCCGTTTTGCGGATGCTTTCCCCGCAGCAGTTTTCTTTGGGGCCCAGGATCCCGAAGTCTACCCCTGCTTTGTTGAGGATCCTGGCCGTGGCTTGCGCCACCTTTTTTAATCTTGCGTCGTAGCTGAGGTAACAGCCGGGGAAATATAAAATTTCCATTTCCTCGGTGAATGTCTTTACAGAGAGGCCCTTTGCCCAGTCCGCCCTCTTTGCCCGCTCTTCGCCGAAGGGGTTGCCTTCGGCCGTGAGGCCGGCGGTTACGGTGCGGACGGGCTTGACCCCGCCGGGAAAAACGCCGTATCCTGTCGCGATCCTGCGCAGGGCCACCATGTCATTGATCTGCTTTACGTCCCGGGGGCAAACTGCCGGGCACTTCCCGCAGGTGGTGCAGCGCCAGATCTCTTTGTGCTCTATTTCCGTCAGACCGAATACGGCCTCGCGGATCAGCCTGCGCATACTGAAGGATCTGACTCTGTTCCAGGGGCAGACGGTATCGCACTTTCCGCACTGGTAGCAGAATTTGACGGCGTCTCCGCCGTTTGCTTTAATTTCCTCGATTACTTCTTTGAAGGGGGTTACGGTCTCCATAGCTTCCTCTTCTTTCGCCTAATCTTTTTGGGTCAGGCGGGCAACGGCATCAATTACCTTTTGCCGCCCGTACTGGTCGATCAATGATTCCAGGCCCGTTTCCAGTTCGTCCAGCTTCACTTCTTCTTCGGCTTCTTCTTCCCTTTCTTCGTAAGTCAGGGCGTCGGCCAGGCACCATTGAACGCACATTGGCTTTTCAAGCGGTGGATCGTCTTCACAGCTGTCACATTTTAGAGGAAGTTCCGAATCCGGCTCTTTGAAAAGGTCCCTGGATGGACAGGAAGCCCCACAGAAGACGCACTCGTCATACTCTGTTCCGTTGATAATGTATTTGTTTCTGCTCGCACATTCCGCAGGAGTATAAAAGCTGGAAAAAACCGGAATATAAACATTCCTGAGCGGGTCAAAATGTATCCTGATTCTGGATCTTGCAGTATTACTGCTGCTATACTTTGGTCTGGCATGAAAGGCGGAACAGATTACCTCGCACGCCCGGCAGCCGTTGCATTTCTCGGCATCAATCTTAATTACTTTTATCTTCTTTTTTTCCATTTTACAAAATTCCCCTTCGTTCAAATTCCTCCCTGACGTAGTCGAGACCTAATTCATTCAATGTCTCTTTAGTAGGGATGCCTTCCTTATTCCAACCCCTGAATTGATAATACTCATCCTGCAACTTTGACTCATAATCAGGGAACCTTTTCTTCCAGTGATCGTCAGGAGGACGTTCGTCCTTTCTTCTTAAGCCCCTTATAATGTTATTGACTCTAACCATATTTCGATTTCTCCGGGCTATTTTCCACAGTTCTGCATCATCGAGGTCCAACCCGGTTGCCGCCGAGATGATTTGTGGTAAATTGTTTATATGGTACGGGGGTTTTATGGGAAAAGACGACAGACCTGCACAGATTCCCGTGCTGTCGTCAATGTAATGCATGGTCTCCTGCCACTCAACCAGTTTACAGACCAGATCGGAAGGCGGGTAAAAAGGCAGCGCATATTCCCCCCGCGGCTCCCATTTCAAAATAAACTCCTTGAATTCCTTTTCGTACCAGCGCGGGAGGTGCGGCCAATCGGCCACAAATTCTTCCCTATTCTCCTTCGGAAGAGGCTCCTGGGGAATCTGCCCTTCAATCTGGGTGATATTCGACTTTTCCCCCGTCGCGTACATGAGGTAATAGATGGGGTTGAGCATGCCCAGCTTGATGACCATCTGCTCATGTTTCCTGGTTGTATTGTGATCGAAAGCCTCCGCCCCTTTGCCGATCTTGCGGGCCGCCCAGTACACCCCATCGGCCAGGATGTCTCCGATCCCTTCCCTTCTGACGATCCTGTCCAGCAGCCAGAAAAACCTCTCTTCGTTATTGGCGGGGAATCCCGGCATGTCCCGGTCGGTCAAAATGCCGGCTTCGTAAAGCTCAACGGCAAAAGCCATCACCTGGGGCGTTGTAAATCCATCTACTCCATACTCCTGGGCAAGACCGGCAATTCTGAAACCAAAGGCAAGATCATCCGCCATGGCCGCCATTACGTAGGTAAGTTTTGAGTAACATTTCATCATGTACCTTTCGAGTTCCGGGTGGCGGATAATCCCCCCGCATTTCATCGGACAGTTGTAGCAGCTGATCAGCCGCTCGACCGCGCCCTCCTGAATCTCCTTCCATTTCTTTGCGATCTCATCGGTCCAGAAATCTTTTCTCCTGTGGCGCGCGTGCCCCCAGGAAAAACCCGTGGTGTGCCACTTCTCGTCGTGGAGGGCGATCTCCTGCGGTGAACCGATATAGGCCAGAATGGGGGGCACTCCTTGAATGGGATGCTCCCTCCGCCATTCTATATATTTTAAAATTCCGTTACAAAGTTCTATAAACTCGGCGGGCCGGGCAATATTCAGGTCTTTTGTTCCCCGGACCGCGATCGCCTTCAATCCCTTGTCTCCCATAACGGCGCCCAGCCCCAGCCGGCTGGCGCTCGATCTCATGTGTTCGATGGAGGCGAAACGCACCCTGTTTTCGCCGGCGAGGCCGATGGCAAGTACCTGGATTTTCGGGTCCTTCAGCTCCTCCCTGATCAGCCGCGCCGTTTCGAGGGCACCCTTGCCCTTTAAATGAGACGCATCCCGGATTTCCACCTTGTCGTTGTTTACCCACAGATATACTAGACCAGGAGATTTGCCGCGGATGATTACTTTGTCGTAACCGGCGTGCTTTAATTCAGGCGCCCAAAACCCTCCCATCATTGAATACGCCATAAAAAGAGTCTGCGGAGAAAATGACGAAATAATGGTGCGGTTGGCCCCCGGGGCAGGTGTACCACATAAAAGACCAGTGCTAAAGATCAAAAGATTATCGGGTGAAAATGGTTCAACTTCCGGGGGAACCTTATCCCATAATATCCTGGCGTTAGTACCTAAACCCCCCAGGTGAAGTTCGGTTAATCTCGGGTCGGTTTCTACTCTCTCAATGCTTCCCCGTGATAGATCAATTTCTAAATTATACCCTGTCTCTGCGTACCTCATTTTTAAACACCTCTTAAGTATCTTTTAGTCCCTCTGGGCATCTCCGCAGCCATGGCCTTCAGCTGCGCTGCATACAGCATTTCCTCCGGTACATAAAAGCAAAAGCAGCCGATCACTTCCCCGCCGGTTTTCTCTTGCCGCTGTTTGGCGTAATCATACCGGCTTTAAGTAGATTGTAAAGGAGAGACAGGTTAAATAAAATCGCTTAAAAGCATGAAAACTAGTTTAACGGCGGGTGAAAGAAGGATTAACTTTTTCAGGTTACTTTCGCTCACACTTGTGTTGACATAATTTTAATAAAGATTATCCAAAATTTGTGCCTCATCTTTATATTGCGTAATAACCTGAAAAAGAGCGTCACGGTTTTAAACATTTTAAGCCGAAGGCTGGAACTGTCGGCCATTTAAACTATAAACAGCTCCCTTTCCGTGACAGATAAAATTTCACACCCGTTTTCTTTAATTAAAACCATATCTTCCAGTTTTACCGCCCCATGTTCCGGGTGTGTCAAATGAATTTCAATAGTTATTACAAAATTACTCCTTAAATCAAAACCGGATTTTTCAAACAATACAGGCGGCTCATTCGCATCCAGACCTATTCCATGACCAATAAAGTTACCCTTCCTTGGTGTTAACCCCAGAAAATACTCTTCAACTCCTAACCGGCGAGCACACGAATACGCTTTACCGAATATTTCACCACATTTTATTCCGTCTTTCAAAGAAACGATGACATGATCTGAAATATCCCTAAGCGCCTTAAATAAATCTTTAACCCCTGCACTGGCTTTACCCAAAACATATGTACGCGTTTCATCACAATGATAGCCCTGGTAACAGGTGGGTATATCGACTATTACCAGATCACCATTCTTTATTTTTCTTAAAGACGGCCCGGCAGGTACCGCCGGACTGAGACCCACACCGGTAATTGTATTGGAAAAGCCGCTTACCTTAAAGAGATTCTCACCGGAAGAAAGCGGGCCCCGGCTTATATAAAAATCAAAATTTCGCATCGATAAGATTCCTTCGTGCCTGGCTTTTCGATGGGCACATTCAACTTCCGCCGCAAGTTCCAGCTCTGTCATTCCTTCCGAAAGCACTTCCAGAACTCTCTGGTGGCCGGTATTCATAATATGGCAGGCTGTTCTAATTAAATTGATTTCTTCCTGATCCTTTTTCATTCTTTGCATCATTATTT
>JBFMBG010000136.1:0-5088 GCA_040755215.1 Bacillota bacterium | reverse complement strand
CCGGCTCGTCGCGAACCTGATCGTAGCTGAACACGGCAACGGGCAGTATTTTTCGCCGGTACTTTTCGTACAACCGGCTGAAGTAGATGAACATTCTCTCGTTGAAGTCCTTTTGCACGTACGCCTGGGGTTCCACGTGCACCAGGACTAACCCCGGTTCTTCTTTGAGCCTGGTCTCCACCAGGATATCGACGGCATGCCTTTCGCCGGCCGTAACGTCGGTAAATATTTCCTGCTGCAGAAAGCGCAGGTGCGTAAAGTCGATCGCCCGGCTGGCGGCGGGAAAGAAAAGCTGCATGAATTCGGCAAAAAACGTTTCCAGCAGTTCCTTGAACAGCCGGTCGTGGTCGACCTGGTCTTTGTTCACCCGGAAAGGCGCCTCCTTTTTTCCCGGGACATGGAACGGATGTTAGAATGTGCTGTTTATAGTTTAACCGGAGGTAAAAACGTTGGCAAGGGGGGCGGGGGGAATTTCAGCCAATTGTTTCGCTGGAAAAATCATTTTAATCGAACAAGGATAATCCCCCGGGAAATACGCCCCCGCCGGAAGACCAGTTCCCCATAATATCAGCTATTTTCCGAAATGAGGTTGTTATAATTCTATTTTCGGGAAAGTGTTGATCACGGTAAATTTGCCCGGTAGCCGAAACAACATCACGAATCATTCCACCGAGGCTTGCGATTTGGAAAAGATCTATGGGTACAAAAAAACCCGCTCATCCCCCGGTCACCGCCATGTTACCACGTCCTTTATCTCTCCAGTATGTATATATGTTTCTTTTTGATAACCACCCCTTTTCAACATTCCCACACCCACCGGCACCGTCGCCGCCCCAATTCTTGTCGCTGCCCCCGGTTCCAGGTTCCCTGCTATCCTGCCGTCCGGCGTGCCGCCCTGGGCCACCCCCAGGTGGTGCGTCAGGCCGTGGGCGGCCAAGTAAGCCAGGCCGGAGGTGGCGGCAATAACTATTAGGGTTGAGGGGGTTGCGGCGCCGCGGTCGTCTCGAAGTAAGCGAACAAGCGTTTGAAGCAAAAGGAATCACCTCCACAAAATAAAAAAGTCCGGCTGGACCGGTCAGAATATTGACTATTATAGCAGATTTGCTATAATAATCCTGGAGGATAAACTTATGGTTGAAATTGAATATTTCTATCTTCCAAGCGGGAAAGAACCAGTTAAGGATTTTATTAATGCTTTGCCAGCGAAGAACAGAAGCCGCATCTTCCGTAGCCTTTCCCTACTCGAAGAGTTCTGGCCCCGGCTCGGCCAGCCTCACGTTAAAAACATTACCGGAGAGCCTGGCCTTTGGGAATTAAGGATTGAAGGAGACAGAAAGACGTTTCGCATCTTCTTCGGACATGGAAAAGGCAAAATCGTTTTGCTCCACGCAATAATCAAAAAGAGCCAACGAATACCTTCTAAGGATATAAGGTTAGCCGCCGAGCGATTAAGACAATGGAAGGAGGCTTTGAAAAATGACCACATTTAAAGACCACCTGAAAGAACAATTAAAAGACCCGGCTTTTCGCCAAGCCTGGGAGGAAAGCGAACTTAACTACCAAATTGCCCGCGCCTTGATTAAACTGCGCCTAGACTTAAACCTCACCCAGCAAGAATTGGCGCGCAAGGCCGGAGTACCGCAATCGGTCATAGCCCGGTTAGAGAGTGGGAGACATTTGCCCTCTTTACGTTCACTTGAGAAAATTGTTAAAAAGTTGGGACTGCAGGTCAAGCTGGACCTGGTGCCGAAAACGGAAAAAGCGGGCAATGTCCCCGTTTTTTAAAGGAGTTGTTCATGGGAACAACCGTTCCCTCCATAAAGCATGAAAATGTCGGCGAGAACCCAATAAGTTAATAATAAGGTGCCAGGCACTGGCTATTAACTTATTTTCGAGGGAGATATTACCATGCGAAAAAGCGTTGATTTGCCCACCCCATCGCCAGGTTTTTCCGGAGTTATAACCTTTTCAAGAGGGAGCAACTGTTTGCGCTGTTCAACAAATACCCCGTTTCCCGCGAGTGGGGGGAAAGAATCAGGAGCGAAGGCAAGCTGGAAGAAACCAGGACGGCCATCTTGGACTACCTGGACAGCCGCTTTGGGCAGCCGCCTGCCGGTTCAGCAGGAACCCTGCAAAGCGTTACCGATCTCGAACTTTTAAAGAAGCTCCGCCGCGAAATTTTCAAGGCCGACAGCCTTCAGCAGTGCCTGGACCTGATCGCTCAAGCCACCACCAAAACAGGGAAAAACTAAATGCGCCGCAGGCGGGAAAAAGTAAGGAGGCCGCCGGCAAGGATAGGAACCGTTCCGGCCGGAACCCTGCCTGGCTTCCTTCGCGCAGAGGGTCGCAACGTACCTTTTCGGCATTACCGGGCACTTTCCACCAGCGTTGACATCCCCTTTTGTATCGGCGGGTATCCCCTTCCAGAGTGTAACATAAAAAATTCCGGGCCCCTTTAAGGGACCCGGAATTTTGTGCGTTTTTGAACTGCTTTGAGGCTTAAAGCTCCATGGTGACGGTCTGGGTGGCTTCGTCCCAGGTTACCCTGGAGCCCAGGGCCTGCGCTACCCACCGGAACGGTAGCATGGTGCAGCCGTTGGATATTTCGGCGGCTACATCCATGGCGATGCTGATACCATTGATTACCATGACGTTGCTGCCGATGGTGAGCTGGACGACCTTGTCGCCCTTGATCAGGAAAGTTTCCTTGAATCAAGAGAAGTTTCCCGCTTAAATCTCAATATATTAACCATGTTTTCTGATGCGGATAATGGATGGTGCAATTACCACAAATGCTTTTCTAAGTCTCGACGCATGTTTTTTGATAGCTTCACTCACTATTTCTCCTTTTAGTTTCGGTGATAGCCCTTTTAATCGAACAAGAATAATCCCTTGGGAAATACGCCCTTGCCGGAAAACCAGTTCCCCAAAATCTTTATCAGCCGTTAATAAAATTGCTTTCTCCTTATTTGCCTGCTTTAAAACCTCATCATCTTTAATACCAGGTTCCATCTCAGCAACATATAATGTAAAATGGCCATCTCTTCTAAGGCTTTCCACAATTGGCAAATCAATACTTTCATCAGCAAGGAATTTCATTGCGCGCTCTCCCTGACGGGGTAAACAACATCGGCTTTCAAAGCTTCAGCAGCAAAAGCCAGCGCTGCGTAAATAGCTTCGCGACTCAAGCGTGGATGCGCTTCCAATATTTGATCAATAGTTTCGCCAGCAGCAAGCTTTTCCAGGATCAATTCTACAGTAATGCGCGTACCGGCAATAACAGGCTTACCCATCATAACAGAGGGGTCGGAATGGATTAATCTATTTATCATTTTCCAGCACCTCTTTAAAATTCTAACATTCTTCAAGGATTAAAACAATCCTGGAATGATGGAGGGTAGTTGCAATATGTCTAAATTTTACACCCAGGAAAAAATGTTTTCAAGTATTTTTTGGTACCGGAATCGTCTGCATACGGGGGCATCTCTACCCGACCCTATCCCTATCTGGTAGTTTTATATGTCACGGAAACCCTTGAATATCAAGGCTTCCTCGAAAAATAAACGGTGCGCCCGGCAGGAATCGGACCTGCGCACCATTTAATAGAATTACTAAAATTCTCCGCTTTAAGTAAAATTAACTTTACTGCGCCTGGTCGCCACCCGAACTGCCCGTCGCACTGCCGGCACTGCTGCTACCCCCCGCTGCCTTATCAGGCCGTTCCCGACCTGGAGGCGGAGGTGGAGCGGGCAGTGGAGGAAAGCCCCTCCCTCTGGAGTTTGAGGGGGGTCTTTGACCCCGAGCAAACGGTAGATTTCCCGGTGTTCCTTTTCCGGCGTGCCGGAAACCCGGAGATGATGAATTTTATCTTTTTCGGCCACCTGAAAACAAAAGTGGTCCAGCATCAAGTTAGCGACCACCGGCATTTGTGGTTTTGATCTCGCAGATAGCCAGATTAAAAAAGAGCTGCCCGCGCTGCTGCCGTCAGTGTGTGCCAGCTCAGGCCAGGGCCTGGCGAAGGAGAGTTTGAGAAGCTCATGCTGGCAGATCGTGTCCAGCAGCGATTTTTGCACCCCCGCCAGGGCAACCCGGGCGGCTCTTGTTTTTCTTGCTTTTCTGCGTCAATTCTGCTAAGATCAAGCTGGTGATGCCAATGGCCGGGGACCTGCCAGCCGATAAATACGACTTAACCATCAAAGAACTTTTTACCGGCAGTGAAGAAGAACTGATCAGTTTTTTTGGCCGTTTAAGAGCAAATGTGCTCAGGTATTTGAACGTGGAATTTCCAAAGCTGGAGGTAAAAAGAAGCGACCTCATCCTCGAATGCCGGACAGAAACGGGGCCTGTTGCCGTCCACCTGGAGTTCCAAAGCGCCAACGATAAAGAAATTCCTTTCCGCATGCTCAGGTACGCCACAGAACTGCACTCTAAATATAAACTGCCGGTGTACCAGCTTCTCATTTACTTCGGCGACCGGGAGCTGAACACGGACGACGGCCTGGCATATCGTTTCAATTCGCAAAACTATCTCGAATACCGTTTCCGGGCAGTTGATCTGGGGAATATTACTCACGAAGAGATTAAAAATTCCGCCTGCTATTCTCTCTATGCCCTGTTACCGCTCACCGACAGGAAAAGAAGGAAACGTGCCGAAGAGCAATTTTTGAAAGAATGTGCCGCAGATATTGCGCAGGCTCCTTTGGACCTTGAAAACAAGCGAAAAGCCCTGCTCCGGGCGGAAATCTTCGCCGGACTCTTTTTTGAGGAGCAGATCATCGAGACTGTCTTCCGGGAGGTGGAAAATATGCTTAATTTAGAGGAATCGGCTGGTTACCGCAGGATTTTCGAAAAGGGCATGGAAAAGGGCATGGAAAAGGGTATGGAAAAGGGTATGGAAAAGGGTATGGAAAAGGGTATGGAAAAGGGCAGGCAGGAAACGTTGCGGGAAAACGTTTTAAAGCTGCTCCATCGAAAATTTAAAAAATTGCCCGCTCAATACACAGAAAAAATCAAAACCGCGGACGAATACACCCTGGGGCTGATTCTGGACCACATCTTCGAGATCAACACCATCGCCGACCTGGACGA
>JBFMBG010000135.1:0-5090 GCA_040755215.1 Bacillota bacterium | reverse complement strand
TACGCCGCTCCCCCTTAAATTCGGCCCGCTCAGGCTGTAGTTGATCGCTTTTTCCGGCGGGATGACGCCCACGTATTTGGTGCGCGCCTGAAAAATTTCGTTGCCGGTAATCAGGCCGTCGTACTCGTCGCATAAAGCCGGGAAATCAGCGAGAAATTTCTGGAGAAGGGGGATAAACCCATCCGGGAAATCGTCGGCCACGCCGCCAATCCGGAAGTAGCTCACAGTCATCCGGGAACCGGTTAACATTTCGAAGAGATCCAGGATGCGTTCACGATCCCGGAAGGTATACAGGAAGCCGGTCAAGCCGCCGATGTCCCCCGCGTAGGAGCCGATGGCCATCAGGTGGCTGGCGATGCGGGAAAGCTCGCCCACGATCACGCGGATGTACTGGGCCCTTTCCGGCACCTCAATGCCCATTAGTTTTTCGACCGCTTCCACGTACCCCCAGTTCATCAGCATGTTGGCCAGGTAATCCATCCGGTCCGTATACGGGATCACCTGGGTATAGGTGCGCGCTTCGGCCAGCTTTTCCACTCCCCGGTGCAGGTAGCCCGGCACCGGAATGGCCCGCACCACCACTTCCCCGTCCAGTTCCAGAATTACCCGGAAAACTCCGTGCGTACTGGGGTGCTGGGGTCCCAGGTTCAAAAAATACGTTTGCGTTTGAATTGCCATTCTTTCACCTCTTCCATAAAAACCTACCCCCCATTTTCCTTTCCCCTCCTATGGTTCTCGGCCGCCCTCCCACTGAAAATCCTTGCGCAGCGGGTGTCCCTGGAAGCCATCGTCCAGCAGGATGCGCGTGGGGTGACCCGGATGCCCGGTAAAGTTAATCCCCATCAGGTCGTAAACTTCCCTTTCCTGCCACTCGGCCCCCGCCCACAGCGGGCAAAGGGAAGGCACGGCGGGACTTTCTTTGTCCGGAAGCGGCACCTTCACCATCAACAGGTAACCATGTTCAAGGGAGATCAGGTTGTAAACCACTTCAAAGCGATCCGCGTAATCTACAGCCGTAACGTTGCTTAAGAAATCAAAGGCGTAAGCCTCTTTTAGCTCCTGCATCAGGGCAAACAGCTCCCCGGCCGGCGCCACAATCACCCGCTCACCGGTTATTTCCAGGGCCGGAAACTTTTCTTTCAGTTGTTCCAGCAGTTCTGCAGGCAACTGGTAATCAGCCACGGGCCAGTTCCACCACCTTCGGATTTTTAATCTTATCCCGTAACATTAAATAACCCTCGATAACCGCCTCCGGGCGGGGAGGGCATCCCGGAATATAAACATCCACTGGAATTAGTTTGTCTACTCCCGGCACCACGTAATAAGAATCGACGAAAGGCCCCCCGGAGATGGCACAACTGCCCATGGCAATCACCCACTTGGGCTCCGCCATTTGTTCGTATAGCTTCACCACAAAAGGAGCCGCTTTTTTGGTCACCGTTCCGGCCACCAGCATAACGTCGGCCTGCCGCGGGGTGGCGCGCATCACCTCGTAGCCGAACCGGGAGAGGTCAAAGCGCGACATGTTGGCCGCCATCAGTCCTTCGATGGCGCAACAGGCCAGCCCGAAGCCAAGCGGCCAGAGGGAGTGGGCGCGGGCCAGGTTGAAAAGCTTTTCCAGCGGGGCAATGTGAACCAGGCGCTTCAGTTCGCCGGCGACCGCCGGATCTTTGGTCAGGGACTCCACCGGATGAGCAGCTTTTTTTACTTCCATTCTAACGCTCCTTCCTTCCAAGCGTACCACAGGCCGATCACTAAAAGAAAGATGAAGATGATCATCTCAATGAAGGCAAACAAACCCAGTTTTTGAAATTGCACAGCCCATGGATACAGGAAAATTGTTTCCACGTCAAAGATTACAAAGAGCAGGGCGTATAAAAAATAACTGGTCTTAAACTGGACCCAGGTGGGGCCGATGGTATCCACGCCGCACTCGTACGTTTCGTACTTCTGCGCAAACTTGCGGCGCGGGTTGAGTATAAGGTTAACGGCCACCCCACCTATGCCGACGCCAAGACCAACGATCAGAAAAATAAGCACTGCTCCCCAATCCGAAAGCAAGCCTCTCCCCTCCTTTCCGAACATGTGAATTTAATAACCTGAGTGCCCACTACCTGGTGCCCGATAGTCTCTCTTTTCTTCAATATCTGCGGGCAACCGGCTTTTTCGTATGCTGCGTTGCTTTATTTGGGCAATCTTTTAACTGGCTGAAAACCTGCTCTGTGCAACGGGCACGGACCAAAAACAGCCAACTTTTCCAGGTGCAGGGCCGTGGCGTATCCTTTGTGCCTGGCAAAACCATAATCAGGATAAATATGCTGGAAAAGTTGCATCAGATGGTCCCTGGTCACTTTCGCCAAAATAGAAGCAGCCGCGATGGAAGCGCTTAACCCATCCCCCCCTGTAACGGCATACTGCGTCAACGCCAGGTCAGGGATCAAAAAACGGCCATCCACGATTACGCAGTGGGGAACGGTCGCCAACGATTGCACCGCCCGCCGCATGGCCAGAAGTGAAGCGCCGTGGATATTCAGATAAGCAATCTCCTGAACGGTAGCCAGACCAACCGACCAGTCAACGGCAGTCCTTTTAATTTCTGCCGCCAATTTTTCCCTCGTTTGCGGAGAAAGTTTTTTTGAATCATTAATCCCATCTATATTTACTTTTTCCGGTAAAATGACTGCCGCTGCCACCACCGGCCCGGCCAGCGGACCGCGGCCTACCTCGTCTACTCCGGCTATAAAAGCGAAACCCTTTGCCCTCAACTCTTTGTCATATGCAAAAAGATCCGGCATTATGGGCGGCATCCTCCACTATAAGTATTTTTTCGAGCTAAATGTCCAAATCCCTGCTAACCAAAAAGATTTTTTCTACCGCTTACGCAAGGTTTGTTTTTTGCTTCATTTTACTGAATATTTACCAAGGCCAACCTGGTGTTTTACCCAGGGGGACTTTCCAAAGTATATCTTCCCAGCTTGCCGGCCCGAAACTCGCTCAAAATGTGCACAGACGTTTTATGCAGGTCCGCTGCTCCGCCGCTGACCAAAAAACCCCTCTTTCTTCCGATTGCTTCCAAAAGAAACTCGTCTTCCGGAGGGTTTTCCGTTAAGCCGTAATGCCTTAGCAGCTCTTTTCTTTTATTTTCCAACAGCCAGTTCAACACCCAATCGGTGACCTGCCGGACATCAAATAAATCCTCCTTGATCGCGCCCGTGGCGGCCAGCTTTATGGCCGCTTCCCGATCTTCCAGTTTCGGCCACAACACCCCCGGAGTATCCAGCAGTTCCATTTTTCCTTCTATTTTGATCCATTGTTCACCCCTGGTCAGGCCGGGAAGCTGCCCGGTGCGCGCCGCCCTTCTTCCGGCAAGACGGTTAATAAACATCGACTTGCCCACGTTAGGTATCCCTACCACGATGACGGTCGGAGGCCGGAGGCTGGAGGCTGGAAATCTTTTAAGCGAACTTTCGGATCCCCCCGCTTTCTGCCCCGGGTCTTTTCCAAAGGCCAGGCGGAAAACTTCCTTAAAAATTTTTTCTTTGCCTTGGCCTCTGACAGAGTCAAAAGGAATTGCCGTAACCCCCTGGCTGCGGAACCATTTCACCCATAAGCCGGTCAAAGCCCGGTCGGCCAGGTCAGCTTTATTTAAGATGAGCAGGGTGGGCTTGCCCCTTAAAATGTCGGCGATTAGCGGGCTCCGGCTGCTCAAGGGGATCCGCGCGTCGACCAGCTCTAAGACTACGTCGATTAATTTCAGCTTTGCTTTGATTATTCGCCTCGTCCGGGCCATATGGCCGGCAAACCATTGGATCTCCATTTTCCCCAACCAATCCTGTTAAGGGCTGCAGAGGACAGAGAAGACTTGTCATATTTCCTTCGGGGCTAGTTTAAAAGCCTGATGCGGTGCGGCGGCCAGTAAATCATTAAAGCTTTGCCAATGATATATTTTTCCGGCAGCGGTCCCCAATAACGGCTGTCCTCGCTGACGTTGCGGTTATCACCAAGCATTAAATAATGCCCCTCCGGCACGCGGACGGGACCGTAATCGCCAAAGCGCAAACCCGGAGGAAGATACTTTTCAGACACCTCCTGCCCATTGATATAGAGGTGGTTGTTTTTCAAAGCCACTGTTTCTCCCCCCAGGCCGATTAACCTTTTTACGTAATCGCGACTCGGGTCGCGCGGATACTTGAAAACAACAATGTCTCCCCTTTTGGGCTCCCAGAGGCGGTAAGTAATTTTACTGACAATGATTCTGTCGCCTTCTAAAAGAGTCGGGATCATTGATCCGGAAGGTATATAAAAGGGAGCCAAAACAAACATTCTGATTAAAGCAGCCAGTAAAACGGCAATAACAATCGATTCAATTACTTCCACAGCCGTAGATTTACTTTTGTCCTGACCGGACGAGGACCCGGCAGCGTTGTTCTCCCGTTCCGCCTCGGTCATTAAATTCACCTCCGCACGGCAAAAAGGGACTGCCCCGCAGTCCCCCTTTTACGCCTAAAAAGCTATCTTCGGTCCTGAATACGGGCGGCTTTCCCCCTTAGCTTACGCAGGTAGTAGAGCCTGGCCCGCCGGACACGACCTTTGCGAACCACCTCGATGCGTTCGATCTTCGGAGAATGAAGGGGAAAAGTTCTTTCAACGCCCACCCCGTACGAAACGCGCCGCACGGTAAAAGTTTCCCCCAGGCCGCCGCCCCGGCGCCTGATGACCGTTCCTTCAAAAACCTGAATCCGCTCCCGGCCGCCCTCGATTACTTTAAAATGCACCCGCACCGTATCTCCGGGTCTGAAATCAGGGAGATCGGTTTTTATCTGTTCTTGTTCTAAAGATTGCACCAGATCCACACTTCTGCCCCCCTTTCTCCGGCACTTCATTTCCGTGGCGGACCATTGCTGATCAACAGGAGTTATTATATCATAGTAAATTCCTAGCGCGCAAGATAATTCCTGGGTCAACAGTACTGACGCATGAATAATTTTATGAAGCCCCTTAAGCCCTTTTTCCGGCACCCGGCAGTATAGTCCGCAGGCAAAAATATGTTTTTTGCTGTAAACCTGGCAGTGGTCTGGATATTTATGGAA
>JBFMBG010000134.1:0-5195 GCA_040755215.1 Bacillota bacterium | reverse complement strand
TTAAGCAAGTCGGCAGCTCAAGAACCCGGCACTCACTGTTCCCATGGTTCTTTCGTGGTTGCTATCAGCAACTAAAAAAGCTGCTGGCCGGTAGTAAACAGGAGTGTTCGGTGAGTGCCGGGCCATGCCCCGGCTACGGTGGGCAGTTTGGCTGAAAATTTACGTCTGGAAGGAGCGGTATCTGATGAGAGGCTGCTTGTTTTTGGCGATTAAAGGAAGAACCGTGCTGGCGACCCTTGGTCTGCTTTTTCTGGCCTTGGCCGGGTATGGCTATTTTGGTTTATTTGCCGGGGAAAAGATTATTCCGGAGCAGCTGTTTGCCCAGGCGATCAACAAGACGCTGGCCAGCAAGGCTTTTCGCTATCAGGTGGAAATCAAAACGGAAAACCGGGGGATCTTAAGCCAGGTGGAAGGTGCCTGGGTGAGTCCGAACCTTGTTCATCTGCAAGGGAAGATGTATAACACGCCGGTAGAATTCGTTCAGATAGGGGAAACCACTTACATGAAGGATCTCTGGACGAAAAAGTGGCTTGATTTAAAAGGGAATAAACTAGGCCAGGCGCAGTTATACATTATGGAATTGGCCCCTTTAAGTTTTTTAAACTATAAAAATATCCTCGACATCCGCTACCGCGGGCAGGAAAAGAGGGAGGCGGGGAAAATGCTGGTGCTGGATTGCCGGCCCCAGTTGCAGGAACCGCTTCTCCGGGAGAAATACAGGGAATACCGGTGCAGGATGTGGATCGACCCCAGAGACCGGCGCATCCGCCAGGTTTTGCTGGAACCCGAAGAATCTGCGGGAAAAAATCTGCCCACCATTTCTTTAAAGTTTTGGGATTACGACCAGGCCATCACCATTGAGCCGCCGGGTAAAAGTTAAGATTGAAAAGATCTTCACGTTTGGATTAAAATAGAGGTGGTTTGAAGGGAATCCTTTGATTGACTATCTTGCTCTTTGCCTGTTATAATTACTCCGGTTTAAGAATGGAAGGCGGGGCTGGAGGAGTGAAGGTTGGGCACCCCCAGGTGCAAAAAGTATTGTTGACGGAAGAGGAAATCCAGGGCCGGGTCCGGCAAATGGCCAGCCAGATTTCCGCTGATTACGCCGGACGGGATCCTTTGCTCGTGGGTATCCTGAAAGGAGCCTTTATTTTTTTGGCGGACCTGGTGCGCCACTTGACCATTCCGGTTCGCCTGGATTTTATGGCCGTTTCCAGCTACGGCAGTGCAAGCGAATCTTCGGGAGCGGTGCGGATCTTAAAGGATCTGGACCAGAGCATCGAGGGGTTGCACGTGCTTCTGGTCGAGGATATCGTCGATACCGGCCTTACCTTAAATTACCTGCGGGAGAACTTACGCGCGCGCGGACCGGCCAGCTTGAAGGTTTGCACGTTGCTGGACAAGCCCAGCCGGCGCCTGGTCGAGGTGAGGATTGACTACAACGGTTTTACCATCCCGGATGAATTTGTCGTCGGTTACGGGCTGGACTATAACGGTAACTACCGTCATTTCAGGGATATAATGGTGCTCAAGCGGGAAGTGTACGCCGGGTGAATCATCTGCTTTCCTTTGCGGGGCGGAGAGAAGCGAAGGCAGGCAAGGGCCGGCAAAACCGAGTTTTGGGGGAGTCGTTGGAGGATAGAAAATGGAGCCGCAAGCAGAGCTGGTTATTGTTTTGGATTTTGGCGGCCAGTACAGCCACCTGATTGCCCGCCGGATAAGGGAATGCAAAGTTTTTTGCGAGATGCTGCCGTATCATACCCCGCTTGCCGAGATTAAAGCGAAATCTCCGCGGGGGATAGTTTTTTCCGGGGGGCCTGCCAGTGTTTACCAGGACGGGGCGCCCCTGGGCGATCCAGGGATCTACGATCTGGGTATTCCTGTTTTGGGTATTTGCTACGGAATGCAATTGATGGCCCGGCAGCTCGGCGGCGCCGTGGCCGCAGCGGAATACAGGGAGTACGGCAAGGCCGTCCTGGAGGTTCTGGAGCCCGATCAGATTCTGCAGGGGCTGGCGCCACAAGAGCAGTGCTGGATGAGCCACGGTGACCGGGTAGAGGCGGCCCCTCCCGGATTTAAGGTAATTGCCCGCACCGAGCAGGCTCCGGTGGCGGCTATTGCAAACGAGCAAAAGAAAATTTACGGGGTTCAGTTTCACCCGGAAGTGGCGCATACGCCTAAGGGGAAAACGATTATCGAAAATTTCCTTTACGGCGTTTGTAAATGCCGGGGCTTGTGGACCATGGGCTCTTTCATCGGGCGCGCCGCGGCGGAGATAAAGGAACAGGTAGGCAATGGCCGGGCAATTTGCGCGCTCAGCGGCGGAGTGGACTCTTCGGTGGCGGCGGTGCTGGTTCACCGGGCCATCGGCGACCGCTTGCGGTGTGTTTTTGTCAACCACGGCCTGCTGCGCAAAGGCGAGCCGGAAGAGGTCGTCCGCACTTTTCAGGACAGGTTTGGGATGAAGCTGATTTACGTTGACGCGGCCCAAAGATTTCTTGACCGCCTGGCGGGTGTGGTTGACCCGGAGCGTAAGCGGAAGATCATCGGGGAGCAGTTTATCCGGGTTTTTGAAGAAGAAGCCCGGAAAATCGGGAAAGTGGATTTTTTGGTCCAGGGGACCCTGTATCCCGATGTGGTGGAGAGCGGGACGGCCACCGCGGCGGTGATTAAATCCCATCATAATGTGGGGGGCCTGCCGGAGGATATGCGCCTGCAGCTTATTGAGCCGCTCCGCTGGCTGTTTAAAGATGAGGTCCGGGCGCTGGGTCGGGAACTGGGTCTGCCCGAGGAAATTGTCTGGCGCCAGCCTTTTCCGGGGACGGGGCTGGCCGTGCGCATCTTGGGAGAAGTGACCAAAGAGCGGCTCGATCTTTTAAGAGAAGCCGATGCGATCGTCGCCTCGGAAATAAGAAGGGCTGGCCTGCATAAGGATCTCTGGCAATATTTTGCCGTGCTTACGGACCTGCGCAGCGTCGGCGTAATGGGTGATGGACGTACTTACGCCCATACCGCCGCGGTAAGAGCGGTCACCAGTCAGGACGCCATGACGGCCGACTGGGCGCGCCTCCCGCACGATCTGCTGGAGCGCATTTCCAGCCGGATTGTCAACGAGGTGCCCGGGATTAACCGGGTGGTTTACGATATAACCTCCAAGCCGCCGGCCACCATAGAATGGGAGTGAACAAAAACATTTTCTAAAAGGAGTGTCCTTTTATGCCGGAACCTGCGGTGGGAATAGTCGTCGGCAGCGACTCCGACCTTCCCGTAATTCGTGACGCCTGCTCGACCCTGGAACAACTGGGGATTGCTTACGAGGTGGTTATTGCTTCCGCTCACCGGACGCCGGAAAAAGCGGTTGACTACGCCAGGTCGGCGGCGGAACGGGGTTTGCTGGTGCTTATCGGCGCCGCGGGAGGGGCGGCGCACCTGCCCGGCGTGCTTGCCGCCCATACGTATTTGCCTGTAATTGGCGTGCCCGTCGGGACGGGAGCTTTAAACGGCGTGGACGCCCTTTATTCCATCGTCCAGATGCCGGCGGGTGTTCCGGTGGCCACGGTGGCCATCGACGGAGCCAAAAATGCCGCTCTGCTGGCCGCGCGGATGATCGGCATCACCAACCCTGCGGTACGCGAAAAATTAATTCAATATAAAAATGAACTGGCCGGACAAGTGCAAGCCAAGACAGCCCGCCTGGCGGAACTAGGCATAGAACGGTACCTGGCTGAACTCCCCTAATCATGAAAAGCGTTTTTCTTTGTGCCTTTGTGCCTGGGAAGCTTTGTGCCTGATATTTTATAAGTTAAGGAGAAAAATCTGGTGATCGAACGCTATACGCTGCCCGAAATGAAAGCAATCTGGTCGGAAGAGAACAAATTCAAGACCTGGCTGGAAGTAGAAATATACGCCTGCGAGGCGCAGGCCGAATGCGGCCTGGTGCCTTCAGAGGCTTTAAAGGAAATCAAGGAAAAGGCCGCTTTTAATATTCAACGCATTAACGAAATCGAAGCGGTGGTAAATCACGACGTCATTGCTTTTCTCACCTGCGTGGGAGAACACGTCGGCGAAGCCGCCAAATATATTCACCTGGGCCTGACTTCCTACGACGTGGTCGACACCGCCCTTTCCGTCCGCATGAAAAAAGCCGGTGAACAACTCTTGCACAGGTTGTCGGAACTGCGCAAGGCTTTAATCGAAAAAGCAAAAGAGCACAAATATACCCTGATGATGGGGCGCACCCACGGGGTTCATGCCGAACCCATCACTTTTGGCTTAAAAATGCTTTTGTGGGCAGCCGAGGTAGACAGGTGCGCGGGACGGATGCAAAAGGCTATCGAAACGATCAGCGTGGGCAAGCTTTCCGGGGCGGTGGGTACGTACGCCACGATCGACCCCGGCGTGGAGGAATACGTCTGCCGGCGGTTGGGACTGCGCCCGGCGCGCGTTTCCACCCAGGTGCTGCAGAGGGACCGCCACGCGGAATATCTGACCACCATTGCGGTGATCGGCAGTTCGCTGGAAAAATTTGCCCAGGAAATCAGGCACCTGCAGCGCACCGAAGTGCTGGAGGCGGAAGAATATTTTGCCCGGGGCCAAAAAGGTTCTTCAGCCATGCCGCACAAGCGCAACCCGATTGTTTCCGAAAGAATCTGCGGACTGGCCAGGCTCTTGCGGGGCAACGCTTTAGCGGCCCTGGAAAATGTGGCCCTGTGGCACGAGCGGGACATTTCGCACTCCTCGGTCGAACGGGTGATTATCCCGGACAGCACCATCACCCTGGATTACATGCTTTTTAAAACCACCGAAATGATTAAAAACTTGCTTGTTTATCCGAAGAGGATGAAGGAGAACTTGCTGCACAGTTACGGGTTAATTTTTTCCCAGCGGGTGTTGCTGGCCCTGATCGAGGCGGGTCTAAGGCGGGAGGAAGCGTACGCCCTGGTGCAGCGTAACGCCATGGAATCCTGGAGCAAGGGAGAGGACTTTTGCTCGCTTTTAAAGGCCGACCCGGAGGTGACCGGGTACTTGCCGCCGGAGGAAATTGAAAAGTTGTTTGATTATAATTATTATCTTAAGCACATAGATGCTATTTACCAGCGGTTTGATTTATAAAGCAAAGTTCAGCAGTTTAAAAAACAGCAAAATTTATTTTTTAATTCCTTGTGTGTCCTTGGCACCTTGGCGGTGAATTAATT
>JBFMBG010000133.1:0-5249 GCA_040755215.1 Bacillota bacterium | reverse complement strand
GCTATTATATTGTGAAGTCCCGCAACCTGAACAGGGTTGCACCTGCAGTATGGCGGCGAGTCCAGCACCGTTCCGTCACCCAACTGGCCTAAAGAATTATTGCCCCAGGCCCAGACTGTGCCGTCTTTTTTTAAAGCCAGGCTATGGCTTTCACCGGCGGCAACTGCGATAATTCCCGTAAGATTCTTAACCTGAACGGGTACGGAATGAATATCTTCGTAATCCCAGGACCCTATTCCAAGCTGGCCCCTGCTATTATTGCCCCAGGTCCAGACTGTTCCATCGCTTTTAACGGCCAGGCTGTGACTGTTTCCTGCTGCTAGTCCGATTATGCCGGGGAATGGCTGCTCGTACCCGTAGACAGGCGGAGTAATAATTAAGGCAGCTATAAGAAGCAGGAATTTTAAATATTTTTTCACCCTAACACCCCCAGTGGCTTACTATAAGTAACTATATAGTAATGGTAGTAATTGTTTATGAGACGCCCTCCAAGCTGCCCCCGGCGATGGGGGCAGGAGCAGTAACTATATAGTAATGGTAGTAATTGTTTATGAGACGGGATGCCAAATACACTAAGTGATAGTGGTAACATCGGGAGCCGGCAATGCCCGGCTCCCGATAAGAAGTAGATAATAGCGCCGCGGGATATGCCAGACCCGACCCCTCATCCTACTTTAAAACTTCTATAACCTCCTTGCTCACCGGATCCAGAATTACTCCTTTTTTCACGAGCTTACCATTTTCATTCACGAGTGTATGTAAGTTCATCACTACTTTACCGTATTTTGCCGTATCATCTTTTCTTCCCATATACAGGGCATACTTGTCATCCTTCGGTGCGCCGTTGGCCTGGGCGATTTTAATCGCCTCGGTCGAATCGATGAAGTCCTTGGGAAAAGGCTGGGAAGAGACTTGGTACATGCTGTCGTCGAAATTCAATTTAGCTTTTCCGTCCTCAACCACGTATCTTCGCCCGACACAATAATTTTTGCCGTAGCCGCTGGCCGTGGGAGGGGCACTGCGGGAAATGACGGAAATGAGCCAGGTGGTCCCTTTTCCGTCTCCGACGATACCAAATTCATTCCTGATTTCAACAACCTCCGCGTCCGCCTGCCACTTTTTTGCTTCCGCCAAAACCAGATTTACAGCGTCTTTGGCCGAGACCTTTTTTTCGCGTGTATCATCACCCACAATTTTAGTTGCCTCTTTTGTCGCTCGGTCTGCCTCTTCCTTCGCGCGGGTTGACTCGCTTTTCCCGCAGGCGGCAACGATTGTGCCCGTGATCAGAAAAATAAGCAGCAGGGATAGGATTTTGACCTGTTTCATGGTGAAAAAGCCTCCTTGATTGGATATTTTATTAAACAGCATAGCGCCCGATCGTCAAAAAAACGTCAAATGGCAAAAAAATAAAAGACTTTCCATTTAAGGTAGTAATTTTTTAGCGCTGGATTGCGAAAAAATTTTTCATTTTTGACGTTTTTTTGACGATCACCTGGTAAATTCAAAGGTGTGTTCCCTAAATTTTTCTTCCGGGAAGAGCAAAGCCTGCGGTAATAGGCAGGAAACCTTGAGTTTAACGGAAGGGAGGTGCTGGCAATGAAAAGGGTTTTGGCGTTTTTTCCGGTGCTGATTATGCTCTGCCTGCTCCTGGCCGGCTGCGGCGCAGGGAGGCAAAGCGCCGGGGACCAGGCCAAAGACCAGCCGCCTGTTGTAGAAAAAGGTGGTCAGCCAGGGAAAGAAGGGTCGGTGGCCGAGTTGTTCGCAAAAGGTCGACAGGTAAGCGGGATGTCCTATGAGTACATTTTAACTACCGCCTCCGGAGAGATGAAAGGCAAAGTATGGCTGCAGGGCAACCGGATCAAGACGGACGCGGCCGTCGCCGGGCAGCGGATGATCAGCTTCTTTGACGGGGAGACGAACACCATCGTCACCTACTACCCTGACCAGAACAAGGCCGTCAAGCTCTCCGCCGACAGGCAGCCGAAAACGGTTTTGACCCCCGGCGAGTATGCGGGCGGAGTTGACCCGGGCAAGGCAAAGGTTCTGGAAACCGTCGTCTACGACGGCGTGCGCTGCCGGGTGCTGGCGATCCCCGGGGCGGGCGACAAGGAAGAGGTGCGCATGTGGGTGCGCGAGGACTACGGCCTGCCAGTGCGGGTGGAGGTCACCTCCACCGCGGGCGGCAAAACAGTGATGGAGTACAAGAACCTGCAGGTGGGCCCCCTGCCGCCGGATACCTTCAAACTGCCGCCGGGTGTGGAAGTGACCGATATCAACAAGATGATGGAGCGGCTTCCCTCCGGACCCGGGGGCCAGTGAGGCAGCTTAAGGGTTCGAGCGCGGCGTTAACCCGGCAACCGCCCTGGAAAAAAATCAAGGAGGTGAATGGACGGGGGGACCTTTGGGCGGCGTTTTATTACCAGTTTTGAGAGGAGGATGTCTAAATGCCATTCAGGTCAATGTGGAAAGCGTTTTTCCTGCTGGTTGTATTTCTGGCGGCGGTTGCCCTGGTCGTTCCGGCCGGTAACACCCCCGCTTTTGCTGCCGCTTCCGGGGACGCGTCCATTACCGTTGTCTACCCCAACGGCAATGAAGTCTGGGAAATGGGATCACAGCAGACCATCAGGTGGACGTACACCGGCAATCCGGGCAGCGAGGTCGTGATCGAGCTTCGGGACGGTTATAGCGAGCCTGGGTACGCCGGCGGCACGGTCTATACAGTTGGCAAGACTTCCTTGGGCCTGGACGGAGTAGGCAGTTACATCTTCACGGTTCCCCAGAACCTGCGCCCGGCATGTACTTACCAGGTGAGGATAAGTGTTCCCAACACGAGATACAGCGACAGAAGCGACGATGATTTCAAAATCCTTCCCCCCGGCGGCCAGCCGCCGATCACCCTTTTATCTCCCAACGGCGGCGAAGTCTGGGCACCCGGATCCACGCAGACCATCCGCTGGCGGTATACCGAAGAACTCGCCGGGAAGACCGATAGCGTGGATATCTATTATTTCAAAACTACTAATGACTACTATAATAAACTGGGTTCGGCTTCCCTCGGCCAGAACGGGACGGGCACCTACACGTGGGAAATATCGACAAAATCCGGCCCCGGGAAGTCCCCCGGGAGCGATTACAAGATAGCGGTAGTCGCCCATAACCAGAGATTCATCCGGGATACCAGCGACTCCTACTTCACTATCGGTTTCGCCCCGCCCCCACAGCAGGAACCGCCTGCCCAGCCCCCGGTGGAACCCCAGCCGCCGGCCGGGGGGACGGCCCTGACCTACAACCTTCCCAGCCAGTTCTCGGCAACCCAGGGAGGCGACAACTGGTACTACCTCTATGGGAACTTGCCAGCCGGGCCGAACCAGGCCGCCTGGGACAACCAGGTGCAACCCTGGGGAGTAGTGGACCATTACGGCTGGAACGGCGGATCCGGCTATTCCGGCCCGCGCTACCTGGAGATCTCCGGACGCGACCCGGACGACTGGCGCAAACCGGGCCCGGGCGGATGGCTGCAACCGGGGGAAGGGGCCGACATCTCCTTCGGCTGGAAGGCGCCGCGGGCCGGGACGGTATACATCCGGGGCATGTTGAACACTTCCTACCCGGAGGCAACGGCCGGCGGATCCAATGACGACGGGGTCTGGTTCTCCATTTGGAAGGGCAACAGCCGCTTGACCCAAGAAGAAAGGGTTTTCCGCGGCAACAACGAGTCGAACAGAATCCCCTTCGTTACCCAAAAGACTACGGCCACGATGGCCGCCGGGGATATGATTTACTTCTACATCCGCCGGGGGAACTGGCAGGATTGTGACGGCATGTACTATAGCTTCACGGTATCTTACGATCCCAACGGCGATTTGGATCCTCCCGCCTGCAACCACATGGTCAGCGGCGACACGGTAAGCCTGATTGCCACCGATACGGGCAGCGGTGTGGCCGCCATCGAATACGCCGTCCGCGAGCAAACGTCGGGAAAATGGTCGGCGTGGGAGACGTACCAGGGGCCTTTTGTCCCGACCGGCATTGACAAATTGATGTACCGGGCCATAGACAACGCGGGTAACCTGGGGCCCTACCGGCTTGTCGGCGCGGAGCAACTGCAGCCGCCTCCGCAGCCAGCCGGCCAGGTACTCATCAACGACCCGTCCTTCGTGACGCTGACGGCCATCCCCAACCCGTTCGGTGAGGCAGACATCGCCTACAACCTGCAGGTAAAGGCCAACAACCCGGCCTGCCCGGTGGAAGTTTCCTACCTGCTGCTCAACCCCAACGGGACGCCGCAAAACCCGTCTACGGGCATGGAGGTGCACCCCGCCGGGGAGTTTGAGAGCACCTGGAGCGGCGCGGCGCAGTATTTTTACCACACCGAGGTCGGCGGCTGGGCGCAGCCCCAGTACAAGGTGAACCCGCAGGTTTTCGGCCTGCCCCACTACCGCACCGCCGTGATGATGCTGGCCCGGTACGAGAAGATTTACCTGGTCTTCTTGCGGGAAAACGACGGCCGGCTGACCTATCAGGTGTTTAAAGGCGGCGCCTTCAACGGCCTGGACGTGCCCGGCCTGGGTCAGGTCACCCGCGCCGGCAACCAGTTCAAGATCCATTCCTCCGGCAGCGCGGTGGAAGTGGGCATCTGGGACAAGGGGCAGTACCGGCACGACGAGGTGAAGGGCTGGGCGCAGCAGAGCTACCAGGCCAACGACAAGCTCTACGATATCCCCCACTACGGCATGTTCATGCTCATGATCGCCCGCTACGACAAGCTGGGCCTCATCGTCGGCAACTTCAACGACGGGCAACTGGGGACCATCTGCTTTACCGGCTCCCGGTATCTCATGCGCGAAACCGTTCCCGGCCTCTGTGAAGTTTCCAGTGTGGGCGGTCTCGATCTCGAAGGTACAACCGGTCGCAGTCCCCGGATCGAGGTCAAGGCTACCGCGGGGAAGCCGGTGGAGGTATCCCACTTTGCCTTCGACAACACCTGCTGGCAGTGGGAAGTAGGCGGCTGGGCGCGGGAGGAGTTTAAACCAAACCCGCAGATACTGCCGCTCAAGCATTACACGCCCGGCTTTTTCATGTGCAGCCGCTACGATAAGGCGGGGATCTTCTTCTACAACGAAAATGACCTGCAAATGGGCGTGCTGCCCCTGTCCGCCGGCACGCTGAGCGGCGGCCCCGGTACCCCGGCCGCGCCCCAGCAGTCCCAGCCGCCCGTGCAGCAGCCGGCCGCTCCTTCTCCGGGAGGG
>JBFMBG010000132.1:0-5354 GCA_040755215.1 Bacillota bacterium | reverse complement strand
TTCTCCGCTCAACGCCCAGGAGATATCGGGAATACCTTGTCATTACCTTGCCAATGTGCCTTCGCTGGTAGTTTACAGTGAACAAAAGATTTATATTTTAACGACCCGGCCGATTGAACAAACATTTCCTAAACTAAAAGGAATATTTCCCAATCTCGAACAGGCTTTTCAGTCTTTGGGCATAGATCGGAATAAGGCAATTGGGATCGAAGAAAATCACCTTGCTTATCAGTTATACCGGGAGTTGGGGTTGGCTCAGTACGAAGTCAGGGCAACGGGGGCTGTTTTGCGGAAGTGGCGCGAGGACCGGGCCGGTGAGGAACTCCCCTTTTATTTAATTGCCGCCCAGGTGACGCGCTTCGGGATTGAGACCGCCCTGGCCGGGGCCAGGGCCAGCCTTGAACGCGGCGAAGCGATTTATGAAACGGATGTAGAAAATCATCTTTATGCCGCCTACCAGGATTTTAAGCTTTTCCACCAGCTTTCCACCGCGATCCAGCCTTACTTTGTAGTTTTGCACACCGGGGAGCGGACCCGCCGGCCGAACCTCCCCCAGTTTGCGCAAGTGAACAGGAACACCAAAACTTTAAAGATTGACGCCGGCGTTTTGGTTATTGACCGGCGGGGGTTGATCCGGGCCGTTTCCGATTTATGCCGTACTTTGCCGCTTGATTCTGCCGCTCAGGAGCTTTATGCGGAACTGGATCGGCTGATGGTCGACGTGGCCATCCCTTCAGCTCTTCCCGGCCGCCCGGGAGAGCAGGTTTATCTGGCGGGAGTGCGCAACTTAATCGGCCGCGAGGAGCAGTTCGTGAAACTGGGCGTGCTTCCGCCCGGACACCGGCTGGGGGATCGCTATGATCGCAACATCGGTCACGTCCTTGGAAAGCAAGAACCGGCGACGCTTGTTTTTGAAAAAGGGAACCGGTTTGCTTTGCAGGCCGGGATGATCGCCTGCGTGGAATACCAGTGGCCTTATTATCCTTACGCCGTTGGGGTGGAAGACATGTTTTTGGTGAGCGCGCAAGGTGCTTTAAATTTAACGCGGTAAAACTTACGTATGTTTGTTATGGTTCTTTAATTTTTAACTTACTTTATCTAACGGAGGGATCAATTCAGGAATGTACGGTTGGCGGTTAAGAATCGGTTTGCTGGTTCCGGCTTCAAACACAACGATGGAAAGTGAATTCTGGCGGATGGCCCCCGAAGGTGTTTCCGTCCACGTGGCACGCATGCTCTTGGGAAAAGTCAATGAAGAAGACCTGCTCAAAATGGAAGCCCACGTTGAGCTGGCGGCAAAAGAACTGGCCACCGCCGGAGTGGATATAATTGCTTTTGGCTGCACCACAGGAAGTTTAATCAAAGGAAAGGGTTACGACCAGGCGATAGCCGAAAAAATCACTGCGGTCACAGGCATTCCCGGCGTCACCACGTCCACCGCCGTTTTAGAAGCCCTCCGCGCTTTAAAGATCGGCAGGGTCGCGATTGTTACTCCTTATATTGACGAATTAAACCGGCGCGAGGCCGAGTTTATTGAAGCCAACGGTATTCGCGTCACCAAAATTGTCGGCCTGGGCTTATTGGACAATCTGGAAATAGGCAACCAGGAGTATTACGTCCCCTATAAAATGGCGAAAAGCTTAAGGTTGGACGATTGCGACGGGCTCTTTATCAGTTGTACCAATTTTAGAAGTATTGAAGTGATCGAAATATTGGAAAAGGAAATGGATAAGCCCGTAATTAGCAGTAATCAGGCTACTTTTGCGGCAGTTTTAAAAAGGGGGGGTGTGCATTTAGATTCGGTAAAAGGCTACGGAAGTTTATTTATGCCAAAAGAAATAAAAAAGGGGTGATGATTGTGCAAAGTGATGCCGTAGTCGGGTTAATCCTGTTTATCCTCCTGGGAATCGCGCCATATTTCATTGCTTTTTATTTAAACAAACGGGATGGGCTAATCTAATTTTATTCGATAAGGGGGCTTATTTTGATGAATTTTTATTTGGGTGTATTTATTGTCTATTGTCTTTTTATTCTTGCGATTGGCCTTTGGGCCGCGCAGCGGGTTAAAAGTGGTGTGCAGTTTGCCGTGGCCGATCGGGATGTCCCCACCTGGCTGCTCGTTCCGAATTACGTCGCGACCTTTCTTTCGGCCGTTACGGTTATCGGCGGGGTTGCCTACGCTTCTTCCTATGGCTGGGCATATATCCCCTTTTTGCCCCTTGGCCTGGCAGTGGCCTGGATTATCCTGGTTTTTCCCGCAAAAAAGTTTCGTGAGCTGGGTCTAAGCACCGCGCCTCAATACATTGAAAAGAGGTATAATAGCCCGGGACTCCGGGCATTGGCCTCGTTCGTCACCATACTCATGTACGGGGTTTGGTTGATCACCCAGGGGCTCGGCATTGGGGTGGTTTTAAACGTTCTGACGGGAATGCCGATCACGACAGCCATTATTGTTGTGGGCGCCGTCTATGTGCTTTACGTAACCCTGGGCGGTTTTCAAGGCGTGCAGTGGACGGATGCGGTTGAGTGTGTTCTGATGTATATCGCCATTATCGCCGCCACCATAGCGGTAATTATTAACCTCAATGCGGCGGGCGTAAGCATTGCCGCAAATCCTAAGTTGAATTCCTTGTTCGCCGGCAATACCGCTTCCTTTTCGAATGCCCTGGCTTTCGTCTTAATTTGGGCGTTCGGAGTGACCGTTCAATCATCTTACCTGCATAGATTTTTAGCGGCGAAAGATGTGAGGACGGCGCGGGATACCATCGGCATCGGCTCCGTTTTGCTGACCGTGTTTTACCTGATGACGGCGATAATCGGCATAGGAATCGGCGTGTTGTACCCGGAATATGCCGGAAACCAGGCGTTTCCCAGTTTTCTCAGATATAAAAGCCCCGTGATTTTAGGCTCTATTGGTATGGTTGGTCTGTGTGCCGCCGTCATGTCGACCACCGCCGGTTTGCTCCATATCGTGGGCACTTACACGTCAAGAGACATTTACGCTTATCTTGTTCCGGGACATCGGCATGATGAAAAAAAGCTTTTGCTTGTTTCCAGGACAAGCAGCATCGTCTTTGGAGTTATTGTCACGGCGCTCGCGGCGTGGATGACCTTTAAGCCCATACCCCAAATTGCCGTTTTCGGAAGCAACGCCTATACAATCATGAGCTCCGTGCTTTGGGTTCCCATCTATTTCGGACTTTACTGGAAGAGGGCGAACAAGACGGGGGCGGCCTGCGCAATGATTTTCGGGCTGATTGCCGCCATAATTGGCCTGGAGCTCAAAAAAGCAGGCATTTTACCCTTCCACGAAGTATTTCTCGGCGTTTCAGTCTCCCTAATATCTATGCTAATATTTTCTCGTTTTGGGAAATCGGAAGAAGTTCAACTCGGACAACCAGGTGAAGTGCAAACTGAAAGAATATAGTAAGTAACTTTTTTAAAAAACCTCACTCATTGAAATCTTTTTTCATAATGTGAAAAACCAGGCGGCGAATAAACGGCATGCAGCCCGGGCCGGGTAATTTTATGAAGGGCGCCAGCGAGGAGCTTCTTAATACGGACCTGATCAGGAAGTCTTTTTTAGGGATGTAAGGGAGGGTGTAGCGTGACCCGGATAAACATCAACCCCCACCGCTGCAAACACTGCGGCATCTGCATCGCCTTTTGCCCGAAAGAGGTCTTCGGCGCCGACTACCGGGGCGCCCCCGTAGTCGAGCGCGCAGAGCGGTGCACGGCCTGCGGCCTGTGCGTCATGCGGTGCCCGGACTTTGCCCTGGAAGTGGGGGAAAAAGGGAAATGAACATAGCCAACGGAAGTCAAACCAAAGATGGAAGCGGAAGCGCTGTCGACAGGGGGAGCAAGGAGACCCGAAGACTCTTCCTCCAGGGGAACGAAGCCATCGCCGAAGGGGCCATCGCCGCCGGCGCCCGCTTTTACGCCGGCTACCCGATCACCCCCTCTTCGGAGATCGCCGAGGCCTGCGCCGAAAAACTGCCCGCGGTAGGCGGCGTCTACATCCAGATGGAGGACGAACTGGGCAGCATCGCCGCGGTAATCGGCGCCTCCTTAACAGGGGTAAAGGCCTTCACCGCCACCTCCGGCCCCGGCTTTTCCCTCATGCAGGAGAACCTGGGCGTGGCCGTCTTGGGCGAAGTCCCCTGCGTGGTGGTCAACGTGCAGCGCTCCGGCCCCAGCACCGGGCTGGCCACCAAGCCCGCCCAGGCGGACGTCATGCAGGCCCGCTGGGGCCGCCACGGGGACCAGAGCCTCATCGTCCTTTCCCCGGCGACGGTGCAGGAGTGTTTTGATCTCACCATCACGGCTTTTAACCTGGCCGAGCGCTTCCGGGTGCCGGTGATCCTCCTGGCCGACGAAATTGTGGCCCACATGAGAGAAAACGTAACCTTACCCGACCCGGCCCAGATTAAGATTGTGAATCGCAAAAGACCTACCTGCCCGCCGGAAGAGTACCTGCCCTTCAAACCGGACCCCGACGGCGTCCCGCCGCTGGCCGACTACGGCAGCGAGTACATCTTCCACGTGACCAGTTCCATGCACGGGGAAAGGGGCTACAGCCAGAACGACCCCGCCAACGCCGGGGCCAAGATCAGGCGCCTTTTCACCAAGCTGGACAACCATTTAGACGAAATTCTCCTGGTCAAACACCACTACAACCCGGCGGACGAACTGGACCTGCTCATCGTCACCTTCGGCTGCACCACCCGGCCGGCCCGGGCGGCCGCCTTGCGCACGTCCGGCTTGAAAACTGGGGTGCTGCAACTGATCACCCTGTGGCCCTTCCCCGACGCTTTGGTCGCGGAAGCGGCTAAAAAGGCCCGCGCCGTCCTGGTGCCGGAGCTGAACCTGGGTCAGGTTATCCGCGAGGTGCAAAGGGTGGTCGGCAAGGAAAAACCCGTTTTTGGCTTACATAAATCAAACGGCGAAGGATTTACTCCAGCGGAAATCCTTGCCCGCCTCGAGGAGGTGGCCAGCCTTGTCAGCCCTTCTGAAAACTAACTGGCGAGAATACCTGGACGAAAAGATGCTCCCCCACATGTGGTGCCCGGGGTGCGGCAACGGGATCGCCTTAGGCGCCTTAACCCGCGCCCTGGCGGAACTGCAGCTCCCCCGCCACAAGGTGGTCGTGGTCACCGGCATCGGCTGCTGGGGCAAGGCGGACGACTACCTGGCCACCAGCGCCCTGCACGGCACCCACGGGCGGGCGCTGGCCTTTGCCACCGGGGTGAAGGCCGCCCGCCCGGAGCTCACCGTCATCGTCCTCATGGGCGACGGCGACGGGGCGACCATCGGCGGCAACCACCTCATCCACGCCGCCCGGCGCAACATCGACC
>JBFMBG010000131.1:0-5398 GCA_040755215.1 Bacillota bacterium | reverse complement strand
GTTTTGGCGAGGAAATTGTGCTCTGGGCGAGCGCGGAATTCGGTTTTCTGGAGCTGGACGACGCTTACAGCACGGGCAGCAGCATGATGCCGCAAAAGAAAAACCCCGATGTGGCCGAACTGATCCGCGGGAAAGCCGGGCGCGTCTTTGGCGACCTCTTATCTCTTTTGACCGTGCTTAAAGGCTTGCCTCTCGCCTACAATAAAGACCTCCAGGAAGATAAAGAGGCGCTTTTTGACGCGGTGGACACTGTAAAGAAATGCCTGCTGGTTTTCCGGCCGCTCGTGGCCACCCTGCAGGTAAACAGGGAGAGGATGGCCCGGGCCGCCGGGGAGGGGTTCACCAACGCCACCGACCTGGCCGACTACCTGACCGGCAAGGGCGTTCCGTTCCGCGACGCCCACGAAATTGCCGGCCGGATTGTTTACCACTGCCTGCAGCAGAGAAAAACGCTGGCCGAGCTCACCCTGGAGGAGTACCAGAAGTTTTCTCCGGCAGTCGAAAGCGACGTTTACCAGTTCCTCGATCTCGAGCGCTGCGTAAAGGCGCGCCGTTCGCCGGGCGGACCGTCCCCGGACGAAGTGCGGAGGGCGATTGCCCGGGCGCGGGAAAGAATACAGAAAGGATGACAGTAAATTGACCCTACCCCTGGAAGGAATCAAAGTGCTGGATTTGACCCGGCTGCTGCCCGGCCCGTTTTGTTCGCTGCTTTTGGCCGACTTCGGCGCGGAAGTAATCAAGGTGGAGCAGCCGGGCCCGGGGGACTACATCCGGTGGTTTCCGCCCCTGGTGGAAGATACCAGCGGCATTTTCCTGCTGCTCAACCGGAATAAAAAAAGCCTGACCTTAAATTTAAGGATGGAGAAAGGAAGGGAAATTTTTTACCGGCTGGTTCAAGAGGCAGACGTTGTTTTAGAAGGTTTCCGCCCGGGCGTCGCCAAAAAGCTGGCCATTGATTACGAAGCCGTTCAAAAGATTAATCCCCGCGTGGTTTACTGTTCCATTTCCGGCTACGGCCAAGACGGCCCGTACGTAGATCAACCGGGCCACGATATAAATTACCTCGGCTACGCAGGGGTGCTGGGTATTACGGGCAGGGCCGGGGAATTGCCGGCAGTGCCGGGAGTGCAGATTGCCGACATCGGCGGAGGGGCGTTGATGGCGGCCATCGGCATCCTTTTGGCGTTAATGGCCCGGCAGCATACCGGCAGGGGCCAGTTTGTGGACATCGCCATGCTGGACGGCGTGATTTCCTGGCTGCCCGTCGTCGCCGGTACTTACTTTGGGGATGGAATTGTGCCGGGCCCGGGAGAAACCCGGCTGACGGGAAAATACGCCTGCTACGACGTGTATCGGACCAGGGATGGGCGCTACGTCAGCCTGGGCGCTTTGGAGCCGCACTTCTGGGAGAAACTCTGTTGCTATTTTGGCAAAGAAGAATATAGCAAGTGGCAGTTTACCGACGAAAAGCAGGATGAATTGCGCGGTTTCTTGCGCAAGCAGTTTCTTTCGCGCGACCGCGACGAGTGGGTGGAGATTTTCCGGGAAATAGACACCTGTGGCGGACCGGTGTACAACCTGGCCGAGGTGTTTGCGGACCCGCAGGTTCTCCACCGCCGGATGGTCTTTGAGATGGCGCACCCCCGCCTGGGCAAGATCAAGCAACTGGGTTTTTCTATTAAGCTTTCGGCTACCCCCGCCCGCGTCAGGCAGGCCCCGCCGGATCTCGGCGAACACACCGAAGAAATTTTAAAAGGGCTTGGTTATTCGCCCGCCGATCTCGCCGCCCTGCGCAAAGACGGGATTATTTGATGGTTTTAAAAATCTCTTGACATCCCTTTTTAATCTTAGTATACTGAAAAAACAAGTTTATCGGGGAAAGGCTGTGAAGGGGAGCAAGTAACCTGTGTTTTTGGGCTACAGAGAGCCGGGGAAGCTGAAAACCGGTGCCGGGCCAGGTGAAATGGATCACTCCGGAGCTGCCGGCTGAAAGGCATTTGCCGACTAAGTGCCGACTAAGCCGGGTCGGGAGGTCAGCCCGTTAGCGCGGCCGTGTCTTGAGAAAGACACACAAGAGGCCTTTGCCGTGAGGCAAGGGCAAACAGGGTGGTACCGCGGGAAGTAAAACACCTCTCGTCCCTGGCAGTTGGTCTTAAACTGCTGGGGGTGAGAGGTTTCTTATTTTTAATTACTCAATTTTTATTTTTAAAGGGGTGTGTCGGGATGGGTCTGGTTATTTATTTAAATGGCCGGTACGTGCCGGAAAAAGAGGCCGCCGTTTCGGTTTTTGATCACGGTCTGCTTTACGGGGACGGGGTGTTCGAGGGGATTCGCGCCTACCATAACAGGGTATTTAAGTTAAAGGAACACATCGACCGCCTGTATAATTCCGCGCGCGCAATTTCCCTGGAGATTTCATTATCCAAAGAAGAAATGACAGAAGTCGTCCTGGAGACCTGCCGGCGAAATAACGTAAGGGATGGGTACATCCGTCTGGTGGTTACCCGGGGCGCCGGTGATTTGGGATTGGATCCCAGAAAGTGCAGCAAGCCGACCGTTTTTTGCATAGCCGCTTCCATTCAGTTATATCCCGAGGAATTATATAAAAAAGGTTTGGAAATGATCACGGTGGCTACGCGGCGGAATCTTCCCGAGGCTTGCAACCCACAGGTGAAATCGCTTAACTACCTGAATAATATCTATGCCCGGATTGAAGCCAACCTGGCGGGGGTGCCGGAAGCGGTTATGTTGAACCAGGAGGGTTACGTGGCCGAGGCCACAGGTGATAATATATTTATCGTCAAAGATACCACTTTAATTACCCCGCCTCCTTACGCCGGGATCCTGGTGGGCATAACGCGCAACGCAGTGATGGAAATCGCCCGCAATAAAGGGATGAAAGTTGAGGAGAAACTGTTTACCCGCTACGATATCTACAACGCGGACGAATGTTTCTTAACCGGTACTGCCGCCGAGGTCATTCCGGCGGTAAAACTGGACGGCCGCCCAATCGGCGACGGACGTCCCGGCCGGGTGACCTGGGAACTGATCCACACTTTTCGGGAATTGACGAAGGTGGATGGGCCTCTGATCTTTGCGGAGGAGAACCGGCAGCAGGTGGGCCGGGCCGGCTGAAGAGAAGACATAAGGAAAGGCACAGAAGCACTGAAAGGCACAAAGGCACACAGGGTAAGGATTAGTGCAAGGGCGCTGAAAGATTTTTACTTTGCGGGAATTTTATGTCCGAAGTACGCATAAACTTTGGATTATTGCCTTGATTATATTGTGTCTTAGCGCCTGTCGCCTATAGTGCCGGTAAATTAATTATTTCTTTGTGTTTTTTTGCCTGTGAGCTTTCCGCCTACTAATTGGAGGTGAGCAACGTGGTAAAATCCGGGGCCCAAATTTTTGTTGATTGTTTGCTCGAGCAGGGAGTGGATACCATTTTTGGTTATCCCGGCGGCGCCGTGCTGCCGATTTACGATGCCCTGTACGATGCCAGAATTCGCCACATCCTGACCAGACACGAACAAGGGGCCGCCCACGCGGCCGACGGATATGCCCGCGCTTCCGGCCGCCCGGGCGTTTGCCTGGCCACCTCCGGTCCAGGAGCGACCAACCTGGTGACGGGGATTACCAACGCCTACATGGATTCCGTGCCGCTGGTTGCCTTTACCGGCCAGGTGGTTACCTCCCAGCTGGGTAAAGATTCTTTTCAAGAAGCCGATATCACGGGGATCACTTTACCCGTTACTAAACATAACTACCTGGTGAAAGACGTTCGCGACCTTGCCCGCATCATCCGGGAAGCCTTTCATATCGCCACCACCGGCCGCCCCGGCCCGGTGCTGGTGGACATCCCGCGCGACGTCTCCGCGGGGCTGACCGAATACGAAGATCCCGGCCCGGTGAACTTACCCGGTTACAGGCCGCTCACCGATCCTTCTCCGGCCAGGATAGAAGAGGCGGTCCGGGCCATCCTGGCTTCCGAGCGGCCCGTTATATACGCCGGCGGCGGAGTGGTTAATTCGGGAGCCCACGTGGAATTGCAAAGATTTGCCGAGTTGATTTTAGCGCCGGTGACCACCACTTTAATGGGGCTGACCGGTTTTCCGGGGGACCATCCCCTGTCTCTGGGGATGCTGGGCATGCACGGGAGCAAGTACGCCAATTACGCGGTCTGCGAGTGTGATTTGTTGATTGCCGTGGGGGTTCGCTTTGACGACCGGGTGACGGGGAAGATCGATTGTTTCGCGAAAAACGCCAAAATCATCCACATTGATATCGACCCGGCGGAAATCGGCAAAAATGTAAGGGTGGACATTCCCATTGTGGGAGACGTAAAAAAGACCCTGACGGTTTTGGGTAAGCGCCTGCAGGCGAAATTGCCCGGGGCCTGGCAGGACAAAATCCAGCAGTGGAAAAAGGAATACCCGTTGACCTTCGAAGAAAACGGCCGCTTGAAACCCCAGCAGGTAATCCGGGAAATTTACCGGGTGACCGGCGGGCAGGCCAGGGTTGCCACGGACGTCGGGCAGCACCAGATGTGGACGGCGCAGTATTATACCTTTACCCGCCCCCGTTCGTTTATTTCCTCCGGGGGCCTGGGCACGATGGGCTTCGGCCTGCCGGCGGCCATCGGAGTGCAGGTGGCCTGCCCCGGCGAAGTGGTTTTCAGCATCTCCGGCGACGGGAGCATCCAGATGAATATCCAGGAAATGGCGACGGCGGTCAACTACGATTTGCCCGTGAAGGTCGCCGTGATGGATAACGGTTACCTGGGCATGGTGCGGCAGTGGCAGGAGCTGTTTTACAACCGGCGTTATTCTTACACCGAACTCCACAACCCCGACTTCGTGAAGCTGGCGGAAGCTTACGGGGCGGTGGGCATGCGGGTGACCAAACCGGAGGAAGTGGCGCCGGCGCTCCAGGAGGCCCTGGCCGTGCCGAAGCCGGTGATGATTGATTTTGTCATCGAGCGGGAGGAAAACGTTCTGCCCATGGTGCCTCCGGGCGAATCCTTAGACAAAATGTTGGGGTAAGGGAGCGTGGATTGATGCGACGCACACTGGCGGTACTGGTTGAAAACAACCCCGGCGTTTTGGCCCGCGTGGCCGGTTTGTTCAGCCGGCGGGGCTTTAACATCGACAGTCTGGCGGTGGGCCGGACCGACAACCCGGCCGTTTCCCGCATGACCATCGTGGTGGAAGGCGACGGCCGCACGCTGGAACAGGTAACCAAGCAGCTGCACAAGCTCATTGACGTGATTAAGATCACCGACGTCACCGCCGAGGAATATGTGGATCGCGAGCTGGTTCTGATCAAGGTTAACGCCGAGCCCAGCCAGCGCGGCGAAATCGTGCAGATTGCCGATATTTTTCGGGCGCGTATCGTGGAT
>JBFMBG010000130.1:0-5421 GCA_040755215.1 Bacillota bacterium | reverse complement strand
CTTCACTTCTTCTTCGGCTTCTTCTTCCCTTTCTTCGTAAGTCAGGGCGTCGGCCAGGCACCATTGAACGCACATTGGCTTTTCAAGCGGTGGATCGTCTTCACAGCTGTCACATTTTAGAGGAAGTCCCGAATCCGGCTCTTTGAAAAGGTCCCTGGATGGGCAGGAAGCCCGGCAGAAGTCACACTCGTTGTATTCCTTTCCGCCAATCACATATTTGTCTCTGCCCGCACATTCAGCTGCCGTATACGCACCTGCGTAGACAGGAACATAGATATCTTTTAAAGGTTCGTGAATCACCCGAATCCGGGACCTGGCCGGATTATTGCTGCTGTATTTTGGAGTGGCGTGAAAGGAGGAGCAGATTACCTCACAGGCCCGGCAGCCACTGCATTTATCAGCATCGATCTTGATTACCTTGACTTTCTTCTTAACTTTGCTCACTTTTTAAAATCCCTCTCTGTTCTAGGTCTTCGCCAACGTAACCCAAGTCCAATTTATGTAAATACTCTTTGGTGGGAATGCCCTCCTTATTCCACCCCTTAAATTTGTAATACTCATCTAAGAGCCTGGCTTCAAGCTCGGGAAATCTCTTCTTCCAATGGTCCTCCGGAGGACGCTCGTCTTTTCTTCTTAAGCCTCTTCTTACGTTAATGGCCCTAATTAACGTTCGGTTCCTCCTGGTTATTTCCCATAGTTTATCTTTATCGATATCCATCCCGGTTGCCGCGGAAATTAAAGCTGGTAAATTGTGGATATGATAGGGAGGCTTCAGGACAAATGATGACACGGCGGCACAGATGCCGGTGGCGTCATCAATGTAGTGCATCGCCTCCTGCCAGTCTACAATTTCACAAACTGCTTCTGGAGGTGGGTAATAAGGGAAAGAACGCGGTTCCCAATTCACAAAGTATTCTTTAATCCTCTCGTGAGGAACCTGGATCCAATCCTTTACAAACTCCTCTCTTTCCTCTCTGCTAAGATGTGGGGACTGGGGGAACTGCCCCTCGATTTGGGTAATGTTTATCTTCTCGCCGGTACAATACATAACGTAATAGATGGGATTCAACATTCCCAGCTTGAGAGGCAGCTGCTCATGTTTCTTAATCGTATTATGATCGTAGGCCTCTGCCCCCCTGCCAATCTGACGGGCCGCCCAATAAACGCCATTAGCTAAAACATCTCCGATCCCTTCCCGCCGAACAATCTTCTCCAGTAACCAGAAAAACCTTTCCTCGTTATGGGACGGAAATCCGGGCATGTCCTGGTCAGTCAAAATGCCGGCTTCGTAAAGCTCAACAGCGAAGGCCATCACTTGCGGCGTTGTGTACCCGTCCACTCCATACTCCTGAGCTAGACCAGCGATTCGAAAACCAAAATCCAGGTCCGCCATGGCCGCCATCGTATAAGTAAGTTTCGAATAGCATTTCATCATGTAGTTCCGAACTCCCCGGTAGGAAATTGATCCACCGCATCTAACCGGGCAGTTATAGCAACCTATTAACCGCGTTACCGCTTTTTCCTGGGTCTCCTTCCACTTCTCTTCGGTTTCCCTGGTCCAAAAATCTTTTCTCCGGTAGCGGGCATTTCCCCAGGCGAAGTTGGTGGTATGCCACTCCTCATCATAGATTGCCATCTCTTGTATCCCAAGATAGGCTAAAATCACCGGCATGCCCGGTGGTAGTTTAAGTGGATTTTCCAATCGGTGTCGGATGGATTTCAGTATTTCGTTGCACATCTCCATAAATTCAGCCGGCCGGGCAATATGGAGATCCTTTGTTCCCCGCACAGCGATAGCCTTTAACCTTTTGTCCCCCATCACGGCGCCTATCCCTAATCGGCTGGCGCTGGACTTGCCCTGCTCGATGGAAGCGTAATAGACCCTGTTTTCACCGGCCAGGCCGATAGCAGCTACCTGGGCTTTCGGCTCCTTTAGCTCCTGGCGAATAAGTTCTGCCGTTTCAAGAGCGCCTTTCCCCTGCAAATGAGAGGCATCCCGGATTTCTACTTTGTCATTGTTTATCCACAAATAAACCAGGTTGGGGGCTTTGCCGCGAATCACTATTTTGTCGTAACCGGCATGCTTCAATTCCGGTGCCCAAAATCCCCCCATCATTGAATATGCCATTAACAAAGTCTGCGGAGAAATGGTAGTAACAATAGTCCGATTAGCACAAGGAGCTGGTGTGCCACATAAAAGACCGGTACTGAAGATCAGTACATTATCAGGAGAAAAGGGTTCAACTTCCGGGGGGACCCGATCCCATAATATCCTGGCGTTAGTCCCTAAACCCCCTAGATGAAGTTCGGTTAATCTCGGGTCAGTTTCTACCCTTTCAATGCTTCCCCGGGATAGATCAATTTCTAAATTATACCCTGTCTCTGCGTACCTCATTTTTTAGCCACTCCTACGTTTTATGATTCACAAACAACGTTGTGGGTTAACCAGGTATGCGCATCGGCTTCCCAGTCAGGCTGAAGTCTTTGTCGTCTGTTTCTTGACTATGCCCCTTCGCTCTGTGTTTGTTAGACACTTCTTTCGCTACTACGAGTTGCTTTCCCCCACATTCACCCGAAGCCGCTTAAGACCATGCTTTTCGCCAGCACCTGATCGTCTTTCATAATAACCACTTTGGTATATTTGTTTCCCACGTCAACTCCCACCGTAATCATGGCAAACCCTCCTTGCTTAGTAAAGTTTCTTAAACCCCAGGCTCTCCATAAACGTATCAATGCGGGCCATGGTGTTTACTTCGTCGAACTCGCGCTCGTCGCCCATGTTTCCTTCGAAGGTCATCACGGGACAACCTGCCGCGAGCAAGCCAAGCCGGTTTTCCGCAATGCTCAAAGCAGTTCCTTCGCAGCCACGATTATAATGAAGGATGAACCCATTTGCCTTCCATTCATCATAAATCCGTTTCATCATTTCCGTCTTATATTTCGGGTGGTAGAAATGCTGCCACATCGGTTTGCTCAAGTTCCACTCGGCGTTAATCCAGGCCGCCTGCTCGCGGGTCTTGATCTCAATCCCTTTCTCCATCGGGGTGGTACGCGGCCCCCAGGTGCCGTCTTCCTTAACCTCCCAGATGCCCTCCAGGCCGAAAGTATAGATTGATCCGACTGATACTGCGCCGTACCTTTCCAGGTAGCGGAATACCTTCAAAAACCCCCAGGGGGGCTGGCTGTCAGAAACTAAACGACACTGCTCGTTCCCTACGGCGGCGATCCCCCGGGCCACCCGGTCCTTTACTTCGTCGCGCAACTCCTTGTAAAACTCCACCGTCTTCCGGTTGGCTTTCATCAAGGTGCCATGTACATATAGAGAATACATCGTCTTCTCATCCAGGGGAGCGGGCACAGCCTTATTTAAAGTGCAGATTTCCGCCCAAAGAGAAGTGGCTTCGCACTCGTTTTTGACTGCCTCAATAAATTTCTCGTCGTCAAACTTCCGGCCCGTGACTTTTTCCAGCCACTCGATGCCGTCGAGGATCTGGTCGACCACGTACTTGATGCGGTGTTCCTTCATGTCTGCGTACGGCCCGGCGCCTACGTCGATGCAGTACATGGGAATGTCCGGCTCCAGGTCCCGGACCACCTGGTACCACTTGGCGTGGCTGCAGCAGATGTGGTCCTGCCAGATGAAGTCGGGCTTCGGGTAGCCGCCGCCCCAGGGGTATTTGTCGATCAGGATGGAGCCCCAGTAGATCCGCATGTAAGCGCAGAGGTCCCGGGCGTAACCGGCTTTCTCCGTGGCTTCCATGCACTCCAGGGCCAGGTCGCGGTAAAAGGCAATGGAAGCGCCGTATGGTTCGCTGGTAATCATGTAAACGTCATCGCCCAAGCCGTACGGAACCGCGTCAAAGGCCCAGGCCCCGCCGGCCCAGCGTAAGCCGCCCTTTTGCTTGGCGTCGCGGTAGCTTAAGTAATATTCCTCCCGCAGCTCCTTCGCCTTCCCCCAGCACTTCAAGGGCTCGGTAGGATATCTTTGTTTATATACGGCCATAAAACAATACCTCCTTTAAATAGTCGTCGGATGTCGGAAGTCAGGGGTCGGAATAATATTTAGATAGCAAAACCTCCCAGTTACCGTGCTGATTTTTTTATTGACGGAGCCGCCAATGTTCGCCGGTTATTTGGCCGGTCGACTAGAACAGATCCTCCTGGCGGATCATTTCCAGGAAGGCTTCCACCCGGATTCTAAACGGGCCAAGGGGATTCGTCACGTCAAACTCTAAAAAGAGGGTGGGGATGCCGTTTTCGTTAAAGGCCTTCTTAAAGGCCGGGATGTCCAGTTCGTGCGGGTCGCAGAACTTCTGCTGCACCAGGATGGCGCCCCCGACGTTCCAGTCCTTTGCAAGCTGCAGGGCGTGGGTGAGCCTCCGGCGCTCCGGCCAGTCCTTGCTGGGGCAGGGCGGACGGTCCACGTATCTGGCGGCGATGGCGGCGAGGCGGTCTTCGGCGGGCTCCACCCGGTTCCAGAAGTAGCGGCTGCCGGTGCAGTGGTCGTCCATGACGAAGGTGGCCCCCAAGGTGCTTTCGACCATGTTGATAAAGGCCGTATCGTCATCTTCGCTGCCGATGATCATCAGGCGGTCGCCGGTCTCCCGGTCCAGCTTCCGTTCCGGAAGCTCCTGGAGAGCTTTTTCTAAGGCCTGGCTGTGCTCCCGTTTATCCGTCATCTGGCTGGAAACGACCATGTACATGGCTTCCAGGCCGGTTAGCGGCACTTCGTCTTGCTTGCGCAATTCGTACACTTCCCGGAGCAGGCGGCGGTTGGTGTTCATGATTTCAATGCCCCGGTCCAAATCCGCGTCGGTGATGGTTTTCCCCGTCCAGTCCTCAATCGCCTTTTTAAACAGGGCCAGTTCTTCCCGGAGGAAGGGATAGGCCCGCTTGCTCTGGACGTGGTGGGGCATGGGCAGGTAATAACTGAAATCCACCGGAATGTGCAGATCCCAGCTGGTGTATGCCTGGCGGACGTGCAGGCAGGATTGGGCGATCATGATGCCGTCCAAATAACCAAAGCGCCCTTTTAGCCCCTGCGCCAGGCAGTCCCGGCAAAACGGGCAGTACATCCCGAAGATGTGCGGCTGGGTGACGTCCTGCGGTTCGTGGCTGCCCAGGATGCGGACGGGCAAAATGTCTGCCGCGTAAAGAATTTCCTCCGGGACGTAGGTGCAGAAATAGCCGATGACCTTGCCGCCCGTTTTCTTTTTCCACTCTTTCGCGTACTGGTGCCGGTTCTCATACCAGCTTTTAAAGGCTTCCATTCCTCCAAACCCCCTTAAATCTAATGATTCTTCCGAAACAAAACCCCTAAAACCCTTGTAACACAACATTTTTAGTTTGGAGAAGGTTACCCCCCTCCCTGTGGAGAATTCCTCCTTTAATCCCAACCAAAACCAGGAAAGGAGGGTAACC
>JBFMBG010000129.1:0-5457 GCA_040755215.1 Bacillota bacterium | reverse complement strand
GGGACTCTGGCCGATTCCCTCCCCTTTATTAAAAAGACTTACCAGCTGGTGTTTAATCTGCTGGGGCTGCCCTGGTCTAACGGCGCAGTGATGCGCTGGATAGGGCTGCCGATCCAGGACATTGCCGCTCACTTTGCCAGGGGCAAGGAGAAGGAATTTCTGGAGCTGTACAAGTATCATTACGGCCGGGAGCATGACCGGCGCGTTCGCCTTTTCCCCGGTACGCTGGAGATGCTGGATTGTTTGCAGGAAAAAGGCTTGCGCATAGGGATCGTCACCTCGAAAGGAAGGGACGGGACGAGGCGGACAGTGGAATTGACCGGTCTGGGCCGTTACCTGGATGTGGTGGTCACGGCCCAGGACGTCGGCAGGCATAAACCTTTTCCGGATCCTATATATAAGGCGCTCGCCCTCTTAAACGCTTCACCGCCGGAGGCGCTGTACGTGGGCGACAGCCATTTTGACATCGCGGCGGGTTTAAAAGCCGGGACCGTGACCCTTGGGGTTACCTGGGGGATGGCCACCAGGGAGGAGTTGATCGCCCTGCAGCCCCACGGGTTGCTGGAAACCTGGGATGACTTGACGCAGCGATTTGCCGCCCGCCCTCTTTAGCTTGACCCCTGCACCTGTCATCCACATCGGGTGGGCAGGTGGGGAACGGGCAACCGAGCGGGATTTTGACCCGTTTATCCTGCCCGCACCGGGGGCAGGTAAACAGGTGCAGGCAATCGGGCGCGGCAAAGGCCGCGTTAAAATAGGGGCTGTAGGGGCCGTAATAATCGCTGACCGGCCCCGCGTCCCTCATTTTTGAGCCGCAGGTGCAGGGCACCGTTATCTCTTCTATATCGTTGCACAAGGGGCAGATGCGGGGCGTCATTTTTCCTCCGTTATCCCTGCTGATTAATATTTTATGTTTTTGTTGCTAGCGGTTTCACTGAACATCTACTTTTTCCCGGTTGTGTGTTGGCGAAGGAAGTTTACCGCCTGGGCCTTTCTCTTTCCCGCCCGTAGGGCAGGGGGATGTACTGGACTGATGGGCGGCGTTGGGGCGGTTGCGGATACAGTTCCATTAAAGTGTAAATTTCTTCCGGCAGCCCTTCGCAAACCGTCAGGCCGAATTCTTTTAGTTTCTCGCAGGTTAAAGGATAATCGTGCGTCCAGGTCCCCCCGGCCAGCAGTTTAGCCATTTCCCGGGCCTTCTCCGGGGCCATTTTATCTTTTAACAGCAGGCAGATAAAATCTTCTACCTGGTTCATTGCCTTTGTGGCGATGTCGGCCAGAATCAGAGTGTGGTCGTCTACCTTGTCCGGTCCTTTGTTGCGGACGGTTTCCACGATGGAGACCGCCGGATAATTGCCCAGTTGGGGGTCTACCGGGCCGAGAACCGCGTTTTCATCCATCACTATTTCGTCAGCGGCCAGGGCGATCATAGTCCCGCCGCTCATGGCGTAGTGGGGGACGAATACGGTGACTTTTGCCTTATGTTTTTGCAGGGCCCGGGCGATTTGTTCGGCAGCCAGCACCAGGCCGCCGGGCGTGTGTAGAAGAAGATCGATGGGCATCTCGTCGGGAGTGAGGCGAATGGCCCGCAAAACCGCTTCTGAATCTTCCACGTTAATGTAGCGCGTAATGGGGATGCCTAGAAAACTGATGGCCTCTTGCCGGTGGATAATAGTAATCAGTCTGCTGCCGCGTTTTTTCTCTAAATTCCTGATTAACTTCACCCGCGTGGCTTCCAGGACCCGTTGGCGGTACATGGGCAGCAGCGCCAGCAATAAAAAGACAAACCAGAAAAGATCGCCGAGCGAAAAGTTCATGTTCATCACCCCTGGTCTTTAATATTTTTTGCTCTTTTTTGACTGGATATTATATCATACGTATATATTAAGCCCCTGTTACCAGAGGAAGCAACAGGGGCCTTTGGCGATCCTGCTTTAGCGGGCTGCTTTAAAAAGTCGGTTCGGCAATTTGCGGGCATTTTCCGCTTAAGGATTTAGGTACTTCGGCAACAAAGCGGTAAACCTGGGGCAATTCTTCGGCCGTTAAGTAGCCGCTTAAAAATTTTTCGATTTCGGAGGGGTTGAATTTTTCGGCAAGCGGAACAATAAAAGCAATGAGTACGTTTTCTTGATTATAACGGACGGCTGCTTCGGCGACCAGAGGGTGCTCGTAAAGCACCGCCTCGATTTTTTTGAGCAGGGCGTATTTGCTCATGCTGCTGTCGGAGCGGGCAAACTTGCCCGGAATTACCTTGAGCATTTTCGTGTCCCCGCCTTTTCTTAACTATAGGTGTAAAAGCCTTTGCCGGTTTTGCGGCCCAGGTGTCCGGCCCGGACCATTTTCCGCAGCAAGGGGCAGGGGCGGTATTTGGAATCGCCCGTTTCTTGATACAGGGTGTCGGCGATGAGCAGCAAAGTGTCCAGGCCGATCAGATCCGCCAGGGCCAGCGGGCCGATGGGGTGGTTTGCGCCCAGCTTCATGCCTTTGTCGATGTCTTCGGCGGAAGCGACTCCTTCCATAAGTACGTAAATGGCCTCGTTGATCATCGGGATTAAAATCCGGTTCACCACGAAAAGTGGTGCTTCGTTGACCATGATGGGTTCTTTGCCCATTTTTTGCGCCAGTTCAATAGTCAGCTGAACGGTTTGGGCGCTTGTCCCGGCTCCCTTGATGACTTCGACCAGTTTCATGACCGGCACGGGATTAAAGAAATGCATCCCGATGAATCTGTCGGCCCGTTTGGTTGCCGAAGCCATTTCCGTAATGGAAAGGCCCGAGGTATTGGTGGCAAACACAACCTGTTCCGGGCAAATTTTATCCAGATCGCGGTATACTTCTTTTTTTAGTTCCATTTGTTCGATTACTGCTTCGATGACAAAATCTGCCGCCGCCAGGTCGGCCATTTTGGTGGTGCCCTTAATGCGGGCGGAAATTGCCTGCGCCTCTTCCGGCGAAAGGCGGTTTTTTTGGACGTCGCGGTTTAAGTTTTTGGTGATGTTGTTTAAACCGCGGGAGATAAATTCGTCGGTGATATCGCGCATAATTACGTTGTACCCCGCCTGGGCGGCCGCCTGAGCGATGCCCGCCCCCATTATGCCTGCTCCCAGTACCCCAATTGTTTGGATCATTGTTAAAACCTCTCCTTTCGACAAATTATCTGGTCTTTGCGCCAGCAGGGGGTTATTTTAAATTATTTTCTATACGGGGGCCGGGAAGTCCTCTTTTTTGTTGCCCAATAAGCTGGTATACTATTTTTAAAGATTGCGCCGGAAGGAGATCAGTCTTTGCCTATAGTGGGAATTGTTTTACTCACCCTGATCGTCGACCAATCTTCTAAAGCCATCGTTAGATATTTAATGGTGGAAGGGCAGACACTTACCGTCATTCCCCACGTTTTTCACCTCACCTATATTCGTAATCCGGGCGCGGCTTTTGGTCTTTTTGCCCACCAGACGACCTTTTTTGTTGCGGCCACGCTGGTTGTGATTACCCTGGTGCTGGTGGCGGCGAGGCGTATTCCGGAGCACCGCTGGTTGTTAAAAATAAGTATGGGGTTAATCCTCGGGGGGGCCATGGGAAATCTCATCGACCGTTTGCGCTCCGGGCTGGTGGTAGATTTTCTGGATTTTCGGGTCTGGCCGGTTTTCAACCTGGCCGACTCCGCCATTGTTATCGGGGCCTGTCTTTTGGTGCTGGAAGTGTGGCGCGGCGGGCAAGGGCCGGTACAGAAAAAAAGGGGCGATTCATAAGCCAGTTGTAAATACTCAGTGAAACCGCTCACTGGGGCCGGGGCATGGTGCTGTCGGCGCGAAGCATCGGAGTGAGCGGGTGACCCGGCACTCACTGATCGCCTTTTTCCTTCCTAATCCCACATAACCAAGTGGGAAACAAATGTAACCATGTCAGTGCCGGGCCGTGCCCCGGCGGGTTAACTGAATACTTACAGTCAGTTTTAATTCCGGTTCGAAATCAAACCAAAAAGGAAATGTCTTGAGGGAATAAAATGTTGTCCGTCAATTATTACGAAGTTGAGCCTTTGAAGGCCGGGATGCGCCTGGATGTGTACCTGGCCGGAGAACATCCAGGCCTCAGCCGCTCGTATGTCCAAAGGTTGATTGCCGACGAATTGGTCAAGGTCAACGATGTTCCGTCCAAGCCGGGATACCGCGTAAAACCGGGGGACGAGGTCTTGCTCTGCGTCCCTTATCCCGAAGAGTTGAAGGCCGAGCCGCAGCCGATCCCCCTGGACGTCTATTACGAAGATGCCGACGTGATCGTGATTAATAAACCGCGGGGAATGGTGGTGCACCCGGCGGAGGGGCATTCCGGCGGAACACTGGTCAACGCCCTGCTTTACCACTGCCGGGATCTGTCCGGGATTAACGGGATTTTGCGTCCCGGCATCGTGCATAGGCTGGACAAGGATACTTCCGGTTTGCTCATGGTGGCAAAAAACGATGCCGCCCACCTGAACCTGGCCCGGCAGTTGAAAGATCGCCGGGTGGTTCGGCGCTATCTGGCCCTGGCGCACGGATCTTTTCAAGAAGACAGCGGGACCGTTGACGCGCCCATTGGTCGGCACCCCAAAGACAGGCAGCGCATGGCCGTGGTGGCCAGCGGCGGGAGACCGGCGGTTACCCATTACGAGGTTGTCCAGAGGTTCGCCAGATTTACGCTTTTAAGCGTGCGCCTGGAAACCGGGCGCACCCACCAGATCCGCGTCCACATGGCTTACCTGGGCCACCCGCTGGTGGGGGACAGCAAATATGCGCCCAAAAGGGATCATTTTGGCCTGGAGGGCCAGTTCCTGCACGCCGCCTTCCTCGGTTTTGCGCACCCCCGCACCGGGGAGTACCTGAAATTTGAGGCGCCTTTGCCCGCCGAACTCGCCGAATTTTTACGCAAAATAGGCGGCGGTTAAACGACTAATACCACATTTCAGGGAGCATTTTTAGCATTTCGCAAGCCAAAAGTTGCCCATGAAATTATTTCTTGTTTATAATTTACCTCAGATATAGTTGACTTGAAAGACCAAAAACAGCAGCAGCAGGAAATAGAAAAAGGGAAGCCCAGTCAATGGAGCATTAGCGGGACTGGTTTTTTTGTTCTTTACGTAACCAAAAAGACAAAAGGTTGAGCTTGCTGCAAAGGGGTTGTCAGGAGTACAGACGAATCACCCTATTACTATTATGAATATAATAATTATTAAGAAGATTATGAAAGGAAGGATAACTATGGAGTTTATGAGGTGCATTATGATTGAATCGGAAACCGGGTTTTTTGTGATTTTTCCTTCTTTATGTAAAGGTTGCGGGTTTTGTCTCCACAAATGCCCGATGAAGGCGCTCCGCTGGTCGGATGTGCTGGGGGCCTATGACCTGCCCGTGGCAGAGGTAGACGCCGGCAAATGCGTGTCCTGCGGCGTTTGTCAGGAGTTTTGCCCGGACTGCGCCATCC
>JBFMBG010000128.1:0-5564 GCA_040755215.1 Bacillota bacterium | reverse complement strand
GCTTCGGACATTTCCAGCCGGTACTTAATGTCTTTTGCCGTCAGCATAGTCGTGCCCGGCGCCACCACCGCCCCGGCGCGGATGCAGGCCAGGTTGGTTTCCCACCACTCAACCAGCCTGGGCATGATTAACATCACGACATCCCCTTTTTTTACTCCGTTCGCCCGTAAAACGTTGGCCATTTGCGAGGAGCGCTTCTTAAACTCCGCATAGGTAATTTTCCGTTCGTTGCCGAAATCGTCGATCCACCACATGGCCAGCTTGCCGGGATCTTGGGCCCATTTATCAAACACATCCCGGGCAAAATTAAAGTATTCGGGAACTTCCCATTTAAACTCCGCGTATGTTTGATCGTAATCAGTCATATTGGGTACGTGAACCATTTCCATTTCTCCTCCTTCAAATCTAAAGGCTATTTCCTGGCGCCTACTATTTCCTTGATCTTTTCTACCGCGCCGATATCTTCCAGGCCGGTGATGTCCCCCTTGATCTCGCCTTCCACTACGATTTCCTTGAGCAGCCGGCGCATGATTTTTCCGCTGGGAGTTTTGGGCATGACGTTCGTAAAGTAAATTGTTTTAGGAACGGCAATCTTGCTGATATTCTCGATAATGCTTTCTTTAATCTTCTTTTCCATCTCGGCGCTGGGTTCGTAACCCTGGCGCAGGGTCACGAAAATAACCGGGACCAGGCCCTTAATTTCGTCGGGCACCCCGATTACCGCCGCTTCGGCCACTCCCTCTACCTGGATGACGGCGCTTTCCATTTCCATGGTGCTCAACCGGTGGCCGGCCACGTTGAAGACGTCGTCAATCCGTCCGGTGACCCAAAAATGCCCGTCTTTATCCTTGATGGCCGCGTCGTGGGTAAAGTAGCAGCCTTCGATCTGACTGAAATACTCCTGGATGTACCTTTCCGGTTCCTTCCACAGCGTCCGCACCATCATCGGGATGGGCCGTTTGATAATCAGGTTGCCGGGAGTCTCCGGAGGCACCGGGTTGCCGTCTTCGTCAACCACATCCAGCTCGGCGCCCAGGAACTGAATCCCGCAGGAACCCGGCTTCATGGCGGTCAGCCAGGCCGCGCCGGCCAGCGGGCAACCGGCCGTCTCTGTCTGGCCCCAGGTGTTGTTGATGCACATTTTCTTGTTCCCCAGTTTTTCGTAAGCCCAGAGCCAGGCTTCGGGGTTAAACGGTTCACCCACCACGGACATTACTTCCAGGCAGGATAAATCGTACGGTTTCATGTAGTCTTCGCCGTAGCGCATCAGCATCCGGATGGCCGTGGGAGCGGTAAACAGCTTATTTACCCGGTACTTGTCGATCATCTGATAGAAGCGGTCGGGTCTGGGGTAATCCAGGGCGCCTTCAAAAAAGATGGTGGTTACGCCGTTGACCAGGGCGCCGACAATCCCCCAGATGTGCATGGTCAGCCAGCCGATGTCGGCCGTGCACCAGAACATATCATTGGGGTGATGATCCATGTGGTACTTGGTGTAAACGTAATTGTTGACCACGAAAGCGACGCTGGAATGCACAATCCCCTTTGGTTTTCCGGTGGTGCCGCTGGTGTAAAAAACCAGGCCAGGCTCGTTCGCCTCCATGGGTTCCGGCGGACATTCGATGCCGGCCTTGCTCATCAGTTCATGCCACCAGTAATCGCGGCCCTCCTGCATTTTAATCTCAATGCCGGCCCGGTTGACTACAACGATCGATTTAATCCCCGCAATGCCTTCAATTGCCTCGTCCACCTTGTTCTTCAAGGGAATCAGGTTGCCCCGCCGGTAGCCGGCGTCGCAGGTGACGATCACCTGCGGTTCATAATTGACGAGGCGGTCCCGGAGCGCCCGGACGGAAAAACCGGAAAATACCGTGTTGAAGAGCACTCCCAACCGGTAACAGGCCAGTACGGCAATCACCGTTTCGGCCAGATTGGGCAGGAAAATGGCCACCCGGTCGCCTTTTTTCAGGCCGAAGCTTTTCAGGACGTTGGCAAACCTGTTTACTTCAGCCAAAAGCATTCTATACGTATAAAATTTTGTTTCGTACTTTTCCCCTTCCCAGATCAGCGCCAGCCGGTTCCCGGCCCCCTTCTCGATGTGCCTGTCCAGCAGGTTATAGCAGGGGTTCATTACCCCGCCTACAAAAAACTTAAAGTAAGGGAGCTTTCCCTCCATTACCTTATCCCACGGCTTGATCCAGGACAGCTCGCCGGCCACGTCCGCCCAAAAGCCGGCCGGGTCCTCCCAGGACCGGCGCAAGAGAGCGTTAAAAGCATCCACACTGCCCATGCCGGTTTTTTTGGTCATTTCGGGATCCGGATAATAAAGCTTGCTTTCGCTAATCATTTTAAGTTCTTCCGGTTTAACTTCCGCCATCGTTTCGACCTCCGTTTACATTAATTTTTTCTATAAATTTAACATAATTAAAAAATTACCCTTTTCAAGACATTTAACCATGCAAAATTCATACCATCTTAAAAAGGCCAAATTATTATTAATTTTTTGTTTACTCGCTTTCGGAAGTATATATATACAAATTGTTTACCGTGTATACTACAGCTTCCTGCTTAAAAAGCATAAGAATGCCACAGGTCTTCTAATTTAGCATAGTTCTCCAGGCAGGCATCTACCACCTTTACATCAATTGCTCCGCTTTCTTTTTGCTGGCGCATGATCGTTTCTATTTCCGCTTTAGCCAACCCCGAACGGTAAGGGCGGTCCTTGCGCAAAGCGGTAAATACATCGCTCACGGCCATTATTCGCGCCGGCAGGGAAAGTTGACGATCTCTTAAGTGGAAAAGATAACCCTGGCCATTAAGTTTTTCGTGGTGATAACCCGCCCACCCGGGAAGCGGATCAAGATCGCCCGCTTCCTCTAGGATACGGTAAGTATAATAGACATGCTGCTTGATAATGTTATATTCACTCGGAGTCAAGGGGCCCGGCTTTTCCAGGATCTCGTCCGGAATACAAAGCTTCCCCAGGTCGTGGAGCAAACCCGCGATTTCTAAGAAGGCCGACTCATAACCTAAGCCCAGTTCCCGGCCCAGGAACGCGGCCACGCCGGCCACCCGGCGAGAATGGTGATAGGTAAACTTACTTTTTGCGTCAATGATAGCAGCAAACAAACCGGCCAGTTCCCAGACTAAACACTAGATAAGCCACCCGCTGGTGGTGACGGTTCAACCCGCGGTTGGAAAAGTCCAAACACAGGGATAGGGCGGCCAGAAAACGCGCCGGTTCGATGATCATTTTCAACTCCCGGTCATCCTTAACCTTTGCTGATTTACTCAACTACCTACCCTTTCGACATCCCCAACGAAAATCCTTTTGCCTGGCTCAAACATATTTCTCTGACCCGGGCAAAGTACCGGCGGTAGCCCTCGCTCCGGTAATCGGGGTAGGTCCAGGGCAAAGGTTCGTATTTCCCGCGATAATAAAGAAGGGTAACTTCCGCATAGATGCCGTCACGCAAATAAATGCGGTGGGAACGGTCCTTGGTGGTGGCCAAAACCAGCTTGGCCGGCGTCAGGTAACCGGGATCGATATTGACTTTTCTCTTTCCTTCTCCGGCAAGCTCGTTTTCCAATAAATTGGTGAAAACTTTTCTGAAGGCGAGCGAACCGGGATCAATTAAATTTGCGAAGCTGATAAATTGGCGGTATAAAGGACTGCCCATTTCCTTCTCGTAGTACCGGGTATAATTAAAATCCATGATTTCGCTCAGGCAATCAACCGGGCCCCATTCGTTTTCCAGCCTTTTTTTAACGGCCTCGAAAAGAGACGGGCAGGCCGCTATCAACCCTGCGAATAGTTTAACGGGACTGACCTCTCTCACCTGCCCCATTTACTCTCCCTCACCTCCATAAAGGCAAAGGCCGTAAGTATTCCCTTGAAAAGCAAACTTACCCTCGAATAGTTAATTTTTTAAGTAGTTTGATCACCCCCCGGCGCAGCCACAACGTTATTTTGGGTGGTTCACCAGCCTTTGCGCACACTTCTGGGCCTGGTTCAGGACCTCTTCTTCGTCTATAGACAGTAATTTCCTGTTCTCCATCAGCACGCGACCGTCTACCAGGACAGTTTCCACATCGGCCCCCTGGGCGGCGTAAACCAGGTGGGCCACCGGATCGTGCCGGGGATACAGGTGAGGTTTCTGCAAGTTCACCAGGATCACGTCAGCCTTATAACCCGGCTTGAGCAGGCCAATCTCGTCACCTAAACCCAATGCCTTCGCCCCGTTGACCGTGGCCATGGCCAGCGCCTCAAAAGCGGGCAAAGCCCGCGGGTCCCCGGTAGCCACTTTTTGCAACAGGGCGGCCGTACGCATTTCGTCGATCAGATCCAGGTTATTGTTGCTGGCTGCGCCATCGGTGCCCAGACCCACCACCGCGCCGGCAGCCAGCAAGCTGGTCACCGGCGCAATCCCGCTGGCCAGCTTCATATTGCTCTGCGGGTTATGGGCAATCCCCACCTTTTTGGCCGCCAGGATTTCGATATCCTTTTCCTCCAAATGCACGCAATGCGCGGCCAGCACCGGCAGTTCAAACAGCCCCAGGTAGTCCATCAACTGGACCGGGGTTTTTCCGTATTGACGTTTAATCCCTTCCACTTCTCCCGCTGTTTCCGCCAGGTGAATATGGATGCCCAGCCTGAAATCGCGGGCAATTTTGATCACCCGCCGCAAAAAATCAGGCGGGCAGGTATAAGGAGCGTGCGGGCCTAACATGACGGTTATGCGTCCGCCGGCAGCCCCATGCCACTTTTTCGCAAATTCAACGCTGGATTCCAGCGGCGGCAACTCTCCCGCTCCGACCCCCGGGGTAGTGCCGATCATGCCCCGGGACAGGCTGGCGCGCAAGCCCGCCTTTTCTACCGCCCGAGCTGCCTCCCCCATATGAAAATACATATCCGCAAAGGTGGTGGTGCCCGACCGGATCATCTCCAGACAACACAAAAGAGTGCCCCAGTAAATATCCTCTTTTCGCAGGCCCGCTTCCAGCGGCCAGATCTTTTCTTCCAGCCATTGCATCAGAGGCAGGTCGTCAGCAAAGCCGCGGAAAAGAGTCATTGCGGCGTGGGTGTGACAGTTCACGAAACCGGGCAGGGCGGCCATGTTTGTACCGTCAATTATTTTTTCCGGCCGAAAGTCCCCGGGCAGCGCGCTTTCTTTGCCGACGTAAACGATCCGCGGGCCGTTAACGGCGATTACTCCGTTTGGAATGATTGCTTCCGGGGATTCCATGGTGATGATGGTGGCCCCTTTGATCAGGATATTCAAATATTTCTCCCCCTTCGAAAGTAGCTTATACCATCATTTTCCCATCGGGCTGGAATTGTCCGGCTTGCTCCGATGCTCCGGGCTGACCCGGCACTCAGCTTATATGTAGGGTTTGTTTTATAATCCGCTACTGGATAAAGCACATCTAAAACAATGAGCCTAAAAAGTGCCAGAAGCTGAGTGCCGGGGCTTGGCTCTTAAGCGCCTTTAGCATATGTCGCTCGCCCGGACAAATTCCAGCCATCATTTTCATCATTAATGGCGGGGATGAAAGTTCACATG
>JBFMBG010000127.1:0-5750 GCA_040755215.1 Bacillota bacterium | reverse complement strand
CCCCCACCCCGCGGTGGCGCGGGGGGCCCAGCCCCCGGGGGCCCACGCCCAGGTGGGACCGGGGCGCGCTGCCCATCAGCGCGCTGCTGTTGGGGGACTGAAAGATACCGTTGCCGAGACCCAGCAGCACCAAAGGCCAGACGACTTCCGGCCAGGCGCTGGCGGGGGTGAGGCGGCTCAAAAGGAGCAGCGCCGCCGCCGAAACGGCCATTCCCAGCGAGCTCAAACCCCGGGAGCCGATGCGGTCGGACAGGGTGCCGCTCAACGGGGCCACGACCAGGATGACCAGGGGGAAGGTGGAAAGGAGCAGGCCGGCCCGGGCCGGGTCCAGGCGGAGAACTTCCTTAAAGAAGAAAGGCAGCAGGAAAACGACCATATATTGGACAATAAAATTAAAGACGGCGCTGACGGTGGCAGCGGCAAAGAGGCGGTTTTTGAAAAGACGCAGCTCCATCATCGGCGCAGCGCAGATGAGCTCCTGGTGCACGAACAGGGGAAAGAAAATGCCGGCGGCGAGGAGCAGCCCCAGGATCGCCCCCGAAGTCCACCCCCACTCTTCCCCATGGCTCAAGGCAAGCAGCAACGAACCCAGGGCAATAAATAAGGCGGCGGCCCCCGGCAGGTCGAAACGCTGCGGCGTGCGGGGCGTCCGGGCCAGGACTAAAGAGGCCCAGAAAACAATAATGATCCCGAGCGGTATGTTAATATAGAAAAGAAACCGCCATCCGGCGCAGTTGAGCAGCAGCCCCCCCAGGGTGGGTCCGAAGCCGAGGGCCGAAGCCACGAAGATCCCGTGCATGCCCAGGGCTTTCCCCCGCTCCTGCGGCCCAAAGGCAGCCGTCAGGATGGCCGGGCCGACGGCCATCACCATGGCGGCCCCGACCCCCTGGAGGATGCGAAAAGCAATCAACAGGTAGATGGAAGGAGCCAGACCGCACAAGATCGCCCCGGCGGTAAAAATTACGCAGCCCGCCAGGTAGATTTTCCGGAATCCGTACATGTCCCCCAGCCGGCCGAAGGTGAGCAAAAGCGTGGAAATCACCAGCAGGTAGGCCATCAGCACCCACTCGACCACGGGCATGCGCGCCTGAAAATAGGCCCCGATGAACGGCACGGCGATATTCATCATGCTGGCGTTTAAGGCCATGATAAAAGTTCCGGCGCCAACCGTGCCCAGAACATGCCATTTGTTGGATTGCCCGGACATGTTCACTTCCCCTTCCTAAATCTCCCGTCCCCTGTTTTTTTAATCTTTTTATCTCTTAGATCTTCAATACTTAAAGTATTTTTTCCTGCCGCCGGATTGAAAAGTTAAAAAAGTGCGATCGCGGAAGACCCCGGCCACACCGAGCAGGACCAGGGCAGTTCCCGCCATTGTCCAGGCCGTTACCGGTTCGTGCAGGATCAGCCAGCCGAGGAACACCGCGATCACCGGGTTGACGTAGGAGTAGGTCATGGCGATGTTGGTGGGGAGCAGACGCAACGCCTGGATGAACGAAGTGAAGGCGACGATTGAACCAAAGACGACGAGATACCCCCACGCATACCAGGCCTCGGGCGTCGGGTGAGGAAGCGGTTCGCGCAAAAGAAGCGCCGCCGCTGCAAAACCCAGGCCGCCGAAAAGGTGCTGGTATCCCGAACTGACCAGCGGGGATATCTGCGGGGGTTTTCTGTTTTGCAGGACTGACCCCGCCGCCCAGCTGACGGACGCAAGCAGAAGGGCAAGGATGCTGAAAAAGTCTGCTTTTGTCCCGGCGGCCAGGAGCGGCAGGCTTAAAACACCCAGGCCGGCGAATCCGGTGAGCAATGAGCCGGCAAGCAACCAGGAGGGAAGCCGCCGGTCGAGAAAAGCTTCGATTGCGGCCACCCAGATGGGCGTTGAGCCCACGAGGAGAGCGGCGTACCCCGAAGCGGCGCGCTGTTCCGCCCAGATGACCAGGCCGTTCCCGCCGGTCCAGAGAAGAATCCCCGATGCCGCCAGCACAAACAGTTCTTCCTTCGTTAAGCGAAGCCGGCTGTGCGCACAGGCCGCCCCTAATAAAAGAAGGCCGGCGGCGGCGGTTCGCATCGCCCCCATAGTGAAAGGGGGAAAGCCGGCTCCTTCCCGCACGGTCAGGCGGATGGCCAGGTATGTACTGCCCCAAATGAGGTAGACGACAAATAAAGGGATGAGTCCCGCCCAGGCGATCCGGGGTTCCCGGCGGGGCGTCCCGGGAGCGCCGCCAGCAAGTGGATGGTTCATTTTTTGCCTCCTGGTTAGGTATTTTTCTTGTGGCAGTTAAAATCCTGCCTGAAAAAGAAAAAATTTTGCCTGGGATTACCGGCCCAAAAAGAGCCTGTTAACTGGCCGGACGTCCCCGGAAAGATTCAAAATGGGGAAGGCATTGAAAATCGTAAACCATCCGGGAAATCTCCGCAATGCGGGCAAATCCTTTATCCACGTCCGTTTCTCCCTGGGACAGGACCACCAGGATGTACGGACGCCGGGCAAACACGATCCCCGCATCGTTGGCCACCCTCCAGACGTCCCCCTCCTTGTGGGCCGCTTTGACCTCCGGGGGCAGCTTGCCGGGCAGACCTACGTGGTAAATGGGGTTGGCCAGGTCATCCAAAAAGCGTTTCCCCTGGGCGGGGTATTTCCGGCTGAATTCCCATACCGCTGCCATGTACCGGCCCATATCCCGGGCGGTGGTAATGTTTTCTTCCCCAGGAAAAACGGTTTGTCCACCCAGATCGCGCATAAACCGGGCGAGGTTGTCTTTGCCCAGGTGGCGCACCAGCATCCGGTAGGCGATGTTGTCGCTGATGGTGATGGCCAGGTTGGCCAGCACCCGCAGCGAATAGGTATCGCCGTCCCGGGCGGCAAACTGCAGGATGCCGGCTCCGCCCTGGTAATCGCGGGTGCTGTCGTAAGCCACCCGGTCGTCCCAGCTCATTTTGCCTTGCGCGATGAGGTGGTTCAGGTAAAGGACCGCGGGCACCTTCACCGTGCTGGCGGCGGTGATGGGTTCGTCCCCGTTCAGGTCAAACTCCGCTCCGGAGGTGAGGTCTTGAAAGTAAATGCCGTAAACCCCCGGCTGGGCGGCCACGTACTCCTGCAATTGCTGCTGCAGGGGCCGGTAGTCCGGCTTTTGCGCGAAAACCGGTTCCCCGGTGCTCCACCCGCCGGGCGTTTTCGCCGGGAAGGCAACAGAGCCTCCAGGAACCCCGGGCACACCTCCGGGGCCGCCATGCCGGGCGCTGCCGGCGCTCCCCAGCAGCAAAGGCACAATGATGAAGAGGATGATGATTGTTTTGACGAGCAAAAAACGTTGTCTGTTAACCAAGGTATTCCTCCTTTGCGGGCAAAAAATAATCCGGTGCGAACCGGACTTTGTAACCCTTGATTTTAGGTAACTTCTTAATTAATTTACCGGAAAACTTGCTCATCAGGCAATGATCAATTTCTGGAAGGAGCCATTCAAATCCAGATATGAGACGGTTGGATGGACGCCCGAAATTGACGACGGAGTAATCGTCAACCTGGCTCTATTGCATGAACTTATCCCGTTTTAGAAAACTGAACCGGAAAAACATTGGGAAACGCTAAAAGCGGGCGATTACGACTTGCCCTATACAGCCATGCGCTACTGGCCGGGGAGAGTTTTCGAGAAATGCAAAATGAATAAATCCTTTGCCATCACCCACGGGCTGTTAAGCATATTTAAGGGTTAATGTTTCGAGCATTCTGGTAAAATGCCTGAGTGGCAACTTATTGGAAGCTTGATGGTTTAATGTTATAATTTTTCAGGTGGGTGCTATGTGGGTTAAAAATGTTATAAACAGAACAGGCACTACCTATCTCATTTGATCGCTACCCAAAGGGAGAGAAAAAAGAAGGATGAACGCGTTTGAAAGCATTATCGCTCAATATTTGGAGGAAAAAGGGTATTGGGTCAGAAAATCTGTGAAACTTAATATTTCGAAGGAAGATAAGCAGAGGATTAACTTACCGACTATGCCCAGGCCGGAGATCGATCTCGTGGCATTGAATGTCAAAGAAAACGAGCTGTTATTGATTGAAGCTAAATCCTTCCTCGATTCCCCCGGTGTCCGCTTTAATGATGTATCCGGCGGAAATCCAAAAGGTGTAAGGCGTTATCGATTATTCACTGAAAAGGAATACCGGGATATTGTGACTCAAAATTTACGCGAGGATTATTTTAAAAAAGGCCTGATTAATGAAAGCACGAAAATTAATTATGCACTGGCTGCCGGGAAGATTTATTCGAACGATGAACAAAAGATAAAAATCTACTTTTCACAAAATGGGTGGAAATTATTCACTCCAGGTGAAATCAAAAACAAGATCAAAGAATTATCGAAAAAAGGATGGGAAGATAACCTGGTGACAATGACAGCGAAATTAATTTTAAAGGGCTGAAATATAAAGAAAATATAAAGAGCTTTCACTGAGTAAGCTACTTACATGAATGTTAACAAAGTTGGTTAAGGAGGGGGAATTCAATCTTGAGTGTATCCAAGGACGAGTTGTATCGTTTGATCGAGGCCCTGCCGGAAAGAGAAACCCCTGTGGTGAGGAGGTTTTTGGAGTTTGTGCTCAGCGTAGCGGAAAGGGAACTGACCCCTGAACAGGCTTCCGCAAGACTGGGCGTTAGCCCCAGGAAAGTGAGGCAATGGCTGCGCCAGGGGCTTTTGCCCGGGCGCAAAGCCGGCCGGGAGTGGCGGATTAAAGAAAGCGAACTGGAGCCTTACCTGGATCCCGTGGCCCGGACCTTGCTGATGGCCCCAGAAGATGACGAATCCACCACGCCAGAGGAAGATGCCCGGTCTGAAGAGGCCTGGCGGGAATACTTACGGGGCCACACTGTTTCCCACGAAAAAGCCCGCAAGGAGATTTTTGGGAAATGAGCTGGCGGATCGAATGGGACAGGACGGCTCTAAAAGAAATGGGCAAGCTGGATAAAGTCGTAAAACAGCGGATCTGGGATGCCTTGGATGCTTTGCTTAAAAAACCCGAGGCAGCCGATATAAAAAAACTGACCGGAAAAAAGGGGGAGTGGCGGTTAAAAGTGGGCAAATGGAGGGTGAGATTTCGCCCCGACTTTGCCAATAAAGTCTACGTGATAACCCACGTAGGTCCCAGAAGAGATGTTTACCGGAAATAAAGACAGAGGCAAAATGCTTTTTGGTGCCCAGCTACGAAATTTCCGCCCCTCCGGCGGTTTTTTGGGCCGATTTTTGCGTGCCCGCCAGCTGAATCAGGATCACCCCGCCCAAAATCAAACCGCCGCCGGCCACCTGCCAGGCGGTGAGCCGCTCGGCCAGCAAGAGGTAAGCCAGCAGACCGGCCAGCACCGGCTCTAAGGTGCTGGTTAGATTTGCCTTTATCGCGCTCAGGTACTCCAGGCCCTTGATGTATAACCCGAACGGGATAATTGATGAAAAGATGGCGATGTAGACGAAGAAAAGCCATTCATCCCGGCCGTACCGCAGGAAAGTGAGCCAGGGCAGGCGGTAGAGACAAAAAAGGATGCTGCCGCACCCGAAACCCCAGAGCAAAATCGTCCAGGAGGAATAGACGGCGAGCCACCTTTTGCCGTAAATGGTGTAAAAAGCGAGGGCCGTCTTTTAAATTTCGGCAGGGAAAAAATTTTCCCTGTTTTTCAAAAGCAGTATTTTTCCTCCTCTCTTTTTCATATATTTGATTATAGCAGGGTGCGAAAGGGGCGAAGAAGGTGGTCAAGATT
>JBFMBG010000126.1:0-5752 GCA_040755215.1 Bacillota bacterium | reverse complement strand
AAGGAAGAGAAAGTGGAAGTGGCTAAAACTATCAAGGAAGAAAAAATACATTTGCCCGATAAGTATGAAGTGAGTGTCTGGGATGATCTGCATGACGAGGAGGTAGATAAATTATATGATAAGATCTACCGTAAGCTTCGGTTACGGTGTGCTTGTCCCCATACCCCGGGCAGACAACATGTAGTTTCTTTCCTGAAGGTAAACCAAAAACTAATCTTAGGTGATCTTTTTCTGTCCGTAAAAGGTCACCTTTATTACGCACTGATAAGCTTTTCCCGGATCCATAAATTGACCAGTGTTTCGACAGAAATTCCTTCCTTCTTTGCTTTCTGATCTAATGTTTTCAATAGTTCATTTGAAATCGCAATAAAAGTAACCTTTCCTTCGGGGTTATATTCTATTCGGACCATCCTGGAAGGATAATCCGCGACACTATGAGTATCCCAAAATTCGGAATCTTCTATGGTCATGTCCTCAGGAATCTCGTCTATTTTTTTGCTTTTCATATTGCTTTCGCTCCTTTCTATCCATATCACGGGCAGTGATGATTAACGCCCGGTTGTTAAACTTGCGAATAAAAATTACTGTTAAGTATCGCCCTGAATCTACCCGGCCATAAATTGCATATACATTCTCACTATTTATTTTACCTTTTTCCAGGAAGCGATAATGAGGGTCATTTATAAATACATGTTCAACTTCATCTTTGCTCAGGTTATGTTTGCGTTCTATCTTTTCAACAATTTTTTGCAACCAGATAATTCAAGCAGTGTTCACATTAAAAGACTCCCTGGTTTATTCCTTTTGCAGTTTAAGCTTTGCTGGCTATAGTTTATCTGATTTGGAAGTTTAGATCAAGGCATTTTTTACAGGAATGCGTCAGGGCTACTTTGCCAGAAAGCCTCCTTTATGCATTAATCACGAACGATATGGGCTCCAGGCCAACGTAAGGCAGGAAATAAAGGAAACGGTGCTCGGACGCGGCATGGATCCCAATCACCTGCAAGGGGAGGAAAAAGAGGCTGTCGCGGGGCTGATTGAAGAAAAACTAAACGCTTTTCTACGGGCGCACGGCATCACCGGCGCCGCCGTGACCGGCGTAAATTTGCCGGAGAACCGGACGTTCGAGATTTCCTTTGGTTTATCGGTTAATTGATTTGATTCAATAGCTCTGGACAGGTATCTGGATGCCGGTTCCTTTTTCACAAATTTGTAACTTGACTTTATAGAGATAGCCAGTATATACTTAAACAGGAAAACAATTAATTGCATGAAGAGAATGCTAAGGAAACCGGTAAATCTGAAAAATTTTTAGGGGTGGTGCTTTTTGCGGAAAACCTGGGCAGCTGCGTTTTCCAAACCTGGTTTTGTTGTTGGTCTTATCCTGCTGATCGGATTAATGATGAGCGCCGGGGTAACCGCCGGGGGTGCGGCGGCCTGGGCCAAAGAGCCCGCTACGCCCGAGCTGACCCTGCAGCAGGCCGTGGAAATGGCCCTGGCCAACAGCAAATCCGTGAAAAAGGCTGAGTATGATGTTGACCGGAGCTACGAGGTAAGGCAGAAAGCCGCCGACAGCGTGAAGTGGTACCCGGCCGGGCCTATCTCCGGTGAAGACGCGGCCAAAGCCGCCGCCGCCTTCACCGGTCTCGTTCAGGCCGACATCGGCTGGCAGTCGGCCAAAAAGAGCTACGAGGCGGAAAAGGACGCAACCGCCATGTCCGTCCAGAAGGCTTACTACGAGGTGCTCAAGGCGCAGGAAAAAGTGCGTTCGGCGGAGCTGGCCTTCAAGAACGCGGACTGGCAGTACCGCCTGCTGAAGGCAAAGTTTGCTGCAGGGATGGCGGCGAAGACGAATATGGTCACGGGGGAAGCAGGGCTCGCTGCCGCAAAAGGAGCGCTGGAGGCCGCGCAGAAGGCGTTGGACGACGCCTACCAACAGTTCAACCTGCTGGTGGGGTTGTGGCCGGAGGACCGCCCCGTGCTGGTTGACAGGCCCGGTTTTGAGCCTTTAAAGGTGGATAACCTGGATACCGAGGTCGAGCGGGCGGTGGAGGAGAGCCCCTCCGTCTGGCTGGCAAAGCAGAACATCGATTACTACAAGCTACGGCTGGACCTCTACCCGTTCAACAGCCAGAGCGTCAGCGATCCTTACAAAGCCTGGGAGATCGACGTGAGCAAGAAAGAGCTGGAGGCGGCCAGCGCAGAAGAGCAATTCCGTAAACTGGTACGAAGCATTTATTACTCCGCCCGCCAGGTCGAGGATAGCTACGCCGCGCAGGAGCAGCAGGTGGCGACGGCGAAAGAGAACCTGCGGGTGACCGAGGTAAAGTACCAGGTGGGGATGGCCACCCAGGCGGAGCTGGTAGACGCGCAGGCAAAGCTGGCGGAAGCCGAAAGAAGCCTTCTCGAGCTGGCCTGCCAGCACGAGGTTTTAAAACTGGCCTTCGTAAAGCCCTGGGCCTACGCTGGCACGGGCAGCAGTGGTACGGGCAGTTCGGGGAGCAGCGCTGCAGGTAGTACAGGTGGCAGTTCGGGGCGGTAGGACCGGCTCTTTGGAAAGCAGTTTCTACCACAACACCCCGGAAAAAGAACGGGAACGAAAAGATTTTCGTTCCCGGCCATCATCCCGGCGGTTCTTTACAACGGACGAAGCCAACCCATGGGAGGGCCCGGAATTTTTTATGTGCTTGAAAACATTCTTTTTGGTGCCGGTCGAAGATGAAAGGCCTTGGGAAAATTTTTACCAGTTACTTGGGCAGGTTGTTTAAAAACCGGTGATATGCTTCAGCAAAAGAGTAGTCAGGCAACTTCCGTCGACGGGCCCTCATTTCCGACCATAGGTTTTCTGCTTCTTTTTTTGAGATTACTTTTTTGGTGCAAGCCAGGCACAAAATATCGTCCGTTGATATTAAACCTATTTTTTCCACGTGGCAGTATTCTGCAACATCAGATATGTTGTTGCTTGCCACGGTTCCGCCATTGTGTTTAACCCAGGCTAAAACGGACGCTTCACCGTAACCTAATACTTTTCTTCTAAACTTCCCGTTTATAAGGTCCATAAATTCTAAGAATTCTTTAGTGCCAACAAGGAGATCGACAGTTTTGATCGCCCCTTTAGCTATTTCTTCTTCTAATTGTAGACACACCCAGTTATACCTTGTTTTTCGCAAGTAAGTCAACTCGTGAACTACCGCTTTCGTAGTCAATATTTGCCCGAGGAAAATTTTTGTCAGTATATCCGGACGTTTCACCCACAAAAACGACGCCAGACAATCGTTGTCAAAAACATAGGGAGGATTACAGGGGAATTGTCTCATCCCGTTCTTCCTCCCTTTCCGTCAGGCCAAATACTAACTCTTCCAATCCTGCTTCCAGCAGCAATTCTTCATATCTACCCTGAGAAATTAAACCTTTATCGAGAGCTTCTTTTGCTTTCTCTGCGTAATTAGAAATGATAGCATTTTCATTAGAAGGAAGATAGAGCTCGGGAGAATATCCTAATTGTAGCGCCTGAATTAATACTCGGGAGCGCATGTGCTCCTCTTCTTCGGCATGAATGTAACCCGCTTCCTTTAGCCTGATTAGCATGGCTTGGTGGCTCATCCCAAACATCTGCTCTAAAGCGATGGCGTCGGCTATATTTAAAGCTCTTCTTTTTCCTTTCAGCCGCCTTTCGACCTGAAATTCCAAAGCTTCGTCAGGGGCCAGAAAGTAAGCGGCAAAATAATCTGCTTCCCGTTCGTTCGAATCATTAGAATCAAATTCTCCCGCCCGGCAAATTTTTTTGTCGTCCTGGTCGTACAACAAGTGAAAATACTCGTGACAGCCCGTAAAATTCTGGTGGCCGACAGTGCGCGATGTATTAATTAAAACTAATTTCACAAATCCTTTCTTTAGAAACATACCGGAAATATTGCTTTTAAGAGGTTTTTTTAATATAGAGATTTCTGATGCCCGCAGGACTTTCCAAATATCAACCGGGACAAGCAAATTCAAGCCCGCTTCCCGCCTTGCCTCCGCACCCCTTCGGCGCGCTCTTTGTCTGATATCAAACAACCTACGCACCCGCTTTCTCTATAAGCATCTCTAACTCATATAAATTGTTTAGGAAACGCTGAGCTTCCATAATAACAGGAAGGTCCTCGTCAGACAACTGGGACGTCCTAAAAGATACAACAACGGGTTTTTCAGTTTCCGGATTTAAAAAATAACCCGGCGTGACCCCATAAATGTCCGCGAATTTAAGCAGATCTTCAACCCCCATCTCTCTTTTTCCGTTTTCGTAATAAGAGACTTGCTCTCTGGCAATTCCTAATATCTTGGCTACCTGATTTTGGGTTAATCCTGACTGCTCTCGCGCCTTCTTCAACCTATGACCAACTGCTTTAATCATGTTTTTCAACGCCTCCTTATTAGTTTTCCTGTTTTAAGCGTAACAAATACGTTACATTAATGAAAGCCGGGCATAAAACCATTTACTCTTCTTTTTAACTGACAAACGGGGTTATCCTTTTTGTTTTTAAATCTCTCTTATATTCTCAGGAAAAACTAAAAAGTGTAAACGGGCCGGGCAATTGTTGTCCGGCTTTTTATATGTGTAGCTATTATGGCTATTTTTTTGATATAATAGCGGCAGACCCGTCTAACGGAAGGAGTTTTGCTTATGCCGCAGGTTTCCGTCCACGAAGCAAAAAACAGGTTGACCGTCCTGCGCCGGGAGGCCGCTATGGGTAAAGAATTCCTCCTGACCGACACCAGGCGGAAGGACGATTCCCCGGTGTCGCTGATTTCGACCAAATTGCTTGACGAACTATGCGAGACAAAAAAGTTTACTTACGAATGGCTTGACCAGCCGGGCGAAAGAATCGAACATTACTCCCTGTACAACGTGGAAACGGGGGTATACGGGGTCGGCCCGACCAAACAGGAGGCGGTCGAAGACTTTATCGACAATATCCTGGATTACGCCCGGGTCTATTTTGACGACTTGCCGTACTATTTAAGCCCGTCCGGGGGCAGGCGGGAGCACTACTGGCACTTAAGGCGCGTCCTCCGGTGCGAAGGGGACCGGGAAAAGCTCTTTAGCGTCCTGGAGCTGGAGAAGGCGCTGGCGGACTGATGGGCTATACGTTCACCTGGGACGACATTGAGAAAATCTGCCGGAAGCTGGGAATGAAAAGGCAGGGGAAAACTTCTGTTTGGAAAGGAACGGGGCCGGACGGGGTCAAAAGGACGTGCGTAATCCACGCGAAGCACAAGGGGAACGTGGGCGCTGGGCTGGTGCAGAAGATCGCCACCAGAGAGCTGGGGTTTGCTTCGGGGCCGCACCATGCCGCCGTTCCGCTGGATAGCGCAGGCCATGGGCGCCAAGGTGAGCTGGGACGAAGCCGCCCGGACCGTCACCATGGAGCTCTAAGCCATAAAAGCAATTCAAAGCACACAAAATTCCGGGTCCTTCCCAGGGGGCCCGGAATTATTTTTTCTTTGCGTAATACGGTCCCGATTTTATCAACTTTTCAGCCGGAACTTTTTGACCTGGCAATTCCGGCAGGCTTCGCCATTTAGAAAAATTCCGGCCGCCGGGGAAAACCCTGGTCCGGGATTTTTTCGTTCCTTTAGAGATACTCGTCCAGGTCGGCGATGGTGTTGATCTCGAAGATGTGGTCCAGAATCAGCCCCAGGGTGTATTCGTCCGCGGTTTTGATTTTTTCTGTGTATTGAGCGGGCAATTTTTTAAATTTTCGATGGAGCA
>JBFMBG010000125.1:0-5952 GCA_040755215.1 Bacillota bacterium | reverse complement strand
TCAAACTGAACAGGAAAGGTATGGAACGAAAGCTGGTCCGTCGTTTAGAGGAACTTGGCTATAAAGTGACTTTGGAAGAAGCTGAACCGGCTGCTTAATTATGTGGTTTATTCTATTTTCTGAGGAGGGGGGTATTGTGTCCGGGATTGTGAATACAATCACAGGTAAGTGCCGGATGTGCTATGCCTGCATCCGGAATTGCCCGGTAAAGGCCATTAAAGTGATTGACGGCCAGGCCCAGGTAGTTCCGGAGCTTTGTATCGCCTGCGGGCATTGCGTTCAGGTTTGCGCTCAAAAGGCGAAGATGGTGGAAAGGGAAGTGGAAAAGGTTGAGGCCTATCTCCGGCAGGAAAAAGCAGTGGCCTGCCTGGCCCCTTCTTTTGTGGTCGAGTTTCACCCGGCCTGGCCCGGACAGGTGGTGACTGCCCTTCGCCGGTTGGGATTTGCAGAAGTTCACGAGGTGGCCTTCGGAGCCTACCTGGTTACCTGCGAATACCGGCAATTTTTGCAGGAGACGGGGGACAGGCAGGGCTGGATCACCACTCCTTGCCCGGCGGTAGTCAACCTGGTGGAGAAATTCTTCCCCCGGCTCATTCCGCAACTGATCCCGGTAGTTTCGCCGGCCATTGCCCTGGGGCGCTACTTAAAACTGCGCCTGGGGCCGGCTGCCAAAGTGGTTTTTATCGGTCCCTGCGTAACCAAAAAGGAGGAAGTGCGGCACGAAGAGGTGGCCGGGGCCGTCGACGCGGTGCTGACCTACCCGGAACTGAAAGAAATGCTGCAGACCCGGGGAATTGTGGTGGCATCCCTGGAAGACGGGGAGTTTGACGGCTGCCCTCCCTCCCTTGGCCGCCTCTATCCGATCGGGGGCGGACTTCTCCGGAGTGCGCAAATCGGTACGGACGTGCTGGAAAGCCGGGTTCTGGTTATTGAAGGGCGGGAGGACTGCCTGGAATTTTTAAAGGCGGTCAACGAAGGGAAGATGGTTCCCCAGATTGCCGATCTCCTCTTTTGCAAAGGTTGTATCAATGGCCCCATGATGGAGAATAATTACTACTCCTTCCGGCGGCGCCGGATTGTGGCGGAGTTTACCCGGAAAGGCCTGGAGCGGGCCGGTTCTCCGTCGCCTCTTCCCGATGGTTTAAACCTGCGCCGGGAATTCCGGGACCGGAGCATCCGTTTTCCGCAGCCCGACGAGGCCGAGATCAGGGCGATTCTGGCCGAACTGGGCAAGACGGGGCCGGAAGACGAGCTGAACTGCGGCGCCTGCGGCTATCTTTCCTGCCGGGAAAAAGCCATCGCCGTTTACCACGGTCTGGCCGAAAATCAGATGTGCCTCCCTTACTTGATTTTGCAGCTGCAGAAGAGCAACGTGCTGCTGCAGCAGGAACTGCGGACGGTGCGGGGGCAGTTCGGTCAGCTGGTGGGGAACAGTCAGGCCATGCAGGAAGTTTATTACCTGATTGAAAAAGTAGCTCCTACCGACGCCACCGTTCTTTTGCGGGGAGAAAGCGGCACCGGAAAAGAACTGGTTGCCCGGGCTATTCATTACCGCAGCCTGCGCAGCGAGGCTCCCTTCGTCAGTATCAACTGTGCCGCCCTTCCGGAATCTTTACTGGAAAGCGAACTTTTCGGGCACGCCCGGGGGGCCTTTACCGGGGCGGTAGCCGCCAAAAAGGGACTTTTTGAAGAGGCGCACCAGGGAACTCTCTTTCTGGATGAAATCGGGGACATCAGCCTGGCTCTGCAGACCAAGCTGCTGCGTGTTTTGCAGGAAGGGGAGTTTTTTCGGATCGGGGAAACGCGGCCGCGGCGGGTGGACGTCCGGATTATTGCCGCCACCAACCGGGATCTGGAAAAGGCGATTAAAGAAGGGAACTTCCGGCCCGAGTTGTTTTACCGGTTAAATGTGATCACGATCTGGCTCCCTCCTTTGCGCGACCGCCGGGACGACATCCCCCTTTTGGCCCGGAATTTCCTGAAAAAAATCTGCCACCGCCTGGGCAAAGACGTCAAAGGCTTCGCCCCGGAAGCCATGGACGCTCTGGTGCGGGCCGACTGGCCGGGGAATGTGCGGGAACTGGAAAACGTGATCGAACGGGCGGTGATCTTGTGCGAGGGAAAGAAGATCGAACTCACCGATCTGCCCGCCGACCTGCAGAGCCGGGCCGTCGACGGGGCAGGCCCGGTTCGTACCCGGGGGATGACCTTCCGGGAGGCCGTGGAGGCATACGAAATTCAGCTGCTGCTCACGGCCCTGGAAGAAAGTCAGTGGGTTCAGGCCCGCGCGGCGGAAATCCTGGGCTTAAAACGCAGTACCTTAAATGAAATGCTCAAGCGATTTCGCCTTTTCTCCCCGGGAAACCGGGAGAAGAAGGGAAGTTCGGAAAACCGAACGTAATCCAAAAAGACGAATTACCCGTCCGGAAGCCCGGGAGATTGCTTTTTTAAGCCGGATAAACCCGGCTTTTTTTATTTTTTGTTCAACCGGATGGATCGTTTCATTTACCCCCTCTTTTGGGTATTGAAGTCCGGGCCGGCCAATGTTTCTTTCCTTTTCACTCTGGCATGGTTTTTGCGTAAAGATTTTACTGAAAGGGTCAACGGGAAAAAGGATCCAATTCCACCTTCGAAAGGAGGGAGCACCCATGACCGGCAGATGGAGAACAAACGAAGAAACCCCGCCAGAAGGGCGGGGGGTGTCTTCGGCGGCGGAATTAAACCAGGCCTACGCACTGGCGGAAGTATCTTACAGCTGCCTGCGTTCCAACTGGGAGTGGTTTGCCGCGCCAGCGAAAGTTCCCGGCAACCCGGGCTGTCGCCTCGCTTCCATCATCAGGAGGGTGGAACAAAACTAATCAGGAGCCAGTCAGTTGGAAATTCAGTTAGAAGTATAGATCCCGTTCGCCCCGTTCAATCCTGGCCAGGCGGGCGACGGTTTCCCTGCGGACACCGGGGCTGGCAATTAAGTCCAGGTGTTTCCGGATCGTTTCCTCGCCCACGCGCCGGGTTTCCGGTGAGGCGTAGTCAAGGAGAAATTCCTTGAAAGTCAGAATGGCGTTGGGCTGGCATACGTTCTGGATCTGACCGGTTTTGGCCAGGGCCATGAACCGGTCGCCGGTGCGTCCCTGGCGGTAACAGGCCGTACAAAAACTGGGGATGTACCCGGATAGGCAAACGCTGCGCAATACTTCGTCCGGGCTCCGGCGGTCTTCCACCTGAAACTGGGCGGTGTCCTCCTCTTCTCCGGGACTCTTCCGCAGGGCCCGCCGGTAGCCTCCCACGCCGGTGCAGGAACCCGCGCTGATCTGGGAAATTCCGACGGCAATGAGCTCGTCGCGGAACTCCGGGCGCTCCCGGGTGGAAAGGATCATTCCCGTATAGGGTACGGCCAGGCGCAAAACGGCGACAACTTTTTTGAAGTCATGGTCGGAAACGAGATAAGGGAAGTTTTCCAGGTTGATGTTCAGGGCCGGCCGCAACCGGGGCACCGAAATGGTATGGGGCCCGACGCCGAAGCGCTCCTCCAGGTGCAGGGCGTGGAAAAGCAGACCCAACACTTCGAACTTATAATCGTAAAGACCAAATAATACACCTACGCCTACGTCGTCAATTCCTCCTGCCATGGCCCGGTCCATGGCGGTGGTGTGCCAGTCGTAATCTCTTTTCGGGCCGGAAGGATGCATGGCCCGGTAGGTTTGGCGGTGGTAAGTTTCCTGGAATAATATGTAAGTACCGATTCCGGCCTCCTTCAGGAGCCTGTATTCTTCCGCCGTCGTCGCCGCGATATTGACGTTCACCCGCCGGATGCTTCCGGTGCCGTCCTTCACTGCATAGATGGTCCGGATGGCGTCCAGAACGTAGTCGAGGGGGCAGTTTTGCGGGTCTTCCCCCGCTTCCACGGCCAGTCGCTTGTGTCCCATCGCTTCCAGGGCGACCACCTCGTCCCGGATCTCGTCCATGGTCAGGCGTCGCCGCCCCAGTTCCCGGTTGTCCCGGCGGTAGCCGCAGTACCGGCAGTTGTTCACGCAATAGTTGCTGATGTAAAGGGGTGCAAAAAGAACCAGCCTTTTTCCGTAAATTTTCTCCTTTACCCGGGAGGCGGCGGCAAACATCATCTCCAGAGTGTCCTGATCTTCCACGTGGAGAAGGACGGCCGCCTCGAAGGGGGTCAGCCCCCCGGCTTCTTCCGCCCGGATGACGATTTCCCGGGCCAGGGTGACGGAAGTCCGGGCGGCTTCTGCCAACAGGCTGTTAATCTGTTCTTCGTCGATAAAACTGGCGGGTTCGCTTCTCATCTTGGGAACCTCCTTTGAAAATAGGGTAATCCTCATGAATCTAATTCTCTGGTGCTACCATCGGGCTGTTTTTGTTCAGCGTCGCGGCTTACGTTCCGGGGTGAACCGGCAACCGAACAAAACAGCCCTTTGTTTTTTGCCGGCAGACGGTCAATAGCCAGCCACCGCTCCCCGGTATTTCGGCGCGTGTCCGGGGCCGCGCCCCACTTCCCGGTTTAAGGAGACAAGCAGGGAACGCAGGGAACCTAAGGTAGTTTCCACCTCCTCCCCCGGGCGGGCCTTGCCGGGATAGATCTGGTAATAGTAACGGTAGGGAGGGGGAGTTACGTCCAGCATAATTACGTTTGCTCCCAAACAAAGTCCCATCCGCCGCCCCTGCGGATGAATGGTGCCCAGGGCAGTGGTGGCTGGCAGGTGCGTCCGGGGGAGGAGCAGCCTGGTTACGGCCAGGACCTTCAGGGTGAGTTCCAGTTCCCCCTGCGGGGCGCTGGCCAGGGGTGTCTGCGGGTGGGGGATGAAAGGCCCGATGCCGGCCATTTCCACCTCCAGTTCCTGCAGCAAAAGGATATCGTCGGCCAGAACGTCGTAATCCTGACCGGGCAGGCCGACGATATTCCCCGCCCCAACCTGGTAACCCAGTTCCCGCAGCCACTGCAGGCATTGCAGGCGGCGGCGCAGAGAAGTACCCGGCCGCAGGCGGGCAAAGAGGGCGGGGTCGGCGGTTTCGTGTTTCAAGAGGTAGCGGTCGGCGCCGGCTTTCCGCCAGCGCTGGTAGTCGCTCCAGGAACGCTCTCCTAAGGAAAGGGTGACTGCCGCGACTCCCAGGTCTTCCTTAAGTTGCCTGATTATTTCGGCCAGTAAAGAAGCCGGGTAGTAGGGATCTTCCCCCGCCTGCAGGACAATGGTGGGCAGGCCCAGATCCACTGCCTTTTGGGCGGCGGCCAGAATTTCTCCGGAAGACAGGCGGTAGCGCCGCAACCGGCGGTTGTCCCGGCGCAACCCGCAGTAATGGCAGTTCCGGCAGCAGTAATTGGAAAACTCGATGATTCCCCGCAGGTGCACCTCCTTTCCCAGGTATTGCGCCCGCACTTCGTCGGCGGCCCGGCCCAGGGCCGCCATTTCATCCCCCCGGGCCCGGAGCAGGGCAACCACTTCCCGGCGGTTCAGGTGATGGGTCTTCATCGCTTTGGCCAGGGCCTCCGTAAATTCAGTCCGCATGCAGATCACCTGATTTCCGCAGCGTCTGCCGGAGGAGAACCAGTTCCTCTTCCAGGTCGTCCCGTTCCTCCGCGAAAACGGCCAAAGCCTGGGGAAAAGGGGAGAGGGCCCGCTTGAGCACCCCGTGCAGGTAGGCCAGGAGCACTCCGTAATTGACGATGGGCACCCCCACCTCCTGGGTTTGCATGATCCGGTAAAGCATTTCTTTCCGGTTCAGCATGCAGGCCCCGCAATGGACGACGAGCCTGTATTCCCGCAGATTTTCCGGCAGGCCGCTTCCTCCGCTGACCACGTCGAAAACCAGTTCGCCCCCGGCCGCCTGGCGGAGCCAGCGGGGAATCTTTACTCTCCCAATATCGTCCTGGACCGGGTGATGGGTGCAGGCTTCGGCAATGAGGATTTTATCTCCCGGTTGCAGGTCCCGCACCGCCCTGGC
>JBFMBG010000124.1:0-5967 GCA_040755215.1 Bacillota bacterium | reverse complement strand
AGGGGGAACCGGCCATAGACGTGCTTGGCTCTCTCGCCGCCAGAACCTGGCATTTTCCAAAATTGGTCTGCCCTTATCTCTAAGGAATTTCGCAAAAGATAAAGACCCCGGCTTCTTTCGCAAACCCACCAGTATAAACCGGCCGTCCCCGATCTCGGCGGCCACGTCCATGTTGACGGCAACGCCGTTGATCAGCATGACGTTGCTGCCGCCCCTACTTGCACGGCAGCCATTTGATGTTAACCAGTCCGTTTTTTTCAACTTTCTCAAATTCAGGGTCGCCGGTTAACAGAAACGCCTGTTTATCACGTGCTAAAGCAACAGCAAAAGCATCGGCATAAGACAGTGGATACTTGGCTTTTATATCGCCGGCAGCCAGAACCATCTTTTCCGTGCATTCCACCAGATTAACAGGCCAGCTTCTAAGCAATTCTAATATTGCCCTGGATTTTTCCCGTCCCTCTTCTCTTTGAACAATGTAATAAACCTCACCGACGTTAATCCAGGACATGTTCAGCAGTATTCATCCTTGTTTACCGGCTTTCAACAAAGCGGCTACGAGATCCGCTCCCTCTTCATCGCGCAAATAGGATAAAACTGCATATGTATCCAGTACATATTGCTCTTTTTGTGCCTCACCAGAATTATTTTCGATAGTGTTTTTTCTCATAAGCAATCTCTTTTTCTCTATTTTTCCTTATTAGCTCAGGAAGGGGCCCGGACTTTTTCAGGATTCCCCTGGCTCCGGCAACGGGATCGGCAGGAAGGACCGTGATCACCAAACGGCCTTCGTCTTCAGAAAAAACTACCTTCGAAGAAGACTTGATGGCCAACTTGTCCCTAAAATACTTTGGGATTACAATTTGACCCCTGGGTGAAACTTTAGAAACATACATGATCCCAACTCCCTTGATCATACTTATAGAGTTATGATACTACATTTCATGGCTTAATTGCAATCTTAACGCAGATTTTTGCCCGTGCACGCGCGACGCTTTAACTGATTCGGACTTACATCTCCATGGCGACGGTCCGGGTGGCTTCGTCCCGGTTCATCCTGGCGCCTGTTTTTAATTTCGGGCCGGCAGCAGCGTCTTTAAATCGTCAATACTGATCCTGAACAGGATATATTGTTTCTGTTAGCGGGATATGGTAGAATGACTTAGTATCGCAAACATTTCCTAATTACGGTGGTGAGAAAAAATGTCTCAACAAAAGATTATTACAAGAGAGAAAGTTTTCCATGACTATTCGGGTGAATGGGTGTGTTTAGAAGTGGTTCAGGAAGATAAATCGGGTCAGACACTGACCGGAAAAGTAATTGCCCATGGACGTAACCGTGAAGAAATCGACCGGGCGGAAATGGAGTTCATCAGGAAAAATCCAGGTAAAATAACTCATATCTTTTATGCAGGACCAATCATAGAACCGGATGTGGCTGTGATCCTATGTCTTTAAATAAAATACAGCGGGGTAAATCATGGCGGATTCCATTTGCAGCCTATCACCCGATGTAAGGGTTGCAGAGGCGCTGACGCGCGGCTTTCCGCCGGCTGAACTTTTGAAGTAACGGCCCTTGTCTCTGGGGGGAAAGATAGCATGGCGCAGGATACCGGGCTGTCCCGGGAATTTCTGAATATGCATCACCAGCTTTTGAAGATCCACTCCCGGAGAAGGCGTGAACTGATCAAGAAAGCCCGTTCGAAAGCCGGAAGAGTGGCAAAAATGCTGAAAACAAATTACCGGGCAAGGGAAGTGTATTTATATGGTTCGCTGGCGTGGGGCGGCTTTGCGGAAGGTTCCGACATCGATCTGCTGGTCGTCGGCTTTACCGGGAACTACTGGGAAATGTACGTAGAAGCGGAACGCCTCGCCAGGCCCTTTGCGATCAGCATTGTTTGCGCAGAGGATGCGTCTGCTTCCCTCAAACAAGAGGTGTTCCGGAAGGGGGTGCTCCTGTGAGCCCGGAAGAATACCTGGTGGTAGAAGCCAGAATGAAAAAAGAACTTGGCAATTTGAGGCAGCTGGAAGACGAACTGGCCGGGTACAAGCTCTTCCCGAGGATAGCGACTACCGGCGTCGGTGGTTTTAATCTCGCGGATAGTGCTGTCTGCAGGATAATTGGTTCTATTTTACACGATTATTATACCGCCGTGGAAAATATCTTTAAAGTGGTGGCCACGCGGATTGACAAGACAAATTTATCAGGGGAGCAATGGCATAAAGAGCTGCTGGAGCAAATGACCTTAGAAGTCCCGGGGGTGCGTCCACCGTTAATCACCCGGGAAACCGCCCAAAAGCTCGACCAGTTAAGGGCATTCCGGCACATATTTCGCAATATCTACGGATTTAACCTCTCCCCGGACAAAATAAAAGAGTTGCTGTCCCGGTTGCCTGAAGTCTCCGGTGTTTTTAAGCGCGAATTTAACTTGTTTGTCGATAAGATGAGAAAGCTGAACATCAAGGGCTAAGCCTTGTAGGCAAAATTCTTTTGCGTGGGGAGGAAACGCGCCGAAGAGCAATTTTTGAAGAACGTGCCGCAGATATTGCGCAGGCTCCTTGGGACCTGGAAAACAAACGAAAAGCCCTGCTCCGTGCGGGAATCTTAATTTAGAGGAATCGGCCGGTTACCGCAGGATTTTCGAAAAAGGCATGGAAAAAGGCGGACAGGAAACATTGCGGAAAAACGTTTTCAAACTGCTCCACCGAAAATTTAAAATGTTCAATATACAGGAAAAATCAAAACTGCGGATGAATACACCCTGGGGGTGATTCTGGACCACATTCCATCGCCATCACCAGCGAAATTCCGCCCGTGTTCAGGATGATTAATCGGAAAACCCTTCTCCACCAGGATAAACCGACTGTCCCTGACCAGTCAATGATCTGGTCCGGATTGCTGCCCTACCTGCGCTTTTTATATTTGCGGTGTTGACACCGCAACCCTTTTCCGTTAAATTTAACATGGTTACTCTGGTAAAAGAGGGGACGGGTTTTGAAAATTAACTTGCCCAGACCGGAGCGCAACGATCCCTGCCTCTGCAGGAGCGGACGCAAGTACAAAAAATGCTGTCTGGAGCGGGTGCAAAAAAGCACGGAAACGATCCGCCGGGCGGCCGGCGCGCCTGCTGCGGCGAGATTCCCCCGCCTGGTGGAATTGCTGGGCCTTGCCTGCGGCATCCAGGGCGGTCCCCCGGAAATGGTCCCCGATCCGGAAAAGGCCGGCCGGGCGGTGGCTGCTTTTTACCAAAACATGGCCGGGGCGCCCGATGAAGCGGCCCTGGATAAATATCTGGAAGAACTCGGCCAGCGGCTGGGTCCCCTCTTGCGCCAGAATTCCTTGCTAAAGTTTTTACGCTTCCCCCTTTCCCGGCTCGAGGAGCATTTTGCCGAACGAGGTGAACCGGGGGGGCGGGACGAAGAAGCTCTTCTGGAGGAAGCCGAACGCGGGCTTTTCACGCCGGAGTTTGCGTCCGACGCGGCGATTGTTCTGGCCAACGCCTTTTGTCTGGGCGAAGGAAGCGCCGCGGACCTGGAAGCGCTGGCGGGCGTCCTGGCCCTCCTGGTCGAAGAAGGCGATGTCGACTTCATCGGCAGGCTGGTCCTGGCGGTCACGCTGGAAGAACTGAAAGCTTTTGACGAAGAACTGGCCAAAATAAACGCCGGAAAAAAGGACGACACGGCTATTGCAGAGCTTTGTGAACACTACCCCGCTATCGAGAGGGAACTATCCCGGCGGTACGTGCAGGAAATCCGCCCGGTCCTGGACAAGATCGCCAGCGGAGAAATCCCGGTGAGGATACCTTTTTACGCCGTTGTCAACGGCTTTTTGGCGCTGGACCAGGTTGCTCGCCCGGCGGTCAGCGCGGCTGCCGCCGGGAAAGTAGAGAGGCTGGCGGAAGCGCTGATCGGCGTGGCGGAATCATTTTTCACTCCCGGCAGCCCCCTGGAGGAAGCGATATTTGTGAAGGATTATTATTTCTTTGCCAGGGAAGCCATCAAGTCCCTGCAGTCCTGGCTGGCAAAAAATGAGGATTCTTCCCTGCGGGCCGGCGTAGAAAGGCTGCTGGGCGGCTTCTGGGACCCGCGGTTTTCCGCCGGCCGCCTGCTCCTGACAAGTTTATACAAACTGGCCATGCGCACGTTTATTGAAGCCGGTACCCTGCGCATACCGGGGCCGGAAGGGGAACTGGCCATCGACTTGCTGAAGATCGAACCGGAGAAACTGATGGCCTACGCCCGCTGCCTGGAAAAGGAGGGCCTGGGGGAAGCCGCCGAACACGTCCGCAAAGCCCTTGGGCCGGCGGGAGCGAAGAACGGCGGGGAATTCCAGATTTCTGCCGAAGAGGCATGTCGGCGGTCCAAAGAAGAATTAGAGAACGGTGCGGCAAGTGGTAATTAATGCCAGCATAGCGGTAAGCCGTCTCCCGTCGGCCCGCGGCTTTTCCAGAGCTGGCTTTTTTCTTGACCTGCCGGGTCACTATCTGGTAAGATGAAAATGGTGCTTATATGTTCTGCGGCGAGCGGAAATGTTTACCGGTTTCGAAGAAATAATCAGGATTGGTGGTTTTAATGTTGAATGCTGAAGCGTTAACCGATGAATTAAGAAATGTTTTTGAAGAGAAGCAGGCCCTGGCTATTGTCAAAGTGGTGACGAAAGCCATTGCGGAAAGTCAGCAGGAACTGGTTAAAGCGAAAGATTTTAATGAATTAAAAGAAATCGTAAAACAAATCGGAGTAAAGATAAATGAGCTTACCGACGCCCAACAAAAAACAGAAAAAAGAATGGAAGAACTTGCCGGGGCCCAGCAAAAGACAGAAAAGAAAATGGAAGAACTTGCCGGGGCCATCAGATCCCTGGCCAAAGTAGAAAAAGACACAAGAGATCAACTGGGCGGCCTTTCCAAAAGTATGGGCTATGCTTTGGAAAACGAAGCCTTCCGGTTTTTACCTGTTTATCTGAAAAACTATGGCATTGAAATAACTGAAAAATTCATCCGCACAGAAATTGATGATGAAGAGATTAACCTTTTTGCCCGGGGAAAAAAGAACGGTCAGGAAGTAATCATCATTGGCGAATCCGACTTAAGATTAACCAAAGTATGGAAAAAAATAAAGCAGTTAGAAAGAAAAGGAGCGGTTGCGCAGAAAAAATTCCCGGCCGCAGAAATCATCAAGGTGCTGGTCACCCACTACGCGAAGCCAGCGGCGGCGGAAAAATTAAAGGAGAAAGGAATTATTCTTGTGCATAGTTACGAGTGGATATAAATAGTTCCTGCTGCAAAAAGCGCAGGTGCGTAAAGTCGATCGCCCGGCTGGCGGCGGGGGAAGAAAAGCTGCCTGAATTCGGTAAAAAACGTTTCCAGCAGTTCCTTGAACAGCCGGTCGTGATCGACCTGGTCTTTGTTCACCCGAAAAGGCGCCTCCTTTTTCCCCCTGGGGCATGGAACGGGTGTTGGAATGTGCTGGGTATAGTTTACCCGGGGGAGAAGACGTTGGCAAGGGGTATTAACGCCCATGCCCGCAGACGGACGAAAAAATTCCGGGCCCCCTGGGAGGGACCCGGAATTTTGTGCGCTTTGCCTGCTTTTAGCTTAGAGCTCCATGGTGATTTAGAAAAGGATTGAAACGCGTAATTATTTGGTGTATCCGAAAACACCCAATTTTCGTCACCAGGGGGCAAGAAGTGGAAGCGGTGATGATAAACATTGACGATTACAGAGAGCTGCTCTTTGAGGGGCAAAGAGTCGAAGAGCTTTACCACGCTGTGTTAGCGATCCGGCGCCTCGTCGATCACTTTAAATCTCCCCGAGAACTGGTAGATATGGATGATGTCCTGGAACGCTTCGGGGTAACCCGCGAAGAGCTGGAAGGGATACCTGACGATGCGGTGGACGGTTAAGTGGCTCCCGGAAGCTGTAGACGACCTTGAAAACCTGGACAAAAGCGTCCGCAAAAAGGTACTTA
>JBFMBG010000123.1:0-6125 GCA_040755215.1 Bacillota bacterium | reverse complement strand
CCTGCCGCACATCGGGCCGGAACTGGCGGAGAGGTTGCTCAGGCACTTTGGAAGCGTCGACCGGATTGTGCGCGCCACCGAGGAAGAATTAAAGGCCGTGCCGCGGATCGGGGTGAAGAAGGCCAGGGAAATCAGAAAGGTTTTTACCGGGTTGTTTTCCGGCCAGGATCCCGGCGCGCCCGGCGGGTAGCCGCCGGAGCCGACCGACGGTGTGGAAAGTTGAATTGGAGAAGTTGAGCGCAAAGAATATAACTACCTCTCCTATGTAATCTCGAACATTAATAATTTTTCAAGATACCTTTTGGCTGTCACTCTTTTTTGCTCTGGAAGTTTATCGATTAAACGATATAGTTCTTCTTTGGGTATAGCCATTAATCTCACTCTTTCCTGTTTTTGCTGTCTTTTAATGGTTTCCCGGATAATCAGAACAGGATGTGGTACCTGTACAGGAGCACGCGATAAAAATTAAAATTTTTATTTAAAAAGGTTACTACAAGGGGTTCGTTGAAATTTATCGAAATACGAAAGTGATGTGGGTTTGCGCAATGTTTGCGAAAAACTTTTTGCTCACCAATAAAGATAAATAAAATGCCTCATAGAAGGGTGGTTTTCCTTGCGCGCGGAGATTATCTTCACCGGCACAGAGCTTTTGCTGGGCCACGCTTTAAATACAAACGCCCCGTACCTCCAGCAAACGCTGGCTTCTTTGGGGATCGACCTCTACTACCAGGTGACTGTCGGGGATAACCGGGAACGCCTGGCCCGAGCCATCACCCAGGCCCGGGAGCGCGCCGACCTGATCGTTATCGGCGGGGGGCTGGGGCCTACGGAGGACGACGTAAGTAAAGAGGCGCTGGCGGACTCCCTCGGTATTTCTTTGCATTTGCACGCAGAAGCCCTTAAAATTGTCCGCCGCTTTTTCGACGAGCGCCGCCTTCCTATGCCCGAAAACAACTTAAAGCAGGCGCTGGTGCCGGAAGGCGGCTTCGTCCTGGACAACCCCATCGGCACCGCCCCCGGGATTATCCTGGAACACGCGGGCAAAACCTATCTTCTTCTCCCCGGCCCTCCATCCGAGTTCCGCTTAATGGTTGATCAACAGGTCACTCCTTATTTGTCGCAAAAACTGGGTGCGCAGCGGAAAGTGATCCAGTCCAGGGTTTTAAAACTTTGCGGAATTGGCGAATCAATGGTTGACGAGCAGTTGGGTGAGATCCTCCGCAGCGTCAACCCGACGGTGGCGCCCACGGCCAAATACGCCGAAGTGCATTTAAGAATCACCGCAAAAGCAGACAGCCCGGGTGAGGCGCGCCGGATGAACGCCGCCATGGAGGAGAAAATCCGCGGCCGGCTGGGAAAGTATATCTTCGGGGCGGATGAAGAAACCCTCGCCGACGCCGTCGGCGGGGTATTTTTAGAGCGCGGGTTGACCCTGGCCACGGTAGAAACCTTCACCGGCGGCCTGCTGGCCCATCGGTTGACCGGTACGCCCGGGGCGGGGAACTTTTTCAGATTTGGCTGCATCCTGGGGGAAGACGGCCAAAACTGGCCGGTTGCCCCTTCCGCCGGTGGAAAAGAAACGGCGGAACAACTGGCTGCCTGGGGAAGATCCGCATTCCGGGCGGACGTCTGCGTTGCCGTTACGAAACAGGCAGAAGGGGCGGAACAGGAAAAGGGCCGGCCCGGGGCCACGGTTTATATTGCCACTAACCTGGGCGGGCGGATTAAATCGGGCCAATTCAACATCTGGGGCGAGCCGCCGGATGTTCGGGAGCGTGCCGTGCAGGTCGCCCTTGCCCTTTTATGGCGGATGAAAGACACAAACTAATAATTCAGTAAACAACGGGGTTGCTTTTGAGCGGTGGAAAAATTATTGCCGGTCTGCACGAGCGGTATGGCAGGTCGAAATAGAGAAGTTGAGAAGCCGGGTATGTAAATTGAGAACCCGGTGATTGCCGGCGGATCAGCAGGCATACCTACTTGATCACTGTCAATTGATCGAAACCCTCTTCACGGGTGGGCATTTCCAGCTGTGCGTATTTTGTTTTGAGGACTTTTTCACCCACTCTTTTTCCGGGCGGGCGCCTCGCGTCCCGTTCCAATAGTTCCCCCAGGTCGCGGAGAAAAACCAGCGCTTCGATGGTGGCATCGGCTTCCTTCCCGATTTTAATTAACGGCCGGCGCCTGGCGCGCGTAAGGTTGGTGGCGTCAAAGCAAACTTCTTTCCCTGCCGCCAGGGCCCGCGCCAGGCGCTTGTAGGCCAGGCGCCAGACAAGGGGTTCTACGCGGGGATCGTACTGCACCCCGAAAAGTTTACGCCGGATGTCGTCGGGGCAAATTACTTCCCCGTGAAATTGCTTTCGCCAGGTTGATTTTCCTGCTGCCGGCGGCCCGATGAGAATGATTAGCTTTCCGCCCATCTTTGCCTCTTTTGACCGGTCTTTTTACACATATCTTTAGCCGTTTATTATCTCCCAAGAATAATGATGATATCCTTTTGGCAGGAAAAAACGAGCAGGCGGTAGAGCAAGGGATGACCGGTGTTTTAACCTGCCGTTTTTTTGTTTGCATTATTTTTTCCGTCCTGTTGACAATACCCGAGTAACATGCTATGATATGGTTAAGTTAAATCCCGAGTAATTTACTATGATTTCAAAACCAGGGGGCGGGTTTTTCCATGCGCATCTCCACCAGGGGACATTACGGCTTAAAGGCCATGTTCGATCTGGCCCAGCATTACGGGACCGCTCCTGTCCCCTTGAAAAGCATCGCCGAAAGGCAGAACCTTTCCGTACAGTATTTGGAGCAGCTTATCGCCATGCTCAGGAAAGCCGGGCTGGTGAAAAGCTTTCGCGGCGCCCAGGGCGGGTACATGCTGGCGGACAATCCAAAACAGATTACCGTGGGCGACGTGATCCGGGCACTGGAAGGGCCGGTGGCACCCGTAGAATGTGTGGACGAAATCGATCCAAAGGAGTGTGATCAGGCCGACTATTGTATTTCGCGGATAGTTTGGGAAAAGATAAGAAATAGTATTGCCCAGGTTATGGACTCGCTTACCCTGGCCGACCTGTGCCGGGAAGCAAAAGCAAAGGAAAATGAAAAAGAAAGGGAAGAAAAAGAAGAATCCAAAGAGGGGGTTTAAGTAATGCGGAGAGTGTACTTCGACCACAGCGCCACCACTCCCGTCCATCCCCAGGTGGCCGAGGAAATGTACCGGTTTCTCACCGACAACAATTTCGGCAATCCCACCAGCCTGCATTATTTCGGCCGGATTGCCCGCCAGGCGGTGGAAGAGGCGCGGGAAAAGGTGGCCGCAGCCATCGGGGCCGAGCCCAGGGAAATTGTTTTTACCAGCGGCGGCACGGAATCAGACAACATGGCCATCCACGGCATCGCCTACACCAACCGCGACCGGGGGAACCACATCATCACCAGCGCCGTTGAACACCACGCAGTGCTCAATACGGTAAAGGCTTTGGGCAAACAGGGCTTCACCGTGACCGTTCTCCCCGTCGATCAGTACGGGATGGTGAGCGTCGATGAGGTGGCCAACGCCATTACGGACAAAACCATTTTGATCACCATTATGCACGCCAACAACGAAGTAGGGACCATCATGCCCGTTGCCGAAATCGGGAGGCTCGCCAAAGAAAAAGGGATCATTTTCCACACCGACGCCGTCCAGAGCTTCGGCAAAATTTCCGTCAACGTAGACGAGCTGGGGGTGGATCTGTTATCCATTTCCGGGCATAAAATATACGGGCCGAAAGGAATCGGGGCGCTTTACATCCGCAAGGGAACGCGCTGGCGGCAAACCCTTTTTCACGGCGGCGCCCAGGAGCGCCTGCGCCGGGCCGGCACCGAAAACGTTCCGGGGATTATCGGGCTGGGCAAAGCGGCGGAACTGGCGATGGCCGACATGGCGGAGGAAAACAAAAAGTTAAGTGCTTTGCGCGATAAATTAATCCGGGAGGTCAGGAGCCGGTTCGGGCACGTTCGCTTAACCGGCCACCCCACCATGCGCCTGCCGAATCACGCCAGTTTCTGTTTTGAATTTATTGAAGGCGAATCGATGCTGTTGAGCCTGGATATGAAGGGCGTTGCGGCCTCCAGCGGCTCGGCCTGCACTTCGGGGTCCCTGGAGCCCTCGCACGTGCTGCTGGCCATAGGCATCCCGCCGGAAGTGGCCCACGGGTCCATCCGTTTGACCCTGGGTAAAGACAACACGGAGGAAGACGTGGATTACTTCCTGGAGGTCATGGAGCCGATCGTGGAGAGGCTGCGCTCCATGTCGCCCTTGAGCGAGGACGCCGACTACGACCTGGACAGGTGCAACGGGTGCCGGATCAGCCACACCTGCCGGGCGTAGGCTGTCCGGCATAAGAAGACAAAATAAAGGTAAAAAGGGACAGAGGCCCAAAGAGATAAAAAACGCGACATCAATTTAATACGAACTTCTGACGCCCGACGTTTTACGACCGACGACTATTTAGGGGAGGCGGAGGAAAGAAATGTATTCGGAAAAAGTGATGGATCACTTTGCCAATCCGCGCAACGTGGGGGAAATACCGGATGCCGACGGGGTCGGGGAAGTCGGCAATCCCGTTTGCGGGGACATCATGAAGATATACATCAAGGTGAAAGACGAGGTCATTACCGATATCAAATTTAAAACCTTCGGGTGCGGCGCGGCCATCGCCACCAGCAGCATGGTGACGGAAATGGCCAAGGGGAAAACCATCGCGGAGGCCTTGAAACTGAGCAACAAACAGGTGGCGGAAGCATTGGACGGCCTTCCTCCCCAAAAGATGCACTGTTCGAACCTGGCTGCGGACGCCCTGCACGCGGCCATTGCGGATTACCGCAAGAAGCATCCCGCTTGAATGATTTGCCCGCAAAGATAAAGCGGTTTAGTTTGGCCAAGCCGCAGGTGAATCCGGTGAGAGTCGTTGTGGCGATGAGCGGCGGCGTAGACAGTTCGGTTACCGCCGCCCTTTTAGTTGAAAAGGGCTACGAAGTAATCGGGGCAACCATGCAGATCTGGGATCCGGCGGTGACGGTCGTCAACGGGGAGCATGTCGGTTGCTGTTCGCTGGCGGCGGTGGAAGACGCCCGGCGGGTGGCCGGCATTTTGGGCATCCCCCATTACGTGCTGAACCTGCGGCAACCCTTTGAAGAAAAGGTGGTCGCCTACTTTTGCCGGGAGTACTTGAGCGGCCGCACCCCGAACCCCTGTATTGCCTGCAACCGGTATATCAAATTTGAAACCTTTTTGCAAAAGGCCCTGGCCCTGGAGGCTGATTTCATCGCCACCGGGCATTACGCCCGGCTCGCCTACGATCCCGGGCGCGGCCGCTACCTGCTGAAGCGGGCTGAGGACAAAGCTAAAGACCAGACTTACGTCCTCTACACCCTCACCCAGGTCCAGGCCGCCCGTTTGCTGCTGCCCTTAGGCGAATACACAAAGGAAGAAGTGCGCCGGATTGCCGCCCAGAAGAAATTGCCCGTGGCCGAAAAGGCCGAAAGCCAGGAAGTTTGTTTTATCACCGGCCGCTATCCCGATTTTATCAGGGAAAAAACGGGGGCGGTTTTTACCCCCGGGCCGTTTCTGGACCTGCAGGGAAGGGTGGTTGGCCGGCACAAGGGGATCCCCTTCTATACCATCGGGCAGCGCCGGGGGCTGGGCCTCGCCATGGGGGAAAGGGTCTACGTGGTGGCCATCGACCCCCGGCGAAACGCCGTCGTCGTCGGCCCGGAGGAAGCCCTGCTGGCGGACGAACTCATCGCCGAAGACAACAATTTTATTTATCTGGAAAAGCTGGCCGAACCTGTGGAGGTTCAGGCAAAGATCCGTTACAAGGCGCCCGCCGCCCCGGCCGTAATTGCTCCCCTTGCGGGCGGCCGCGTGCGCGTGCGCTTCCGGGAGCCCCAGCGGGCAATTACGCCCGGCCAGGCAGTGGTGTACTACCGGGGTGATTACGTCGTCGGCGGCGGCATAATTTGTAAACAGAGGCACTAAGGCACAGAGGCACAGAGGCACAGAGGCACAAAGGCACAGAGGCACAGAGGCACAAAGGCACTAAGGCACAAAGGCACAGAGGCACAGAGGCACAAAGGCACTA
>JBFMBG010000122.1:0-6315 GCA_040755215.1 Bacillota bacterium | reverse complement strand
AACGCTGGGATTTCTCCGCGCGTTAGCCGTCAGCTACCGGGCAGCTTGGTCTTTACCCGGACTGGACTTTCACCAGCAAGCAGGTAGAAGCTTAGCTGGTCGCGACATTATTAATGGAGAGAACGAACGTTCTCATGGGGAACTCCCTCGAAAATAGCGTTCCGCCATCCTTTACCATCGGGCTGGTCCGGCACTCACCGGTACTCAATATGCTTGTCTCAAATAGCACCGGCTGACAACAAAGCAACCTGATCCGCAGTGAGTGCCGGATGTCCGGCTCTGTTTCGTATAATTACATAAACGGCCGGTTATGCTTTCCCCGCACTCCCGAACAAACGAATTTTGTGCCGGACGACTTCCGCGGCGGCTTCCCGGGCCGGGCTCAAGATTTTACGGGGGTCGATTTCATCCGGTTTTTCGGCGAGCACTTGCCGGATCGTGCCGATAAACGTCTGGCGGATGTCGGTATCGATGTTTATTTTACGCACACCCCGTGCGATCGCTTCGCGGACGGCCTCGTCGGGAACGCCCGAAGAACCGTGCAAAACAAGGGGGATCGGCACCAGCGCGCTGATGCGGGCAAGGCGTTCAAAATCCAGCTTCGGTTCGCCGCGGTAACGCCCGTGGGCGGTGCCGACGGCTACGGCCAGCGCATCCACACCCGTCTGTTCAACAAAAAAGCGCGCTTCTTGCGGATCAGTAAAAAGAGCCTCCCGCTCGGCCACCGAAAGTTCGTCCTCCGTGCCGCTGATCCTGCCCAGTTCGGCTTCCACGGAAACGCCGGAGCGCCGGGAGGCCGCGACCACTTGCCTGGTCAGCGCGATATTCTCCTCCAGGGGCAGTCTCGAACCGTCAATCATTACCGAGCTAAAGCCCGCCCGCACGCATTCCTCAACCAGGTTTGCGTCCGTACCGTGATCTAAATGGAGAGCGAGCGGAACCGAAGCTTCCTTAGCAGCCGCCCTGGCCAGGGCGACAAGGTAAGCCAAACCCGCGTAGCGAATGGCGCCCTGGGTGGCCTGGAGAATCACGGGCGCCTTTTCCGCTTCGGCCGCCCGGACGATCGCCTGGACAATTTCCAGGTTGCTGAAATTAAAAGCGCCCACGGCGTAACCGCCGTTTTGCGCCGCCCGCAATAAAACGCTTGCCGCGACAAAAGACATTACCGCTTCCTCACCTGTTCGTGAATTCCGTCCAAAAACATGATCCCGCTTTGAATCAGTTCCAGTTCCTTTATCTTTAACGCCGGGGCGATATCTTCTTCTTCTTCCGCGTAAACCACGCTCACGGCGCCGCATTTCGCGCACCGCAGCTCCAGCCGGTCGGGAAAGATCTCCACTCCTATATTATAATTACCGCACTGGCAGGAAACTAAACCGTTCTCCGCCAGGCCCAGGATGTGGGTTAAAACCTGATTCATTACTTCGCTGTTATGAAAATAATCCTCACCGGTGAGTTCATTAAATAATATACCCATTTCTTTCTTTTTGTTCTGGGTTAAACCTTTAATCTTCTGGAGAGGGCCGATATACCCCAGCTCTACGCCGGTATCCTGGCAGAAAAGGGCGATTATTTCCGGCGCCCATAACAGGCGCCCTTTAAAGGTGCGCATATGCATGGTCTCGCAGACCACACAGCGCACCTGGATTAAATAATCCGCTTCCTTCTTGGTTACCGCCAGCTTGTAAGCCCCGCAAGAGCACCTGATCTGGGTCAATCGCCCGTCAACAAAATCAAAACGGGAAAGCTTGTGATATTCCAGCATGCCACATTCAGGACAGTGCATGGCCAGCATTGTTTGTGTGGCGACCAACACAACAAAAACCTCCTGTCCCCGGCTGCACCGATTCGGCTGTTATTCTGCGGTGCCTATTAATCAATTTCGCCGGATTGCAAGAAAATCCTTTTTAGCCGATTTCCTTAAGATATTTCTCTTTGTAACGGGATTCAATCAGCGAGGCTTTGACCAGTTGCCGGACCTCGTTTAAATCGAAAGGTTTATCTACGTAATGATTTATCCCTAATTTCTGGGCGCGGGCGGTTATGTCCAGTTCCCCGTAGGCCGTCATCAGAATAATGGGCACATCGTAGTTCAGTTTGCGAATTTCGTAAGCCGTTTCCAGACCGCTCATCACGGGCATTTTGTTATCGAGCAAAATGACATCCGGCGTTTTGCGGAGCACCTTTTGAATGGCCTCGGGGCCGGAGGTAGCCAACTCCACCCGGTAACCTTCTTCACTGAAAGCTTCGTAAAGCAGCCTGCGAACTCCCGCCTGATCGTCAACAATAAGAAGATCGTAACAACCCACCTCTTTTTTACCCCCTTCTCCAAAATACCCGATACGACCCTCTTCCAAAAAACTAAAGACCAGGCAACCAGCAAAACCAACCAGCCTGAAATCTACCATTCAAGGGGAGTTCTCCAAAGTGTTATCTTTCTAAATTGCTCGCGTTTTTAGCATTCGACGGGGAAAAGGAAAATCCTGCCCGGTTGAAAAATTTTAAGGGCGCCATCCGGGGACGGGCAGGAAAGGCATAAACGAAGCCGCGGTAGCCATTAAGGCTATAACCAGGACGATCCCGCCAACAACAACGGCTCCGACCGGAAGCAAAACCACGGCGGCAGCTCTGCCGGCGGATAAGGCGTGTTCCTGCCTGATGCCCAAAATTAAGAGGATCATTCCCCAAATCAACACAAGGAAGCCGAACAGGTAAACGAGCAGGGATAAAGCAAAGCCCCTTACCCCGAAAAGCAAGAGCAGCAGGTTAACCGGCACCAGGAAGATCCCCGGGAGGGAGGCCAGGCCGGCCACGGTCCAAACTCCCACCGCCCTGCCCCGGCCGCCTAAAAATTCCGCCAGCAGGTGCAACAACGCGCTGTAGGTAAACCACTTGGCGAATTGAAAGGTTAGACCCAGGATGACCAGCACCGGCGTCATGGCTTTCACCATCATTACGGCCATGTGATCGGCGGCGGGATGGTGCATCAGGCGGGACATAACCAGGCCGTTCATGAAAGCGACGAGCAGGTTAACCAGGGTAAAAATTAAAACCGTCTGGCCCAGCGGCAGCCGTTGAACAACCCTGGAAAAGGCGGCGACGGGTTCAAACAGCACTCCGTAAACCAGTTCCAAAAAGCCCTGGGGCGGCCCGTCTTGCCTGGCGGCAGCACCATTTGCGGCGGGCGCCGGCGGCGCCGATAATTTTTCTTCGTCCATAAACAACCCTACTTTCTAATTGGCGGTAAGGTGAGCCGGGTAAAGCAGCCAGATGGCGGGGTAAAGCTCGGGCTTCGCCGTGCCCGGCGCTTCCGGCTGCCCGGCGAGCGCGGCGATCAGGCGCAGAACGTCTCCCAACGCAACTCTCTTGCTGCCGCCGAGCAGTTCCTGCCACAGCCCCCGCGGACCCAGCTCCACGACCCGGGGGTCGCGCCCCAGACCGGCCAGCTGGCCCGCAATACCGACGGCCTCACGGTAATTGCCCAGTTCATCCACCAGCCCGGCTTCCCTGGCCTGGCGGCCCGTGAAAACCCTCCCGTCAGCGAGGCGCCGGATGTCGGCGAGGCTCATTTTTCTCCCTTCCGCCACGGCGGCCAGGAATTGCTCGTAAATGTCGTCCACCATGCTCTGAAAAATGGCGCGCTCCTCCGGCGTTACGGCGCGGGCCGGCGAGCCCATGTCCTTATGGGGGCCGCTTTTAAAGGTTTCCGTCCCGACGCCTATCTTTTCGTAAAGTCCCCGCAAATCCTGCGTTTGCATGATGACCCCGATGCTCCCGGTCAAAGTGCCCGGGTTGGCGATGACTTTATCCGCCCGGGAAGCAATCCAGTAAGCTCCGGAAGCCGCAACGTCGCCCATGGAAGCCACCACTTTTTTCCCGGCCCGGCGCAGACCGTCCACTTCGGCGGCGATTTCCTGCGCCCCGGAGGCCGTTCCGCCCGGACTGTTCAACCGCAGGACCACCGCTCTTATCCCGGGGTCCCGGGCCGCCGTGCGCAGCCGGTTGACGACGTCTTCCGAACCCGTCTGCGTGCCCCAAAAGCCGCTGCTGGTGCGCCCGCACATGATTACCCCGTTTATCGAAATCACCCCTACGGCCCCGGCCGGGCGGCCGTAAAGCGCCGCCCCTTCGCCGGCCGTTCGGCGGGCGGCTACGGCCACGCCAATCACCAGCGAAAGGAGCACGATCCCGACCACCACGCCCGCGATTACTTTTCGCTTCAACTTGTTCTCACCACCTTGGAAACAGAGTAATATCACCAGCTTCTACCATCGGGCTGTTATTGTTAAATTGTTAATATTATCTGCCAAAACCCCGCCGGCTATTTTCCGTTTTGGCCGCCCGTTGTAAGCAGGCGCCGATGAAATCCCGGAAGAGCGGGTGCGGCCGGTTCGGCCGGGATTTAAACTCCGGGTGAAACTGAGTGGCCACAAACCAGGGGTGATCGGGCAGCTCAATGATTTCGACCAGGTAGCCGTCGGGCAGCGTGCCGCTGAAAACGAGCCCCCGTTCGTTTAAAGCGGTGCGGTAAAAATTATTCAGTTCGTAGCGGTGGCGGTGGCGCTCGTGAATAATTTCCTGCTGGTACGCCCGGTAGGCGAGGGTGCCGGGCGTGATCCGGCAGGGATAGGAGCCCAGGCGCATGGTGCCGCCCAGTTTGTCCAGCTCTTTTTGCTCCGGGAGCAGGTCAATTACCGGGTAGGGCGTGGCCGGGTTGAACTCGGCGCTGTTCGCCTCCCGCCAGTGGAGCACGTTCCGGGCAAATTCCACCACCGCCAGCTGCATCCCCAGGCATAAACCCAGGTAAGGAATTTTATTTACCCGGGCAAAGTTAATGGCGTTAATCTTTCCCTCAATGCCGCGATCCCCGAACCCACCGGGCACCAGCACCCCGTCCACATCCTGGAGAAAATCCCGCGGCGGCCGGCGTTCCAGCTCTTCCGAATAAATCCAGCGGATGTCCACGGCCGTGTCGTGCGCCAGCCCGGCGTGGCGGAGAGCTTCCGCGACGCTAAAGTAGGCATCGGGAAGAGAAACGTACTTGCCCACCAGGCCGACGGTCACCATTCCCCTTAAATTTTTCATCTTTGTGACCATTTCCCGCCAGCTCCCCAGTTCCGGCGGACGGCAAGCAAGCCCCAAGCGGCGCACGGTGATCTCGCCCAGTCCTTCCGCCTCCAGCAGCAGGGGCACTTCGTAGATGGAAGGTGCGTCCACCGCCTGGATTACGGCTTCTTTTTCGATGTCGCAAAACAGGGCCAGCTTTTCCTTCAGCTCTTTGGTCAGCGGCTTTTCCGTGCGGCAAACGATCACGTCGGGCTGGATGCCGATGCTGCGCAGTTCCTTCACGCTGTGCTGGGTGGGCTTGGTCTTCAGCTCGTTGGCCGCCCGCAGGTAAGGAACCAGCGTTACGTGAATGTACATGACGTTTTCCCGGCCTAAATCGGTGCGCAGCTGCCGGATGGCCTCTAAAAAAGGCAGGGACTCGATGTCCCCCACCGTGCCGCCGATCTCGTTGATGACCACATCGAGGCTGTTCTCCCGGGCGACGCGCACAACCCGCTCCTTAATCTCGTTGGTAATGTGGGGGATGACCTGGACGGTGGCCCCCAGGTAATCGCCGCGGCGTTCCTTGCTGATCACCGACCAGTAAATCCCCCCGGTGGTTACGTTGCTGTTTTTGCTCGTGTTGCTGTCGGTAAAACGCTCGTAATGGCCCAGGTCCAGGTCCGTCTCCGCGCCGTCTTCGGTGACGAACACCTCCCCGTGCTGATACGGGCTCATGGTTCCGGGATCGATGTTAATATAGGGGTCCAGTTTCTGGATGGCCACTTTTAGTCCGCGGCTTTTCAACAGGCAGCCCAGGGATGCGGCCGTGATTCCTTTTCCCAGAGAGGAAACAACTCCCCCGGTGATAAAAACAAACTTCGTCATAAATACCTCCCATATTTGGTCGTGGGTCGTGGGTCGTTGGTCATGGGTTGTTATAGTCAGGGTGATTCTGGAAAACCACCAGGCAAATCGAATCACGCAGCAGTTTACCGTTTAAATTATCCCCCGCCACCCATCACCAACCACCAATATTGGTCGTGGGTCGTTAGGCTTAATAAAATCGGAGCGCCCGCTAATTGGCAACAAATAACAAGCTACCACTTCATTTTCCCAACGACTAACCGCCAACCGCCATTTTTACATTCGTTCCGGGGCGCTTACGCCCAGGAGGCGCAGGCCGTTGCGGATCACGATGCGGGTGGCGTCGGCCAGCGTCAGCCGGGCCGAAGACAAGGCGGCGTCGTCACTGATCACGCGGCAGCT
>JBFMBG010000121.1:0-6503 GCA_040755215.1 Bacillota bacterium | reverse complement strand
GATCACCGATTGGCGGGACAGGGACCGTCCCAAACCCTCAAATGCACGGGGCCTGGGATCGATTGAACCGAACGTAGGGCACACCATCTCCCGGCGCTTTAAACACCAGGGAGCTTCCTGGTCTTTCTCGGGGGCGGATAACCTGGCCCATGTGCGGTGTGCCAAACGGAACGGAACCCTGGTAGAAATGTTACATTTACCCGGACCCCCGGCGGCGGCTTCAGAAAAACAGGTTCAGAATGGTTACTGGGCAAGAAGGCTAACAGATGGTCTCCCGAAAAATGATGGTCAATGGTTACAAGCCTCTTTGCCCGCTATTCACGGTCCGGAGCAAAGATCCCGGGAACTTGCTCTTTTGATCGGTCGTCTCACTTTGGATTGGCTTTTTTAAAACATTTTCTTGGTGGACCCTCGGAGGCCCCTGGGCGGCGCCGTCAGGGAAGCCTTGACGGCCGGGGTCCCCCCGCATGGTAAAATGGGAAAAGCGAAGGGGGGTGCTTTTCTTTTGTAGACATTTTCCCGGAGCCACCCCCGTCGGCACTTTTGATTGACCATGCGGGGGGTGGCAGTCAAGGCCGCCGCCACCGATCTTTCGATCCATATTTTGGTTTAAATTAATTCTGGTTGAGTTGCATTGGTAATTAAAGGTTACGACCCACTTTAACTTGACAGTATCTGTATCTTTCGCGGATCTTGACAAAGTAGCGGATTACTACTTCATTTTAGAACGTTTACTTGAATATGGGGGCGACGAGGCAATCCGCTGGCTGCTTCGGAATTACTCCAAAAAGGACCTGATGGAAGTCTGTTAAGGCCGGTTAGGAACATTTTCCCAAGACAGGGAGCGAAGCAGAGCTTATAATTGTAATGGGAAAGGGGCAGGTGGGAGTATCGTCAAGGTGCGTGAAGCAAGGTGCGTGAAGCTGCGAAAGCGTGAAATAAGAGGTAGGGAAGGCGGGCCTGAAAGGCAGGAAAATATATGTTGAAATATATCGAAATTTGCCGAAATTTTAACAAGGGATCTTTTATAAAACAAGAGGAAAATTTACCATTTGTGTCGAAGAAGGTTTTGCTAAAGCCGGGAGGAGGCTCTTTTTGAAACCCTGGCGGAAATATTCGAACGTTCCTGCCGGTTTGCACAGTACCGGCCTTTTGAGATCATCAACGTGGGTGGTGACGGCAGGGACTTTAACGTGGGCCTGGAGCTGGAGACGACCGCCCGTTCGTCAGGTCGGTTGGAAGCGGCCCGCCGGGCGGTGGAGAGGTGTCTGGAAAGATAGGCGGGAATAGATAAATTCTGTTCAAAGAGGAACCGCTGCGGAGTGATCCGCAAGAAAATTTCTTCACCGGTGTGTCGCCGGAGTGCCGGGGTGATCGCTTTGCTCCACCTGCTCAAAACGGTTGTCAGCCGGGGCTACCTGGAAAGCTGGCCTGCCGACGAGGGGGAAGGTTTTCTGGCCATGATCCGGGGGGTCGGCCTTTTGCAGCGGGGCGCCCTGTGGGGGGGCATCCGGGAGCTGGAAAAGGTCCGCAACTGGCACGGCGCGGCTTTCGAGCTGCTGCGGGAGTTCGTTTCCGAAAAGACCCTGGTCAACACCGCCGCCGAACTCTACCATCACTCTTTTTTCCCGGGGAGCCACCTCCTGTTCATCCTGGGGGTTCTGCTGGGTCCGGCGGCCGACGACGTGCAAGAATTTTATTTCAAAGAACGGGAGTTCATTACCCGGGTGGTCGGCTTAAAGTACGAGGAGCGTTTCCGGGAGGTGGCGCAGCTCGCCCCGGAAATGCCGGTGGCGCTGGTTCGGGAGCCGGAGAACAGGGTGGACCCGGAAGCGGTGGCGGTTTTATCTCCCTGGGGAGCCCGCCTGGGCTACCTGCGCGCCCCCCTCGCCTCCGTAATTACTTCCCGGTGCCGGGAGGGGGAAGCATTTTTCGCTTCCGTGGCGGCTGTTTTGGGGCCCGAGTACGACCCGAACGAGCGCCTTCACTTGCGAGTGAAAAGCGACCCCGCCGGCGGAAAGGTTTTTCTGGTCAAATATTTATCTTTAGATAACGAGTTAGATAAAAAGGGGTGAACTTGCGTGCCCGATCTGTTTATTACCGAGTTCGGCGTTTCCCTGGGAAAAAAGAGCGAGCGGCTGGTGGTGAAAGAGAAGGGGCAGGTGGTGACGGAAGTTCCCTTCCGGGACCTTTCCCAGATCACGATCGCTTCCGCCGGAGTGTCCATTTCCGCCGACGTCATCCGCGAGTGCATGGAGTTCGGCGTGCAGATCAATTTTTTGACCCCTGGCGGAAAGCCTTACGCCCGTCTCACTGCTCCCAACCTGACCGGCACGGTGGTCACCAGGCGGGAGCAGATTCTCGCCTACCGCGACGAACGCGGCCTTAATCTGGCCAAATGCTTCGTGGAGGGAAAATTGAAAAACCAGGCGAACCTGCTCAAATATTTTTCCAAGTACAGGCGGAACGCCGACGCCGCCCTCTTCGAGGCGCTGCAGGCCGTCTGCCGCCGCCTGGAAGACGCCCTCCGGGAGCTGGACGAAATAAAGGGGGAAAACGTAGACGAGGCCCGCCCCTTAATTTTTTCCGTCGAGGGGAGGGCCGCCCAGCAGTACTGGGAGGCGGTTGGCCTGCTCCTGCGGGGTCACGCGGAGTTTGCCGGCCGGGAGCACCGGGAGGCCGCCGACCCTGTGAACTTCGCTTTGAATTACGGCTACGGCATTCTTTACGGGCAGGTCTGGGGGGCGGTGATGCTGGCCGGGCTGGAGCCCTTCGCCGGTTTTCTGCACACGGACCGCCCGGGGAAACCCAGCCTGGTTCTGGACCTTACCGAGGAGTTCCGGGCCGTCGTGGTGGACCGGGCAATTATTTCCTTCTTCACCAGGGGCGGGACTCTTACTACGGAGGAGGGGAAACTTTCCCCGGAAAGCAGGCGGGAAGTGGCCCGGCGCGTCCTGGAGAGGCTCGACGGCGACGAAAACTACGAGGGAAAAAAACACCGGGTCCGGACCGTCATCCAGATGCAGTCCCGGCGGCTGGCCTCTTTCCTGCGGGGCGAAGGGAAGTACCGGCCTTTTGTGGCCGGCTGGTAGGCCGGCGAGGGGGAAAAACCGGTGAAAACTTTTGTCGTCTACGACATAGTGGAGGACCGGGTCCGGAACAAAGTCTTTCAGGCTTGCAAGGATTACGGTTTAACCCACATCCAGTATTCCGCCTTTTTCGGCGAACTCAACCACAACCGGCGGGAAGAACTCTACCGGCGGCTGAAAAGAACCATCGGGAAAAAAGAGGGCAAGGTCGTCATCGTCCCCGTTTGCGACAAGGACCTGCACCTGCTGCTGGAGATCTGCGTGCCGGAGGAGAGTCCTCTTTTGCCGGCGGAGAAAACCGGCGGGTTTATCATCAGGTAAAAAACAAGGGAGTTGGAAAAATGGGGGCGGCCGCTTCTGTAATGAACCAGGACAAAAAGTTTTACTTAAACGTCAGCGATTTAAAGCAGTATTTTTACTGCCCCCGGATTATTTACTTTACTTACGTGCTGCCGGTGGAACGGAAAGTGACCGTGAAAATGCAAGAAGGAGCGCAGGCCCACCTGGAAGCTGCCCGGCTGGAGGGGCGGCGCACCCTCAAGGCTTTCGGGATCGCGGAAGGGCGCCGTTTTTTCCGCACGGCCCTGGTTTCCGAGCGGCTGGGGTTAAAAGGCGTGCTGGATATGCACGTAGCCACACCCGCCGGTTACTTCCCCGTGGAGTTTAAAGACACCAACCGGCCGCTGGCCACGGGCCACAAATACCAGTTGACGGCCTACGCTCTTTTGCTGGAAGATCACTACGGAAAGCCGGTGCGCGGCGGCTTCGTCTATTTTTTGCCGCGCCGGACCCTCCGCTACGTGGAAGTGACGCCCGGGATGCGGGCGTACGTAAAGGGGGTCCTGGAAAAGATCCGCCGCCTTGTTGAGCGGCAGGTTTTTCCCGAAGCCACCCTCCGGCGGGGCCGGTGCAGGGACTGCGAGTACAAAAATTACTGCGGGGACGTGAGGTAGGTAGACGTAAACCAATGGGATGTCAGATAAGGGGGGACGTGAGGCAGATGTACTTTTTTAGCGACGAGGAGAAAAAACACCTTTACCGGGGTCTTTTGCCCAAAGCCAGAGAGATGGGCGTGGCCGAGGAACTGCGGGGGTGGAACTGGCCGCAGCCGCCCCTGGCGCCCATTTACGACAGCGTGCTCGCCCTCTACGAAGTTGCCGGGGCATACTGCCCCACGGGCCGGGACCTTTATTTGCGCAGAGTGGCGGGGGTGAAGACGAAGCCCAGCCTGGCCATGCTGCGGGGAACGGTCCTCCACGGCGCCCTCGTCTACCTTTTGGTAGCGGCGAAAAGAATTATTTATTCGGTGGGGGTGAACAACCACCGGGAAATTTTTGCTAACCTCAACGAACTGCCCCCCTACCCGCCGGAATGCTGGCCGGCGGAAGCCGTTTCCGGCGAAGAAGACCCGGAAAGCTACAACCGCCTCCGCCAAAACGTTCAGACCCTGACCGATTTTGAAAAGGCGCGCCTGGCCGCCCGGATTCAGGAGATTCTGGTCAAGCAGCCGCACGTGGGAGAAGATTCCCTGGTCAGCCTGGCCATTCCCGTAGTTCTGGAAAAAAAGCTGGACGGAACTTTTCTGGGCCTGAGCCCGAATTTGAGTACGGACGCCGTCACCTTTCCCGAGCCGGTCATCGTGGACCTGAAGTTCGGCCGCCCGCAGCCTTTTCACCGGCTGACCACCACCGGCTACGCCCTGGTGATGGAGGCCCTTTTCGAGTTTCCCGTCAACCTGGGCTGCCTCGTCTATGCGGAGTTCCGGGAAGACCGCCTGATCGTTAAAAGAGACCTGCACATGATCACCGACGAGCTTCGCCAGCAGTTCTGCGAAATGCGGGACGAAAAAGCCCGCTTTATTGCCGAGGAGATCGACCCGGGTGTGCCGGAGAGCTGCCCCGGCTCCTGCCCGTACTTAAGTTTATGCGGTGGATAAATTTAGAAAAATGAGTAGATGGTTTTTTACTCGAACACGCATATCCGGAAATCTTCGCTATAACTAGACCCCGCTGGAAATAGAACTGTACGTTGGAGTTTTAATGCAGGTAGCCTTCGTGTGGTTAGGCAGGTTGTTAAAAGGTGGTTGAGAAAGAATGATTGTTCAAGGGGGTTCGGCAATGGAAGTTAAGTTTGAATGTGAAGTCTTGACACCGCTGTTTCTGGGCGGCGCCGATCCGCGACTAAACCCGGAGTTGAGGGCATCGTCGGTCCGGGGCGCCCTGAGGTACTGGTTTAGGGCATTGGTTGGTGGCTCAAATCTCATAAGCTATCGGAGCGTTGATGAAATCGAGAGATTAAATCGAGAAGAAGAGCAAGTATTCGGCTCAACAGAGAGAGGTTCTCCTGTCTCTGTAATTGTGATCCCTGAAGCAAAGCCAGCAATAGTACAATTCCAGAAGGAGCGTACGGGCAAAGACTACTTGTTTTGGTCAATGGCGGCCAGCGGTCCGCGGGAAAACCCGGCCCGGTATCAGCCTGCCCGGGAATACATCCAACCGGGCACCAGGTTTCAAGTAAAACTGCGAACTCATTTTCATGGGGGCGCCCTTAAGAAAGCAGTCGTCGCTCTTTGGCTGTTGGCAAATTTGGGTGCCCTCGGCGCTCGTGCCAATCGGGGGGCAGGTTCGATCCAGGCCACCGTGGAACAGGACATCCCGGGTGTTCCCGCTTTTAAAGTCTGTCGGACTATCGACGAACTGGAGGCCTTTTTGACCGAGGGAGTCTGCCAATGCCTGGCTGCGGTTACGGGCGTGGATGGTTGCTGGCGCAGGTTCGAGAACCCGCCTCTTCATGATGTTCTTTCCCCGGACGGTGCCGAAATATGGCTAGTGGCTGACGACAAGGCCGGGTGGCAAACATATGCTGCAGCATTGAACGGAATCGGGGAGCGATTACGCGACTACCGGAGCCATCGTAGACGGGTTGGGCGGGCGGACCACGATGCCGTGCTCGAGTGGCTTCAAAGGGGTGGGGAGGGCCCATTGATTAGGCGAGCCGCCTTTGGTTTACCATTGCCTTTTCGGTATTCTCAAGGCAGGCCGGGCGACGTGATTCAATCTACCATCAGCGCCCGGCGGGGGTCGCCGCTTAAGATCAGGGTTACACGGTTGGCTACAGGAAGGTATGTGGGTGTGCTCACGCTTTTCAAGTCGCGTTTCATTCCTGAAAAGGAAAGATTAAAATTGCAGACACGTAAATGGATGGCCCCCCCACCGAAGGATTACAAAATCATAGAGGAATTCATTCAAACCTTCCCGGTGAAATGGGGTGTTCTCTATGCCTGAGGCGGTTTTGATCTTTACCTTCAGTCCGGTTCAGCCTTTTATCGCCGAAGCGCGGCGAACGGCCGACCTCTTTACGGGAAGCCGGATTCTCGTGTGCCTGGCGAGGGCAGCAGGGAATACCTTGAAAAGC
>JBFMBG010000120.1:0-6565 GCA_040755215.1 Bacillota bacterium | reverse complement strand
CCGTAGACCAGGGTTAACTGGCGGTTTTCTCGGGATAAATCCGTCAGGGCATTTTGCAGGGCGGCGTGGATTTTTTTAAAATCCACGTGCAGGGCCGCCTCCAGATACACAACGTCAGGTGCGTTTTGGTTGTTGCCGCAAGCTTCGCGGAAAAGCACTTCCAGTTCCCTGCGCAAAATACCGCAGCAAACGAGGCAATGCACGATGGCCGGACCCCCCCTTTTTTTGTAGTTAGTATAAGTAATTTTAAATAAGTTTTTTTCTCGGGGATGTTAAAAATTTTACACCGGGGTTGATTTTTTTATTTATAATGTAAGGTACCGTAAATTTCTACAGTTCCGATTTAAAGGTTTAACCCGGAAATCCTAAAAAAAGAAAGGGGAGAAGAGGTGTGTCTTTGACCGGGGAATTAAAAGAGTATGCTTTTCACCTGGGGCTGGCGGACATCGGCACCGCGCCGGTGAGCAGGTATGCAGAGGCGCCCTCCGGACATAAACCTAACGATTACTTGCCCGGCGCAAAAAGTGTAATTACCTTCGCTTACCGGCTGAATGAAGGGCCGCTTCGAAATCTGCCCGCCACCAGGAACCAGTACAACGCGGAATTCAATGCCGTCAACCAAATCCTTTTAAACCGCGCCCATCAATTGGCCCGGTTTTTAGAGGAGCGGGGGTACGAGAGCGTGGCCTTCGGTCCGGAAGCGGATATCGGTGACTATTCCCGCCTGAAGGGAGATTTTTCCCATAAACACTCGGCCGTGTTGTGCGGCCTGGGGAAGTTTGGCGTCAACAACTTGTTGCTGCACCCGCGCTACCGCGCCCGGATCCGCCTGGCCTCGATGGTTACCACCGCCGAGCTCGATTATGCGGTCCCGGTGGCCGAGGCGCTTTGCGACACCTGCCTGGAATGCGTCCGGATTTGTCCTTCGGGAGCGCTCGACAACTGGGAAGGCAACTATCACCCGGAGCGCGGCTGGGTGATCAACAAGGAAAAATGCGCCCACTACATGTTTGTGACCCATGCCGGAAAACGGTGCGGGCTGTGCATCCACGCCTGTTTGCATAGTTAGGGCAGGCCCGGGGGCTGGTAAGGGGTTGCCTGGTGGAACAGGGGCCGGAAGGCTTTTCAAAATAATCATAGGGGGTTTGCAGATGCATTCATCGTTTACCCCATTCCCACCGTTATGTGCTCACTCCTTACGGAAGGAAAGTACCCTGTTTTTTACCAAACTGGAAGCGAGGGTATTTCGCCCCGCTTTTGCCTCTCTTTCTCCTGAGAAAGTTGATCGTCCACTGGCTGCTGCTTTTAAGCAGGTTGATGAAGCGATCGTCCATATCCTGGCCAGGGCAAAATTGGGTAAGGTGGCTTAGCTTTTGCTTTTTTCCTTACTTTAAAATTTGTGGCTATTTTAGCTCAGCAAAGGACAATACCCAGGAAATTTATGGGCAGCAAGAGAATTTATAACAGCTTCAGCTTTTGACCAAGTTCTTTCGCCGCATTTACCAGATCTACTTGCTCCTCAAATCGCCAAAACTTGTCAGGGGTGACCGTTGCCTCTGGTCCCCAGATTCGCTTGACGTTGCTGATGGGGCACATCTCTCCGCGCCCGCAGGTCAGGCAGGTCACGTTTCCTTTGAGTTCAAGGGCTCCCACCAGATCAATCCCCTGGCTCATAAAAAAGTCCTCCAAAAACTGTCGCACGGCTGCAGAATGACGGGACCCTCCAGCTACGACCACCCCTTTTTTGCCTTTTGTAAGGAACCGCGTATGTCGTAAGCTAAAAGTCCGTTCACAAAAGGCTTTGGTGAATCCGTCTACCACCCCAAACGCAGCCCATCCGCCGATGACCCAAACATCGGCCTCACGCGCCAGGGTTTCCAGTTCAAAGGTGTAATCATCTTTCTGTTTGCAGTGATTGTCTTCAATACATCCTAGACAGGCCTTGCAGGGCTTAACACCTTTTGTAGATAGTTTGATGAAATCGTAACGTTGTCCCGCGGCTTCCAGGATGGCTTTCACCGCCCGGTCAACATTCGAATTGGGTACGGGGCTACCACTAACCGCCAAAATCTTGGCCATAAACCCGACCTCCTCATAAAAAAGCTCGATTAAAGTCTGATAAGTAGTAAAAGCCTTTTAGCTATGGAGCCCTAACAGAAGATATACCTTTGCTATCACATTTTCTCTAGCAACAGCTCATTTCTTATTCACCTCCACCGAAGTAAGCTTAACCCCATGTAAGCACATTTTTGGGGAGAGGGTTGTAAAAAATTTTACATTCTGCAGGAATTTAAAAACAACGATCTCTCAGCACGTAATATTTTTCTTCCCGGTAGAGTGCAACTAGTAAAATTCTCGTTCCTGACTGACAGAAAGAGACATATAAAGCACTTGCATGGGAATGTTTCCCTGACTTTCTTGCAGTCCAAGGAGATGGCAAATAAAAACCAGGCAAAAAGGGGCAGATCACCCCTTTGGGTGATCTGCTACCATTACATGGAATCGCCGCTTCGGATATCCAGCCTAAATTAAGCAGCCTTCAAGTTTTTCTGTTCTTTCTTCAGTTGTGCCAGCGTGCCGGCAAGGAACGTGATCAGACAGATGGTGGAAGAAAGGGCTAGATAGACATGGTCATCCTGGTCGGAATTTTTTACAAAAACCTCGAAGGGAAAAAGGATTTGTTGTTGAAAATACATGATGGGGATTTCCACCTCTCTCGTGTATGTTGTTTTGGGTTTTGATAAAGTTCGACACGATATAGGAAATCCTCTTTTTTTATGGAATACTTGCCTAATAAGGCATCAACAGGAATTGGGTGAAGCTGCTTTTATGCACCTTTGAAGGCCTTGTTATTTCATGGCTGGTAGTTTTGCAGGTTACATACGTAGAGGGTGTTGTTGTTCTTAGTCATTATAAAGCATCGGCATTTTGCCGGAACTGTGGTAAACCTTTTCACTGGACAGAGAGTAAAATTCAAGCAGCAAAAGAACTTGATCGACGATCTTGTAAAAGATACACTTGGAGCGATGCTGGCGGCAACAAGATTTAAGAAAATAGTGTCTAAAACAAGTAAACCTGTAGCAGATGCTTTTAGAGATATTTTAATTGAGATTATAAGCGAACTTACGAAGAAATTAATATTTGGCGGATAAATAAGCAAAAAGGTTCTCCACTAGATCGTGTAAGTAGTTAGCAGTAATTGGATGATCGTTTTATTTTTCTTGTCGAAGAACTTAAAATTTTTAGTCAGACATTTTGTTTGACTTTATTTTTCTAGAGTACTTACTATGGAGCTGACTGGTGCGCGGGTGGTAAACTGCTGAACGCTGAACGGAGAGGTTTCTGGAAAGGAGTAAGACATGATGCGGGACAAATCGCTGGAGCGGGCCAACCGCGCCCTGAGTGCGGCCTTCACGGGTGTGGCGGCCCTAGGCGGCGGCCTGATCCTGGTGTTGCCGGGAGCTGTCAGATTTCTTAAAATCCTGCCCGACCGCCCGGCCCTTGCCCTGGCTTTCGGGATCATGGCCATACTCCGCGTCAAACTTCCGACGGCCGGGCGCGGAAATGTCCGTCTTTTCTTTTTTGAAAGCCGAATTCCCGACAGGAGGCGATCCCCATGCTCTACATCTTTCCAAAAGCTTGAGGGCACCCGGTACCAGCTTTTTGTCACCCTGGACAAGCCGGCTCTAAAGCCGCTGCCCGGCCAGCGTTATGAGTTTGCCCTCTGGAAAAAGGCCCGGGTGAACATTGACTACCACGTGGAGGTGGAATTTAACTACTACAGCGCCCCCTACCAACTGGTTCACAAAGAGGTCGACGTCCGGATGACGGCCGGGACAATTGTGCACAAAGGGCAGCGGGTGGCCGTTCACCGGCGCCGGTCCGGCAAGGGCGAGTACAGTACGGATCCTCTCCACCGGCCGGAAAAGCACCAAAAGTACCTGGAGTGGACCCCGGAGCGGCTTGCCGCCTGGGCCAAAACCGCCGGCCCTTACACTGCCCGGATGGTTGAGTGCATTCTTTCCTCCCGGCCCCACCCCGAGCAGGGTTACCGCTCCTGCTTAGGGATCATGCGCCTGGGTGAAAAGTACTCTCGGGAGCGTTTGGAAGCTGCCTGCCGGCGGGCTCTGGCCAGCGGCGCCTACGCTTACCGCCATGTGAAAGCAATCCTCGAAAAAGGACTGGACCGGGTGCTGCTGGAGGAAGCAAAACCTGCGCCCCGCGAGCATCCCAATTTACGGGGGGCGGCCTACTACGCCCAGCAGGGGGTGCGCTAAATGCTTGCCCAGCAGACCATTGAGCGCCTTTTAAGCTTGCGCCTGACCGGGATGGCTCAGGCTTTTAGTGCTCAGTTACAGGACGCCGGGTACCACGATCTTTCCTTCGAAGAGCGCTTCGGTCTTTTAGTGGAGCAGGAGTGGCTCCACCGGCTTAAATAAAGCTGGCCCGTTTGCTGCGCCAGGCCCGGTTAAGGCTTTCGGCCTGTTTGGAAGAGTTTCCGGACCCCACCGTGGCCGATGCCGTTCTGGACCGGCTGGTGCATAACGCCCACAAAATCAATTTAAAGGGGGAATCCCTGCGCAAAGTCAAGTCGTCGCTTGGTCAGGGTAAAATGCCTTCCTAAATTCACTTAGTTTTATGCTGGTAGTGCCTCATTATTTCGTCACTAACGAGGTGAGACACTGATGGATTCACTACCTTTCAAACGGGGGCCTCCGGAATCGATCCGGATCAAAAAGAAAATGGAGGAAAACCCACTTGCTTCAAATCGACCAGTGTTGTTAAATAAGGGATAAGGGCGTCGCTTCGCTCCGAAAGTGGTCGTTTTCACCTCGGAACAGGTGGTCGATTTACTTCGGAATCAGTGGTCGATTTCATCGGAATACGCATCTTTACTACGAAGAATTTTGCTTAAAACAGGCAGGAATGATCCTTACTTCTGAGGGATCGAAAAATACAAAGGTTACGGTAGGAAATATTGCCTTCATCTTGTTGTGAGCGAAATATAGAAAGGAGATGGATCATGGGATCAAATGCGGTATATCAGCTTATGATAACCATAAAGGAGATCGAGCCGCCCATCTGGAGGCGGGTTTTGGTGCCGTCGGGCATTACTTTTCACAAGCTGCACAAAATCATTCAGGCTGCCTTTGGCTGGCAGGACTACCACCTGTTTGATTTTGACTTTGGTGATGTGGTGGTTCACGTTCCCGACCCCGATTATGCCCCGGGAGAACTGTACGGAGGCGCAAAAGAGCTGAACGCCAAAAGAACGAAAATCGATGCCTTTCTCGGCGAACGCAAAAGGTGCGTCTATACCTACGACTTCGGAGATAACTGGCGGCATGAGGTGGTTCTGGAGAAAATCCTGCCGGCAGAAGAGGGACGGCGTTACCCTGTATGCGTCGCCGGTGCCCGCCACAGACTGCCGGAAGACGTGGGGGGAGTTTCGGGTTACGAAGAATTTCTGCGCGTTATCAGCGACCCCGGGCACCCGGAGTACAACGATTATCTGGTCTGGGCAGAAAAGGACACGGGCAGGAGAAAGTTTGACCCGGAATATTTCAATATCAACGAAGTTAACCGGGTGCTGGCGAAGGTAACTTGATCCCGCAGGGGAGGTGTAAATTTTCTGGCACTCTCTACGGGACGGTGTGCACCCGAGGCGGTGGCTGGTGGCAGGTTACCTCCGGTACGAGAATTTTTCTGATGATTTCCACAACGAGGTATGCTGAGGAGGGGTTCTATATGAAATCTGTCCTTCTTATTAACCCAAACCGGATCCGCCCCCCGGTCACCCCTGTGGGCCTGGATTACATGGCTGCTGCCCTTGAAGACCAGGGCTTCCAGGTTGAATTATTGGACCTGGCCTGGGAAGCCGATCCTTCAGCCGCAGTCAGAGAAGTGCTGGCCAGGCAGGTTTACGAGGCCATTGGCGTTTCGGTCCGCAATACCGATGATTGTTGTTTTGCGACGAAAGACTTCTTGTTGCCCCAAATAAGGGATTTGGTCGGCCTGGTGAAGTCCCTGACCGAAAGTCCGGTTATCCTTGGCGGCTGCGGTTTTTCGGTCATGCCGGAAGCTGCGCTTTCATACTGTGGAGCCGACTATGGCATAATTGGCGATGGCGAATGGGCGCTGGCTGAATTTCTTAAGCGGCAAGGACAAAACGTTTTGAGAACACCCGGCCTTGTCTACCGCCGGGGAGGACGGGTGGTGATGAACCGCCCCCAATACTCTGACCTGGCCGGCCTCGGTTCTCTCAAGAGACGATCGGTCGTTGACAACAGAAGTTACTTCCACGAGGGCGGGCAGGTAGGTATTGAAACGAAACGGGGATGCGACCGCAAATGTATTTACTGCGCCGATCCATTGGCCAAAGGAGGAAAGCTTCGGCTCCGGCCCAAAAGCCACGTCGTGCACGAGATGGAAAACCTCCTGGCCCAGGGAATCGACTGTTTTCATCTTTGTGATGCGGAGTTTAATATCCCCGAAGAGCATGCCTGGGAGCTATGTCGGGAAATAACCAAAGCCGGACTGGGTAGGCACATCAGGTGGTATACTT
>JBFMBG010000119.1:0-6576 GCA_040755215.1 Bacillota bacterium | reverse complement strand
GGCTCCGGATAAGAACAAGCAGGCCCGCCGTGCCCGTGGGCGCACGAAAAAATTCCGGGCCCCTTTGGAGGGACCCGGAATTTTTAGCGTTTATAACCGCCTGGAAGGCTTAGAGCTCCATGGTGACGGTCTGGGTGGCTTCGTCCCAGTTCACCTTGGCGCCTAAGGCCTGGGCTACCCAGCGGAACGGCAGCATGGTGCGGCCATCCTTAATCTCGGCGGGAACGTCCATAGCGATGCTTATACCGTTGATCACCATGACGTTGCTCCCGATGGTGAGCTGCACGACCTTGTCGCCCTTAATCAGGGTGACTTTGCCGTCAGCGTACAGGATGTTCTCGGGAGTCACACCAAGGGCCTGGGCCACGTAGCGCACCGGTACGAAAGTCCGTCCGTCCTTGATATACGGAGCCACATCCATGGTCTGATCTACGCCGTTAACAGTGTACTTGGTATCATTGATAGTGAAGACGACCTTGGCTTTCTGTTCGCCTGGAGCCGGGGTAACTACCGTAGCAGCCGCGGCAGCGGTGTAAGCAGCGGTGGCCGGGAACAGGCTATCATTAGTACCACTGTATGTGCCAGAGGGGGGATAATAATCAATAGTATTGTCATTGTTGATATCGCCTTGGCTGTCATTGAACCAGTCGTCTTTCGGATCACCATTGCTCTCCAGAACAGCTGATCCAAATATGGCTACCTTAAGGTCTCCCTCTGCTACGGTGCGGTCCACGGTCACGTAGAGATCGCTAATTTTGATTGTGCTGGCATCGTTGCTGTCGTTTTCAATAGGTATATTCACAATTTGATAAAAGTCGGTCGAAGCCGGCTTAGACCTGTAAATCCCGGCGGTATCGATATCAAGGTCGCCAGAGACAACTTCCACCTTGGGCAGCTTGGCGATTTCAACGCCCTGCGGCACTTTCAGGGAGAGGGTTCCTTCCTTAATCGCACCAGCTTTCGCCTCGGTGATGGTGATATCACCAATCTTCTGGGCGGCCATACCGATCTTGACTTCAGGCTTGGATTCGGCCTTGGCGGTTATCGAGGAAGCGATCTTGGCTACCGCAAATTCTCCCTCCACACCGGCATTGCCGTATACCTTAACCTTGAGGTCGCCGGGAGCGCAGACGTCAAGCAAGACTTCCATGTCTTTCATTTCCAGTTCTGCAGCGGAGTTGCTGGGACCGGTAACTTTGTACTTGACAATATTACCTACCGATCCCGCCACGCCGTCAAATGTGAGAGTGAGACCATTATCGGTAACAGTATTTGGCACAGTGGTCCACCTTGCATAGGAGGGCAGTTCGAACTTGATGTAACGGCCATTGCTGATGCTTCCAGCAATGGATTCCTTGATCTTGATGTCGCTTATTGCCTGCTCCACCTTGCCGGAGTAAACGGTGGGGAGGTCGCTAGCGTCAACGGCTTCGACAGTGGCACTGTAGTCGCCGTAAGTCCCTACCACCAGGGAGGAAGGAGTAACGGTGCTCTCTCCCCTTACCTGTGCGGTGATGTCGCCGGCCTTGACTTTACTTTCGTCAACTACTTCGAATGCCAGGGTTACTTCGAAACAAGTAGCTTTAGTGCTAGAGGCAGCTCCGGGGTTAAAGCTCAGTTCGTCCTTATCGACGGTAAAGTCGCTAGCAGTAATTCCAAGGTCGTCACCCCAGATATGAGTTGTACTTACGAAAGGCGAACTCTTCCACTCGTACCCGTCGGGCAGGATGAACTTCAGGCTATCCGCCTTGTTTTCCAGGGCGCCGGTAACATTTTCCTCGATGCGAAGAGTAACTTCAAAATCTGAATTACTTGTCTCAGTATCTGTTACTGCTACAGCAACCTTTCCGCCAGAGGTCGTGCCGATCACAACAGATCCGTCGCTAAAGGCTGACCCATTAGGAACGTCGATGGCAACCTTAATATCTCCATCATAAGACGGTACATAAACTTTTTTGAAATCAACGTAAAATATAGCGTCAGTTTCACCTTGAGTCCCGTTGGGGGTGCCATCATAACTAACTTTAAACTGATTGTCGGATACAGTACTGAGTGTGAAGTCGTTTATCGATACCGCGTTACTGCCAGCAGCAACGGAAAGCTCAATGTATTTATCACCGCTGGCCGAGCCAAGATAAACCGTACCATTCACGGTATCAGTACCAAATACAACGTTTGATCTGTTGACAGCATCAGGGAAGTATTTGAAACTCGCCGGTAGACTGAAAAATAAATCTTCTGCTCCGGTAACGTCGTTAGTATTAAATTCCACCTTTACTTTACCAAGAGCCCTATCGCCTTCGTCGCTAACAGTAGTAAAGCCTATAGCAGTGTAAGTACCTGCTGCCGCCGCCGGGGTTACCATCGGCACCAGCAGGGTCGCCAAGAGGGCCAGGGTGGCCAGGATGGCAATCAGTTTCCTGGATTTCCGCATCCAGTTTGAACCTCCTTTTAAAAATTGTTTTCTAACTTCATTGCGCTTTTTAGTCTTTTGCGTGTTCAAAATACAGGCTTTCTTCCGTCATTCTTGCGGGCCGGCCGCCCTTCTTTACCTGCCGCTCCCCCCTTTAAAAATCTCTCATTTCCTGCTACATCTGAAGCCTCGTTTAATTGCTGCGTTTTCTATTACGGGCTGATCATAGCCAGCCAGTAAGCAAATCAGTCAGGCAACAAAGGAATATTCTGCACGTCCACCCATTTTTCCTTCCTGGTTAGCAAAAATTTTCCCCGTTGCCAGGCAGGTATTTATTTTGTTAATCACTTCTTCTAAGTATCCTGATTTGTTAGACAACAGACCAGCCTAAAAAGTTCCATCCACCGGGAAAAAAATTAAAAAATCTTGGTGCCTGGTTTCGTGCTGATCGCTCAAGGGAGTTGCCTTTTGGCCGGAACATTGTTAATAGCAAACAATCAACCAGGATAAGGGAGGAGAAGAGAAAACTATGCGCGGTCACATCAGGAAGAGAAGCAAGAAATCCTGGACGCTGGTGCTGGATTTCCCGCGGGATCCCGTTACCGGGAAAAGACGCCAAAAATGGGTGACAGTAAAAGGTTCAAAAAGAGAAGCGGAAAGGGAATTGGCCCGGTTAATTACGGAAGTAACCGGGCTCCGTCCTGAAAGAAAGAAGATCACCGTGCCGGAATTTCTGGATCAGTGGCTGGAGGCAACAAAAGAAAGGGTTAAGCCATCAACGCTGTATACCTACCAGAAGCAAGTCGAGCAATGGAAAAACGCAGTCGGCCCCCTTTTTTTGCAAAAACTCACTGCCGGGGATATCCAGACGGCGATGAACCGCTTGCCGGTCAAGCCGGTTACTAAAAAAGCCCTTTTCATAACCCTGCGGGCGGCTCTGCGCAAGGCCTTGAAGTGGGGATTCATCATCTGTAATCCTGCCGACATGGTTGATTCACCCCTGGCAAGGCAGGAAGAAATGCGGGTCTGGACGGAGGAAGAGGCCGCTCGTTTTCTCCGGGTTGCCCGGGGAGGCAAATATTACTGCCTCTTTTACCTGGCGCTGTCTACCGGCGCCCGGCTGGGCGAACTCCTGGGTTTGCAGTGGCGGGACATCGACTTTGAGCGGCAGAGCTTGCAGATCACCCGGACTTTAGTTAATTTGCCCGGAAAGGTTTGCACCCAGCCCCCCAAGACTGCCGCCGCCCGGCGCCGCGTGCCTTAAGACGGAACTACACTGCAGATTTTAAAGCAAAACCGGAAACAACAGATCGAAGAAAGGTTAAGAAAAGGCGAGCGGTTTCCCCAGCGGTTCCGTGACCATTGGTATGGTCAGCGGCGGTGACGTGACCCTGACGGTTACCGACGACCAGACCTCGGCCAGCGATTTCGAAGTAACCATCCGGGTAAGGGAAAGCCAGCCCAGCGCCCTGGCGGATGATACGGACGAAACGTTGAAGTTTGTTCTGCCGAAAGGTTTCGTCTGGAAAAAGTCGAACGAAAGCGTCGAACTCGGCAGCGGCCCCAGAATCTGGGGCGACGAGGACATGCTCGAGGCGTTGAAGTTCCACGTGGATGAAGACGAGTTGACCATCGAACTGCCATAAGGTGACGATTCCGATACAGCAACTTACTTTGAAATGGCCCTCGCGTTCGAGGTTGATGACGAAACCAAGGCCCAATACGGCGACATGGTTGCAAAAGTAAGCGGTGATAGCAATGCTAATGTTACCGAGCTCACTGTTGGAACGTACGGTGATTACGACGCAACCGTTTCTGCCGAAAGCCCGGACACTGCGGGGTGACCGCTGACAACATCATGTACGCTGACGGCAAGGTTACCCTGATCAAGGGCGACAAGGTCGTCCAGCTCACCATCGGCAGCAACGTTATGATGATCAACGGTGTTGCTGTCAACATGGACGTGGCCGCCGAGATCGTGGATCTCGGACGCACCATGCTGCCGTTCCGCTGGGTAGCACAGGTCCTGGGCGCCACGGTAACCTGGGACGAAGCCACCCAGACCGTCACCATGGAGATCAAAAAAACAGATGCTGAAACACGAAAAAAAAATTCCGGGTCCCTCCCAAGGGGCCCGGAATTTTTTTGTGAGCGCGCCCGACATGGTCACGGGAGTGTAAATTATTTTGGAAGATTATAGGACGGGCGGAGGAAACAGGGATGAATTCTTCCAAGGATCATTGGGCTAACGTTCTAAACGTAAGCAATGTTAGCAAACAGAGAATTATAATCCCTCCAGAGCCGAAAATCTTGGACGGAAGAGTTTTAGATCGGATTTCAGTAGCAATTATAAACCAAATCGCGATTCGTCCTGGAAAAAAAGTTCTTGACAAACCATCATACGTTCCCTAAAATGTAATTAACAATAATATCTTATATGGAGCCTTGGGCTCGGAAAATAGTCTTTCTTGCGTAGGCTGTCCTATTGGGCAGCCTTTAATCGTTTAGTCTTCCTTTTGAAAAATCGGCGAGGCCCTGTTTGATCTCGCCGGTATTGACGATTTAAAGAAGTTGCTGCCGGCCCGAAATTAAAATTACAGGTAGAAAAGGTTATCCAGCTCACCATCGGCAGCAACGTCATGCTGATTAACGGCATCGCCGTCAACATGGACGTGGCCGCCGAGATCGCCGATCCCGGCCGCACCCATGCTGCCGTTCCGCTGGGTAGCCCAAGCCCTGGGAGCCAGGGTGAACTGGGATGAAGCCACCCAGACCGTCACCATGGAGCTCTAAGCCTGAAAGCAGGCAAAGCGCACAAAATTCCGGGTCCCCCAAAAGGGGCCCGGAATTTTTTCGTGCGTCCGCGGGCATGGGCGTTATCTGAAAGGGTGAATCAGAGGCTCCGCGGGAGAATGTTTTTGATGTTGATCGTCCGTTCTTGAGGCGGGCCGCCTTTTGCCGGCGCGGACGGCCCTCCTGGGTTATGATCACCATATTTTGTTGGCGTGCATACTCAATAATCCGTAGGTCCGAAGCGGTAGAGGGGAGGACATCATTCACCCTTAAAACGTGATATCCTGCTTTCCGGAGCGAATTGCAGGTAAGAGGGGAGATGTGGATATCTGCAAAATATTTCAGTTTACTCAATGGCCAGTAGCCTCCAGGGGAAAGGGCCTTGCCTGTTCAGCAGTAAGCCAGGCGGCATAGGCAAAGCTCTGGCGAATATCTTCTTCTTCTAACTCTGGATATGCCTTAAGAATGGTAGAAATGTTCATGCCTGAAGCCAAAAGTTTTAAAATGAAAGACACCGTAATACGCATGCCGCGAATGGTAGGTTGCCCCATGCATACCTGGGGATCTACAGTAATCCTGTCAAATTTCATCGTAGGCCTCCTTGTGCTTACAAAATATTAATACTATGGTTTCTTGACCGGACGGACCTTTAACCTTTGTTGTCCCGCCTGTCTTACGGTTTAGTTTTCCTTGCTCTGGTGGTAGCCTGAGCGATCCGGCATGCGCCGGGCCATTTTCAGTACCTCCTCCATGACTCCTGGTTCCACCAGTTCGTCTACATCCAGCGGTTTTGACGATAGAGCCGCTTCGGGAACCACTTCCACCTGCTCCGGCGGAGCATCTTTGACAATTTCCCTGATCGCGGCAACAAAGGCTGGGTACCATTGCTTCCGGGGCAAAACCGGGCACTTCCTTAAACGTAGTATTTTAAGCTGCGGGTTGGAATTAAGCGGCAAGTCGCGTTTTAGGCGCCACCTGATTCGTTGAAAAAGGTTTATAGATATTTTACCACGGGGGGCGCAGGGCAACAAGAGAGTTTTTCGAGTTCCAGTGTTTTGTAAACCCCCAGACCCTCCCGTTTTCCGACGGCGACGACGGTCACGAACACGACTTCTTTTTCCGGTAGATAAACCAGGCGGCAGCCTTCAATGTTAATCTTTCTTAATCCGACCAGGTCGAGAGCAAGTTTTTCACCCAAAGGTTTTCCATCGCGCAGGGGGTCGAGTTCGAGTTTTAACGCCGCTTTAAGTACCTTTTTGCGGACGCTTTTGTCCAGGTTTTCAAGGTCGTCTACAGCTTCCGGGAGCCACTTAACCGTCCACCGCATCGTCAGGTATCCCTTCCAGCTCTTCGCGGGTTACCCCGAAGCG
>JBFMBG010000118.1:0-6578 GCA_040755215.1 Bacillota bacterium | reverse complement strand
CGGCTTCCCGGCAGCCGGCCACCACCGCGTCGTCTTCTTTGATCCGGCGGCTCACCAGCATTAAGTCGGCCCCCGCCCGGGCGAAAGCCAGCGCCACCGCTTCGCCGATGCCCTGCCGGGCGCCGGTAATAATGGCTGTCTTACCACTTAACAAAAACCCCGCCTCCTTTCAGTCGTCGGTCGTCGGACGCCAGTCGCTGCAATAAAAATTTATCAGGGCATCCATGTCCCCTTGACCAGGAATGTTTGGGCGCTCCTGCTGAAGAGGCCGTGATGCGGGACATCTTTCTCCCCCGCACCTTTCTCCCTCTGTGCCCCGGTGCCTTTATGCCTTAGTACTTCTATTTAGCTCAGTTTTCTTTCCCCTTTCTGACGATGGTTCTTTTTTCTTCCGGAAGAGGAGGCGGAACAGGCTCCCCGATAATCTTCCTCACCGCCCCAAAGCGAGGGGGGCAAACTTCAAAGCAAGTTCCGCACTTGATGCATTTCTCTTGATCAATTATATGGATCTGGTTTTTGCCGCCTATAATCGCCTCGGCAGGGCATCTCCTGGCGCAAGTCATACACGCCTGGCACTTACCCGGATCAATATAGTACGCGGGTGCTTCGAGAATTAACCTGTCTATCTCTTCACTGGTGAAAAGTTTGTCATATTCTTCCGGGTTTTCCAGACGTGACGCCAGCTTCTCCTGCTTCACCAGCTTAATGTAGGGGACTAACTTTGTAATTTCCGCAAGTTTGGACTTGATGTCTATTCCTTCGCCTTCCCCGAGAGGGCCTAACTCTTTTACCTTCTGGACAAAATCATTCACGACTTCGGCAAAAAGGTTTCCTTCACTGCCGGACATAACTTCGAGCCTTAGCCTTTCCGGGTTCAGCCCGATGTGTTCCATTATTTTTCTACAGAGCAGCACCATGTTCAGCGCATGGTAATTCCCGTGCGTAGTATAATTACATTCGTTAAAACGGCAGCCGCCGATAAACACCCCGTCTGTTCCATTCGAGAAGGCCCGGAGGACATGCTTCAGGTCGACTCTCCCGGAACACATGACGCGCATAAGCCGCATTTCAGTCGTATATTGCAGTCTGGAAACTCCAGCCAGGTCAGCAGCGCCGTACACTCACCAATGGCAGACAAAACCCAGGATTCTCGGTTTAAATTTAAATCCTGTCCTCATCCGTTCCACCCCCTTTTTTAAATTGACCAACATAGAAGGTCCTGCACCTGTTCGTATATCTACCTGCCCACGGCAGCAAGTTGCCGATCTTCCGCCGGAACCAGCGCGTCGATTTGACTCAAGAGCTCTTCATCGGTAAAGTGCTTGAGTTGAATAGCCCCCGTTGGACACTTTGCATTGCAGAGACCGTCTCCTTTACAGAGAACAGGGTTAACCACCGCCTTTTTGCCCCGGCGGGTCTCCCGGAACTCGATGGCGCCATATGCACAAACTGCGCTACATGCCCCGCAACCCATACACTTCTGCTCATTCACCTCGCAAACAGAGCCGGAGGCGGTAACTGTATCACGGGAGAGAAGCGTTAAGGCCCGCCCGGCAGCGCCATAAGCCTGGTTAATCGTTTCCGGGATAAACTTGGGATAGTGAGCCATCCCGCAAAGATAAACGCCGTCGGTAGCAAACTCAACCGGTCTTAATTTGACGTGGGCTTCTTTGAAGAAGCCGTCCGGGCTCAAATTAACCTTGAATAATCCAGCTACTTCCCTGGTTCCGGCGGCAGGGATAACAGCGGCCGCCAAAGCAATCAGATCGGCATCTATGGCAAGCTTCTGGCCTAAAATCGGATCAGTCACGGTAACCCGCAAGACCGGCCGGCCTTCCTCATCCTCCGCAGCTTCCACCTGGGGTTGATCGTCCGGCTCGTAGCGGATAAACCTTACCTCTTTTCCGGCCGCTTCCCGGTAATAATTCTCTTTGAACCCATACGTTCTGATATCCCGGAAGAGAATGTAGATATCCATCTGCGGGTTTAGCTCTTTTAGTTTCAAGGCGTTCTTGATCGATTCGCTGCAACAGACCCGGCTGCAGTAATTTCTGTCTTCATTTCGGCAGCCCACGCATTGGATCATCACGAGACTCTCTGCGTTAATTACCTTTTCGTCTCCTTTGGCGATTTGCTCCTCCAGCTCCAGGTGGGTCATTACCCGGTCGTCTTCGCCGTAAAGGTATTCGGTGGGTCTGTATACCTCGGCGCCGGTAGCGATGACGGCCGCGCCGTGTTTTATTTCGGCGACCCCTTTTTCAGACTCTACTCTGGTCACGAAATTCCCCACATAACCGGTGGCCTCCATGATGGTAGCGCCAGTATAGACGTGGATTAAGGGGTGCTGATCCACCTTGCGGATCAGTTCCCGCAAGTAGGTCTGAACATCCAGCCCTTCCAGGGTGGAATGAATTCTGCGGGCGATTCCTCCCAGCTCTTTTTCTTTTTCCACCAGGTGAACTTCGTGTCCCTGATTCGCGATGGAGAGAGCGCTGGTCAGGCCGGCCAGGCCTCCGCCGACCACTAACGCCGCCTTGTGAACGGGCAGCTCAAATTCCTGCAGGGGCTCCAAACGAAGGGCCCGGGCTACCGACATCCGGATGATATCCTTTGCTTTGCGGGTGGCCTCTTCCTTTTCCTTGGCGTGGACCCAGGAGCAATGTTCCCGGATGTTGGCCATTTCGAAGTAATACTGATTGATTCCCGCCTCCCGCAGGGTATCCCGGAATAACGGCTCCAGGGTCCGGGGGGAGCAGGCGGCGACAACCACCCGGTTCAGCCCTTTTTCCTTGATCATGTCGGTTATTTCTTTGGCCGCATTGGTGGCACAGGAAAATAGCTGTTCCTGGGCGTAGACAACATTGGGCAGGGTCAGGGCATATTCAACGGTGGAAGGAACGTCCACCACCCTCCCGATATTAGCCCCGCAATGACACACAAAGACGCCTATCCTGGGTTCCTCTCCCGAGACATCCCTTTCCGGCGGATAGATCCTTTCTCTGGCCAGCCTTCCCCGCCGGTAGGCAAGGAGTTCGCCGCATTGGGAGCCGGCGCCGCTGGCGCTGAAAACCGACTCGGGGATGTCCATCGGGCCCTGGAAGGCTCCGCTGACGAAAATCCCCGGCCGGGAGGTCTCCATCGGATTGGCCGGATTGGTTTTGCAGAATCCGTGGGAATTGAGCTCGATGCCGAACTTTTTGGCCAGGTCCTGAAAATCAGCAGGGGGAGTCAGGCCCACGGACAATACCACCAGATCGAACTCTTCTTCTTTTACCCCCTCTTCGGGAGTGGTATACCGGATCGTGACGTTTCTGGTCTGCGGGTCTTCTTTTACGATCGATACGTAGCTTCTGAGGAAGCGGACCCCGGGAAGTTTTTCCGTCCTCTGGTAGTACCGCTCGAAATCCTTGCCATAAGAACGGATATCGTTATGGAAGATCGTGCACTCGGCCCCCGGGTCGTGGTCTTTGGTTAAAATGACCTGCTTCTGGGCATACGTGCAGCAGACGGCTGAACAATAGCTGTTGGCGCCGGGAGTAACCTGCCGGGAACCCACGCATTGCACCCAGGCTATCTTATGGGGATGCTTTTTGTCGGAAGCGCGCAGGATCTCCCCTTCGTACGGCCCGGTAGAGCATAACAGCCGCTCGTAGTCCATACTGGTGACCACGTTCGCAAACTCTCCGTAGCGATATTCCTTCCTTAGCCCGGGATCAAACGGCGCAAAGCCCGGCGCCAGAACGATCGCCCCTACTTTTACTGCTACCTTCTCCGCCTCTTGATGGAAATCGATGGCGTCATTCTTACAGACTGCTTCGCAAATCCGGCATTTCTTCTCTTTCAGGTAAAGGCAGCTTTCGTCGATATAGGTGACCAGGGGAATCGCCTGCGCGAAATAGATATGGATGGCTTTATTTTTCGATATTTCCTGATTAAATTGATCGGGGTAGACGACCGGGCAGTATTCTACACAGGTAGTACAGCCCGTGCATTTGCTCTCGATAACGTACCGGGGCTTTTTAATCAGCGTTACCTTAAAATCTCCCGCTTCCCCTTCGACCCTGTCCACTTCCGTATAGGTCAGGACCTCGATATTTTGATGCCGGTCGACCTCGACCAGCTTGGGCGCGAGGATTCACATGGAGCAGTCGTTGGTGGGAAAGGTCTTGTCCAGCTGGGCCATGTGCCCGCCGATGCTCGGCGCTTTCTCCACCAGGTAAACTTTAAAACCGGCCGCGGCCAGATCAAGGGAGGCTTGAATGCCGCTGATCCCCCCGCCGACAACCATGACGTCTCCAAAATTACTATTGCAAAGTTGTTGAATTAGCATTTCCACTTGCGATCACCTCATCAGGTTTTATTGCCCGTCCTGTCCGGGTCCGGCCATACTTAATTTGTTTTGCAGCCAAGTCGCTCCGGGTGGGAATACACCAGGAAGCGGCTTCCCCGCACATAACCAACCAGGGCAATACCCAGCTCACGGGCAAGCGAAACGGCTCTCCCCGTCGGCGAGTGCCGCGAAACAACAACCGGGACCTGCATCTTTGCCGCCTTGAGCAACATTTCCGACGAAACGCGACCGGTGGTCAGCAGCAGCCGGTCTTTTGTTGACAGCCCCCGCACCAGACATTCGCCCTGGATCTTGTCCAGAGTGTTATGCCGTCCGATATCCTCAGCCACGGCGAGCAGGTTTTTGGTATCGGCCAGCGCGGAGGTGTGCACGCCGCCGCTCAGCCGGTAGAGCTCCATCTTCTCTTGAAGCTTTTTCATCAGGGACAGCACTTCCGTTGGAGTAACAACAAGATCCGAAGCAACCCTCTCTCCCTGAGTTTTGAAAGTTGCCCCGCCACCACACCCGGAGGTGAGGGTCTTTTGCGCCGGCAATTTATACCCGGGGTTTTTAAGCCTCACATCGGCCAGTGCTTCATCCTCACACACCCGCATCATCACCACGTCGTCTGGGCCTGAGATGATTCCCTCGGCATACAGGAATCCGAGGACGAGGTAATTCAGCCTGGTGGGAGTGCACAGGACGGTGACCAGTTCCTGGCCATTTACATAGATGGTGAGCTCCATCTCGCCAGGCACGTGAACCGGGGTCCTGGCCCATTCCCCGTCCGCAAAGCGAACGCAGACTATTTCCACTGCGGCGCCTTTCCTGTCCGATCCACCAGTTGTATCTTGCATGTCTAGTTTCGCCGTCCTCTAAATCACTTCCTGAAGGATCTCCGTGATGTCCTTAACCTGGATGACTTCATCGTAATTCAGGACTACCCGGCTGTCCTCAAAATTGGTGAGGCAGTAGGGGCAGGAGGTAACCAGCACTGCGGCCCCGGTTTCGACAGCCTGCTCTATTCTGAGGTTGGCGAATCTCTCAGACTTTGGCGTTTCCATCCAGATCCGGCCTCCCCCCCCTCCGCAGCAGAGGCTGTCCTCCCGCGCCTCGGGCATCTCAACCAGTTCTAAGCCGGGGATCTTCTTTAAGACCTCCCGCGGTTCGTCATAGATGCCGTTATGCCGGCCCAGGTAACACGGGTCGTGATACGTAACTTTCTTGCCGTATTCCCCGGTGATCGGAAGCCTTCCCTCGTTAATCAGCGTGAACAAATACTGGGAGATGTGCACCACTTCAAAGTTCACCCTGAATTCGGGATACTCGTTTTTAAAGGTGTGGTAGCAATGCGGGGAGGAGACAAGGATTTTCTTCACCCCGTGATCAATAAAGGTTTTAATGTTTTCCCTGGCCAAGTGTTTAAATAATTCTTCATTACCCGTTTTGCGGATGCTTTCTCCGCAGCAATTTTCTTTGGGGCCCAGGATCCCGAAGTCTACCCCTGCTTTGTTGAGGATCCTGGCCGTGGCTTGCGCCACCTTTTTTAATCTTGCGTCGTAGCTGGGGTAACAGCCGGGGAAATATAAAATTTCCATCTCCTCGGTGAATGTTTTTATACCCAGGCCCTTTGTCCAGTCCGCCCTTTTTGCCCGCTCTTCGCCAAAGGGGTTGCCTTCTGCCGTGAGGCCCGCGGTTACGGTGCGGACGGGCTTGACCCCGCCGGGAAAAACGCCGTATCCCGTTGCGATCCTGCGCAGGGCCACCATGTTATTGATCTGCTTTACGTCCCGGGGGCAAACTGCCGGGCACTTTCCGCAGGTAGTGCAGCGCCAGATTTCTTCGTGCTCTATTTCGGTCAAACCGAATACGGCCTCGCGGATTAACCTGCGCATACTGAAGGGTCTAACCTTGTTCCAGGGGCAAACAGTATCGCACTTTCCGCACTGGTAGCAGAATTTGACGGCGTCTCCGCCGCTTGCTTTAATTTCCTCAATTACTTCTTTGAAGGGAGTTACGGTCTCCATGATTTCCTCTTCTTTCGCCTAATCTTTTTGGGCCAGGCGGGCAACGGTATCAATTACCTTTTGCCACCCAAACTGGTCGATCAATGATTCCAGTCCCGTTTCCAGTTCGTCCAGCTTCACTTCTTCTTCGGCTTCTTCTTCCCTTTCTTCGTAAGTCAGGGCGTCGGCCAGGCACCATTGAACGCACATTGGCTTTTCAAGCGGTGGATCGTCTTCACAGC
>JBFMBG010000117.1:0-6600 GCA_040755215.1 Bacillota bacterium | reverse complement strand
GATGGCGTGACCAATGGTGTGGCCGAAGTTGAGGATCGCCCGACGCCCCTGCTCTGTTTCGTCTTTTTCCACTACCCGCGCCTTGATCCGGCAGGACGTGGCCACGGTATGAAAGAGCGCGGCGGGCTCCAGGGAAAGAACCTTTTCCAGGTTGTCCTCCAGCCAGGCAAAAAAAACGGCGTCCGCGATGACACCGTATTTAATCACCTCGGCCAGCCCCGCTTTCAGTTCGCGCGGCTCCAACGTAGAAAGCGTATTTATATCGGCAAGGACGACTTTCGGCTGGTAAAAAGCACCGATGATATTTTTGCCGCGGGGATGGTTTACCGCCACCTTGCCCCCCACGCTGCTGTCCACCTGGGCGAGCAGGGTGGTCGGCGCCTGGATAAAAGGCACCCCGCGCATATAGGTGGCGGCCACGAAACCGGCGAGGTCCCCTACTACCCCGCCGCCGAGGGCGACGACCGGTGATTGCCGGTCCAGACCGCCGGCGTAGGCCAGGTCGTAAAGATTTTCCGCGACGGCCAAGCTTTTGGCTTCCTCCCCGTCGGGCACTTCCGCCACGATTGCTTCAAAACCGCCTTCCCGGAGGCTTTTTTCCACCAGCTCCCCGTAAAGCGCGCCCACTTTAGGATTTGTAACCAGCAGCGCTTTTTCGCTTAAACCCAGACTCTTTAGATAAACGCCCAGTTCCGCAAGCAGCCCGGAGCCGATGTAGATATGGTAACTGCGTTCGGCGAGCTTTACCAGGATATCGATGGTCATCGGCTTTCCTCCGAATCTAACCTCAATTTACGGGAGGCGCATGTTTTCGATTTCTTTTTTACGATTACTTTCTGTAAGATAAACAATTATTTCGTCCACCACCCTGTCCGGCAGGCGGTTGCCCGTGTCTACCGTGTAGTCGGCCACCTGGTAAAACGGTTTTCGTTTGGCCAGGAGTTCTTGAATTTGCACCCGCAAATCCCCTTTTTTATTCAGCAGCGGCCGTTGTTTTTTGACCCTGACCCGCTGATAGATTACTTCCGGGTCGGCGGCAAGGCAAATCAGGATCCCGTTTCTTTTTAAATCGGCGACGTTGTCCGGATTTAAAACCGCCCCTCCGCCGGTAGCTATCACCATTCCTTCTCTCCGGGAAAGCTTTTGAATCACCAGTCTTTCCTCCGAACGAAACCTCAGTTCACCATCTTGGGCAAATATCTGGGGAATGGTTTTGCCCGTTACCCGTTCAATTTCCTTGTCGGTGTCAACAAACTCCCGGCCCAGCCGGTTGGCCAGACGTTTCCCAATGGCTGTTTTGCCCGTACCCATAAAGCCGATCAGAACTATGTTTTTCTTCATTATCACCCTCCCGGTTATCTTCAATCTTTAAATGGTCGCGTCAATTGTCGAAAATGTCTTTCGCGAAGCTGGTGCCGGCCTTAAACGGGAGGTCGAAAAGCTCGGCAATCGTCGCGGCTACGTCCGCAAAGGTCGTCCTTACGCCCAGGTTTACCCCCGGACGTACGTGCCAACCATAAACTAAAACAGGAACGTATTCCCGGCTGTGGTCGGTGCTGGGGGTCGTCGGATCGCATCCGTGATCGCCGGTAATAATTAAAATATCCCCAGCGCTCAAGGCGCCAATTATTTCCGGAAGGCGGCGGTCAAAGGCGGTGAGCGCTTCCGCGTAGCCCGACGCGTCGTTCCGGTGGCCGTAAACCATGTCAAAATCGACCAGATTGGTAAAAATAATCCCCTGCCCGTTATCCTTTATGAATTCAATAGTTTTTTCCACCCCGTCCATATTGTCCGTCGTATGGGCAGTCCTGCTAATCCCCCGGCCGGCGAAAATATCCGCAATTTTTCCTACGGCCAGCACGGCCAGGCCATTTTCTTTAAGGACATCTAAAATGGTCGGGCCGGGAGGTTGTAAAGAAAAATCGTGCCGCCTGGCCGTGCGGATAAAAGCACCCGGGCGGCCGATAAAGGGTCTGGCGATGACGCGCGCGACGGCGTGCTCGCCGGTCAGTAAATCGCGTGCTATCCGGCAGATCCTGTATAACTCCTGAACGGGAATAATTTCCTCGTGGGCGGCGACCTGGAAAACGCTATCCGCGGAGGTGTAAACGATCGGGTAACCGGTACGCATGTGTTCCGCGCCGAGCTCGGCGATAATTTCCGTCCCGGAAGCCACTTTATTGCCCAGCACGCGCCTGCCGATCCGCTCTTCAAAGAACTCGATTAATTCTTGCGGAAAGCCGTTTGGGTACACCGGAAAGGGTCTGTCCAGGATCAGACCGGCAATTTCCCAGTGGCCGGTGGTGGTGTCCTTTCCCGGTGAACGTTCGGCCATTTTACCAAAACTTCCGGCCGGGTTTGCCGCCGGTAAAACCCCGGGGATTTCCGCGATATTACCCAAACCGAGCCGGGCCAGATTGGGCAGCTTTAGCCCCCCAACAGCCCGGGCGGTGTTGACAAGCGTATTGCTTCCTTCGTCGCCGTATTTACCCGCGTCCGGCAGAGCGCCGATCCCGACGCCATCCAAAACAACGATTATAAAACGGCTGACTTGTTCATTTTCCAGCAACTAAAAAGACTCCCTTGCTGACTTTTTAAGTAAATTTAATATGCCCGGGGGTGGGCCTGATCATATATTTCCCTTAGCCTCGCCCTGGTTAAGTGCGTGTAAATTTGCGTAGTGCTGATATCCGCGTGCCCCAACAGTTCCTGCACGGAGCGCAAATCGGCCCCGTTTTCCAGCATGTGCGTGGCAAACGAATGGCGCAGCGTATGAGGATGGATTTCCTTGTTGATCCTGGCAGCGAACGCGTACTTTTTGATGATTTTCCAGAAGCCCTGCCGGGTCAGGCGGTGGCCCCGCCGGTTGACAAAGAGGGCGGAGGTTAACTTTCCCCTGGTTAGTTTTGCTCTGGCCCGCGTCAGATATTCCGAAACGTAAAAGGTGGCCACGCTTCCCAAAGGAATTATCCGCTCTTTAGAACCTTTCCCCAGGCAGCGAATAAACCCGTGTTTCAAATTGACCTGGTCGAGATCGAGCGAGATCAGTTCCGACACCCGGATTCCGGTGGCGTAAAGCAACTCCAGCATGGCCTTATCCCGCAAGCCGGCCGGGTCGGTTACCCGGGGCTGGTTAAGCAAACTCTCTACTTCCGCAATGCTGAGTACCTGGGGCAGTCTTTCCCCAACCCGGGGTGATTCCAGGTTGTTTGTGGGGTCCTGGGGTAGTAATCCCTCGTTTAACAGGAAGCGGTAGAAAGTTCTCAGCGCCGCCAGGCGGCGGGAAATTGTCGCCGCAGCCCTGCCCTCGCGTTTCAGTTTTAAAAGATAAAGGATGATTGCCTGCCTTGCCGCCTGGGAAAGGGGTTCCAGCCTTTCTTTTTTACAAAAGGCGGAAAAGTCGCTCAGGTCGAGCCGGTAAGAAACCAGTGTATTCTCGGCCAGCCCCCGCTCCAGGAGCAGGTAGTTAAGAAAATTGTCCACCAGCCTTTCCACGCGTCGCCTCACCCCCTTGAAAATATCAGGTACAAAGTTTCCAGGCACAAAGGCACAAAGTAAATATTCCGGGTTGTTTATATATTTCTCTTTGTGCCTCTGTGCCTTAGTGCCTCAATTTTCAATATTAATGGAAAGAACGAACGTTTTCATAGCAACTCCCTAAAAATTCGGTAACTAAGAATCAGACTTTGATCAGGTTGTACGTGCGTGTTCCCAGGCCGACTTCCTGTGCGTAGGCAAGCTGGCGCTCCCAGTTGGCGTTCGGCCAGATGGCACCAAACTTGTCCACCGCATCTTCGTGGCCGGCCAGCCTGGATTCAGGCAAACCCCTTTCTTTGTTCACCAGGTCGACGCAGGCCTGGTCCAGGGCAACGGGGTCTAAGGACGCCAGGATGCCGATGTCCCGCACGATCGCGGCGTCCGTCCAGCCGGCGCAATCACAGTCGGGAGAAACGTTCAGCACAAAGTTCAAAAACCCCGCCTTGTTTTGTTTATTTTTCAATACCCCGGCGGCGTATTCCACAATTTTTTCCTGGGCAATGTGGGGTTCGGTTTTCCAGCTGATGGCAATGGCCCGTTGCGGGCAGGTAATGGTGCATTCGCCGCACCCGAGGCATTTTTGCGCGTCGATGTATGCCTTGCCTTTCTCCTGTTCCACCGCAATTGCCCCGGCGGGGCACCATTCTTCGCATTTTGCGCACCCGCGGCATTTTTCTTCGTTCACTTCCGGGAGCACGTCGGAATGCATCATTTGTTTTCCACCCCGGGAACCCCCGCCCATCCCGAGATTTTTTAAAGCACCCCCGAAGCCTACCAGTTCATGACCCTTAAAATGGCTGATTACCAGCAAAGCATCGGCGTGGTAGACGGCGCTGCTGATCTTTACTTCCGCAAAGTGTTTCATGTGCACCGGCACGTTCACGTAATCCTTGCCGACCAGACCGTCGGCGATGATCAGGGGGGCGTCCACGACGGCGTAGGCAAAGCCGTTTTCGATTGCCGTTTGCAGGTGATCGACGGCATCGGCCCGGCTGCCTGCGTAAAGGGTATTTGTATCGGTGAGAAAAGGCCTTCCCCCCAGGTTTTTCACCTGATTAACCAGCCTGCGGATAAACTGGGGCCGCACATAACCCGTGTTTCCCCGCTCCCCGAAGTGCACTTTCAAGGCAACCAGGTCTTTGGGAGCAATCAATCCCTTCATGCCGGCCCGGACAAATAATTTTTCCAGTTTATCGAGCAGGTTTTCTTTATGTTTGGCGCGCATGTCCGCAAAAAAAACCTCGGCGACCATTACTTTCCCCCTCGGCAAAATGTATTTTATCTTAATCATTCTATATAAACTAAACTTTTCCTTTCACTTACTGATTAGTTTATAAAGTCGTCCGGATCAGTCCCGAAGTCAGGCGGGTCAACCAGGGGGAAAAATATGCTTCAATTAAACCGGCGCCAAGGGTCATGGCCATAACCGTCAGCATGATAAAGGTATAACCCACCAGGCAGTTCCATAGTTTAACCCTGTAATTACTGTGCCGCTTGAAGCTGAGCGAAGCAAAGGAGATCGCCGTCACCACGCCAATTAGCAAAGCAGGCAGGTATAAAAGGTTTTGGGGAAGAATAGCAGCAGCCGCCAAAAAAAACCCCGGCCAGGACATTGTTTTAGTCAAGCAAGAAACGGCAAAACCCAAAATGAAACCGCGTCCTAAAACCAGCCCTAAAATGAAGGGGATGCCTACAAAGGTTAAACCCAGAAAATAAATAATACTGATGAAGATGATATTTTCGTATAAAATCGCCCGGGCCGCCCGGGTGGAGTCAAGGGGCAGGATTTCTATTTGTTTTAAAAAAACATTCAGATAACTGTGTATTTCAGCGGTTTGTTCGGCAGGAAGATTGTTTACAGTTAAAACCCCCAGCCCGGCACCCAGGATAAAAAAGGCCGCCGCGATCAGGTACAAGGGCCAGTTTTGCTTGAAAACCCAAAGGCTTTTCCAGGCCGTCCACATTCCCGTTCCCCCCTGCCCGAACCTGTCCAGTTTATCTTTATGGTAACTAAAATTGAATTATGCTTCGAGACATCACTTATTGCCGGTTAACTATCCGGGTCCGGGTTCTTTTCAGAATCAATTTAAAAATGTATTCTGCAGCCAGAACGTCTTCAAGGGAATTGGCGCTGGCGGCAACTATGGCGATATCTTTTTGATGTTGGCGGGCGGCCGCGCAGGCCCGCCGGGCTGCGGCCAGAGCGCAGGCGGGGCCGCTCTTTTTGACCGTCCGGGCCACAGTGCCCGTTAAAACGGCTGGGGCGCCGCCGGTCAGCGCGGCGTCAAAGGCAACCCCTCCGGCTTTTGTGGCGACCACCACCACCCGCCTTTGAAAATCAGCCAGTTTCACGGTTTCCGCACCCAGGTTCGGCAAAACAGCTTCAACATTTGCCCCGCTCTCCCGGACTCCCCGGAGCACTTTTTGCACCGCAGACAGCCTTTCCCGGTCGGAACCTACGCGCGGTTCGGCAATGAGGATTACGCCGGCATTAAAGGAACAGGCGTGCTCACCCGCCAGGCGCCCCACCCGTACCTGGTCCACGGGCACCGGCGGGGAAGCGTCGTCGGGGGCGGCTCCGTATACGGCCAGCGCCCCCTCATCCAGCGCCGCTTCACAAACGGTAGACATATCAATTACGTCCACAATCATCACGACCTGCCCCCGGCAGGCTGCCCGGGCCGCCCCGCCGGCGTCAGCCGTAACGTAGACAGCAGGAAGCAACCAGTTCACCCCCCAATCGCTTTTTAGCGTCACCAACATAAGATGAAGGCCGCCGTTCGATTTGCCAGGAGCGACCCGGCACTCACCGATAATCGGGTTACTTCGACATCAGGCAGGCGATCTGGAACAGTAAGGGCATTCAAGAACGAACTACCAGTGAGTGCCGGGCAGATGAGGCAAGCGAACCGGCAGCGCGACTGAGAAGTGGGAGATGAGAAGTTGGAAGTGGGAATTTTAAAATCTCACCTCTCACCTCCCGCCTCTCACTTCTCAATTGCCTGGTTCGCTCCGAACCAAGCCCCGGCACTCAGCTTCAAGATAGCTTCAGTCTAGCTCCGA
>JBFMBG010000116.1:0-6786 GCA_040755215.1 Bacillota bacterium | reverse complement strand
ACGGCGGCGCACGCCACCGCCGCCAGGGTAACCGCCGCAATCAGCCACTTTCCCCTGAGCAGGACCTCGATCAAATCGCGCAGATTGATTTCGTCTTCCAACCGCCAACACTCCTTGCGCCAATTAATGTTTACACGAACTGCTATACCTGGCAAATTCGACAAAAGCCTTCTTGTTTCCTGCAATCATGATGAAAAAAACAAACCGCCCCAAAGAAAAACGCCCCGCCTTCATCCGGGGGGCATACGGGATAATCGCGCACCATCGCCGATCATATTTGGGCATACGCAAAAAGCTAAAATCTAATTCAACTAACCTGCCGAAAGCCCCGCGCAAAAATCTTACACCTTACCTGGCTAATTTTAACAGGGCGCTGCCCAACACGCAGACCGCCAGGAGCACCGCTACCGCCAGGAGCACCTTTTGCCGGCGCTGCTGGCGGCGGGCCCAGTCCCGGTCAAATTCCTTCTCCCAGTCCCGGCCCTTTTGCTTTAGCTTGACGCGCTGCCCGTCCCACACAAATGGAGAGTGGCGCCGGCGTTTTTCCTCCAGATCGACTATCTTGCCGTGCTCATTCTTTAAGGACACTCCCGGAACTACCCTTCCCCAAAAAAGCTTTAATTTGTCCAAAACCGGTTTTTTTCTGTAAGAATGCATGTTTTACTGTTCAATAGCTACTCCCTCTATTCGCGAAGAACGTTAACTTAAACTAAAGAAACTCTTAAATCCCCCATAATAAAAATCTTTATCCGACAACCCAAACAAACTTTTATAACGAGCAACCGGCAATAAATTTTTTTTGCTGTCCGGCATGTCTTCGCCTGCATCATCCTTATGCAAAACCACTGTTATTTTAGTTCCCTGGGAAATGCTTCTGCGAAACAGGTATCTTAATTCATAATCTGCAAACGGAAATGAATATCCGATAAAAATAACTTCCCGAGCATTACTGAGAACATGTAAAGCTTCATCCCAGATAATCTGAAGGATTGGATTTTTTATTCTTTTCAGCATGGTAGGAGTAAGAAAAAGGGGTCTTAATTTAGGCTCTTCCAGACTTTCAACTGGGCATATACATCGGGAGCATCGGATGGGATCAAAACATCCCCGCCAGCCTAAATTACCTCTACTGGCAAAAATCGTGTGACATCTCGGACATTCCAGCCAGTTAAACGAGCCGTGTAATTTTAAGAGCTTTAACCCCAATTGCTCTTCTGAGGGATTAATCACACAATCATTTACAATCCGAAAAACCGGGCCACCATAATCTACATACAGGTTCTTTTTCTCCATGTTGTCGATTACAACGTTATCCCATAGCGTATCCCAGTTTGTACTGATTGTTGCCCATTTATTGCCGTACATCTCCTCAAGGCGCTGGTAAAGATTTTTATATAAATCTTCCCCATTCTGTCTTTCCTTTTCCTGTAAGGAATTAAAATAATAGATCACACAAGCATCCAGGCTTAAACGAATCTTTTGCAGCTCTTCCAATGAAAACGGAGGTAACACGTCCTCCCCCTGCAATGACCTATCCAGAATTGTATAAACGTCTTCTAATGCTATGCTTGCTAACCTCTCAACATTTTCTTGTTTTAAATCTTCGTTATCCCCCTCGCCGAAAAAGATTGCATTTAAAAATCTATGGATGTTTTGTTTGGCACTATTATAAGCCAACCCGCCGCTCTCTATAATCCCGGGAGTAAAATTTTCTAAATTTTCCAGAATCGCGGCTTGGGAAGGCATCCCTCCCGGAATAGAAAAACCAGCGCCGGTAATGAGCACAACTTCCCCGTCCTTCTTTTTAGCCAAAGGATTACCCCACTCCTTTGCGCAAGACTTTCGCCCATTTTAACAAATAATTAATCCCGGTGGTCCCAAGAATATCTTCAAACTCCCGAGCAGATTCCGCCAATTGATTGGCAATTTCGCCGGCTTCCTTAATATTTTCCCTAAACTCCCTGTGCTTGTTCCACAAGTAATGTTTAACGCAATTATCATGGGCCTGTTCGGTCGGGTAGTTTAAAGTTACAATCTGATTGCTTCTCTTGAAAGTGATTGGCTTACCCTCTCCAAATGCAGCAAATGCCTCCTCCAAGGTATCCATATTCATTAATTCGCGGCACTTTGGACACTTGCAAACATGTTGAAAATACAGTTCTTTTGATTTTAAGTAAGGTCGCGCCAATCTAACCGCATCCTCGTAACGTACCCGTGAATGCAATGCCGGATAATAAAATTTTGAAACAGGCAACCCCCCTCCTACCGGAATAACAGGACGGGATTCCCCGTACTCCAGGCCATGACAAACACCCACCAGATTTAGCCCGGGCATTGTCTTCATTAAAGCTATTGAAAAATACGAACCGTATAAATTAATTATTTGCTTACATTTTCCAATATTTGATAGCAAGTCAACATAATTGGATAATAATGTTAAACCAGCCTCTTTTTCATCAAAATCATCGATCCACAAAAAAATCCCATCAGCAGCACTCTCCCTAATCTTTTCTGATAGTTGACGCAACAGGTTCATGTCCACTAAAATATCCTTGCTTATAACAACTTGCATAAAAATATTTTGATTTGGAGTTAGTTGTTTAGCTGTTTCAACAAACTCAAGATTTAAAGGAAGCCAGCAATCCAATGTTGTTTCTTCCATATAAAAATAAGGCGCAACTAATACCATTGGTTGGACAGGATTTTCTATGCCCGCATACTGATAATATTTTAAGTCATCAGCAGCCTGCTTAGATAAAACTTCTTTTTGAAACTGGAGGACATTTTGAACAAATTCCTTTTTTTTACCTCGATCAGAAAAATCCTTAAATGATATTGGCCTTTTTTCCTCCTTTATTCTAGAGTAAACAGGCTCTCCAAAAAATTGTAATAGCTTTTGAATCGACTCTTTCAGCTCGCCCGTTTTGTTTGAAACAAGGTGCTTTAAATCATGCTGCAAAGCGTGGGTTTGGGGATCAATAAGATAAGCCTTATTTTGCGCCTTCGTACTGATAAATTTGGCCATTGCAGTAGCTGAATGAGCAGCCATATTGCCATTTATTACTACCACATCATACGTTTCTAAAAATTCATTTTGAAGATATTTTGCATCGTTATGAATCCCGTAACGAACCAGATGTAAATTATGATCACTTAGCAATATGCTGCCCCTCCCTTAAAGAACGTTTCAACCAACTCCCGGCTACCGGCCACTTCACGTTTGATTTTTCAGCAGGCAAAACTTCCCAAAAAGGATCTTCTTCGTTGCCGGTATAAATCATTAATCCTATTCCAGATCCCTTAAAGCAATTCAGCATCCTTTGGGAGATCCTTCTTTGGGGCAGGCAAACATAAGAATAATCAACAGCTAGCAAATGATCACTGGCTTGGATTAAACCGCGGCGCCAATCATGCAATTTAAATTCGATTGCTTTAAAAACATCGTTATCCTCAACCAGTAAGTCAATACACCTGGACAAACAAGGCACTCCTTCATAAACAAGCAGTCCTTTTTTTTGAAAAAATTTTTTCGCCTCGGAAATAAATTCTTTTTCCGTTTTAAAACCCAACATCAAAACAGCACCTTTTCCTTTATCTTTGATTTGGTAATATAGTCTCCATATTTTGTATATACATATTTCAATAATACACCTAATTCTACTTTTGTGCAGTTGGACTTAAATATTTCTAAAGCATTTAGCTGGTTTTCAGAAAGTTCTTTAAGCAAGTTGTCTTCTACGAAACCTTTCCCTAAAGACGTAAGGGCAAAACTCTCTTCCTTATATTCCTCCAATAGGGAATCCTCATATAAATCTTCAAATATACCCGCATCATCTTTCCACCAGGAATATTCTTTCGCTTCACTTTCAAGTGTTTCTTGATTACTATTACTGGTTTCAACAAAGCCAAGATTAATTAAAAATTCTAAGTCATCAAAAACCTCCTTGGAAAAAGGCCCATAATGATGCGGTTCAAAATCGGGCAAATCGTTTTGATCAATAACCTGGTCGTACCGAAATTTAGAATAAAGTTCTTTCTCAAACAAAAACACCATTTTCATCAATCGTGTCCTGCCGTGAATTGGTTCGCAGACGCCGCCGGTGTGCCCGGGAACATATAAGAGCAGAAGCAATAAATCCTTGTTATTGAGTTTTGTCATCTCAATTCCCCCTTTCGCGAAAAATTACCCGTTATCTCATTCTAAAATAAGAAGTTCCCAAAAACATATCTAATAATCCCCCTGGCTGTGCCTTCGCTCTAGGATAAGTTTACCATAAAGACCAAGGTCTGAAAAGCACTTCTTTAAAGAAACATAAACAGGGGACCGTACATTTCAAAAAAGCGGCCCCCGTAATGATCAGCTAATTAATTGGCATCGCTTACAGCGTCGGCAGCGCCTTGAACTGCTCGAAGGCGCCAGTGTACGCCTTGTTCACGGCCGCCGCCTTATCCAGGAAATCTTTTGCTTCCTTCCCCTTGCCCTGCTTTTCCTTGACCAGGGCCAGCCAGAAGTAGGCTTCCCCCTGCACCTGCCTGTCCTTGTCTTTCGCCGCGGCCTGCAGGTCTTTTTCTGCTTCCGGCCACTTCCCCAGGAAATAGTTGGCCTGCCCCAGGGACAGCTTGATCCGCGGCGTCGCCGCCAGCATGGCGCCTTTCCACAACTTGCGCTGGCGCTCGGTGAGGGCGCTTACCCTGGCCTGGACCAGCTCCGGTACCTGCAGGGCCGCCTCCAGGTAGCCGCGGGCCGCCTCCTTATTCCCCGCCGCCAGTTCCCCGCGCCCGGCCGCGGCATAAGTATGAGCCAGCTGCTCGTACCAGACGATCTGGAAAGGCGCCGCCTCACAAGCCTGCCGGGCATATTCTACGGCCTCCGGGTACTTGCCGGCGGCCAGGCAGGCCGAAGCAAGGTCGGCTTTTTTCGCGGCGCTGTAACGGCTGCGCGCCGCCGCCTCGTGCGCCTCGGCGACGGCTTTTTCCGGCTGCCCCATTGCCAGGTAAACCCGCATCAAATTCGAATGATAGTCGGCATAAAAAGGATTGTAGGCCGCGGCTTTCTCCAGGTAGGCCAGACCCTGCGTCACGCTCTTCCCCTGCAGCTCTTCCGACGCCGCCCGGGCGTAACTGGTAGCCGCGGTCAGGATCAGCCCCAGGGAAAAAATCAAAATACTGACCACTGAACACACAGCCAGCCAGGCCCGGTTCGGCGCAGGCAAATCCCCCCGGCGCCTGCCTTTGGACGCCCGGCCTGCCGCCGCTTTCCCTCCGGCCGCCGCTTCCTTTTCCTGAAAGGAACCCTTTTTTCCGCCGCCCGGGGCAGCCTGCCCTTGCTGCTTTTTCTTTTTCCCGCCCCCAGCCGGCGCCTCCTCCCGAACGCCTCCCGGCCCGGCACTCGCCTGCCGCCCGCCCCCCGCCCGGCCTTGCGGACACCTTTCGCCGGCGCTGCCGCCTTCCGGCAAATCCCCAGCGGCCCGCACGCAGGCAAAAATGGTGTACAGGCTCAAGGTCAGGGCAGACAGCGAAAGGTCAAAATCAATCAGCGCGTGGCCGCCCACGGCCACTGCCGCCGCCAGCAGCGTCCAGACCAGCGCCCGCCGGTCGCCCGCGTAGGCCGCCGCCCGGCAGGCCCGCCAGCCCGTCCACAGGAAGGCCGCCCAGATGCCCACCACCGCCAGCAGCCCCGGCACGCCGGTTTCCACGGCCACCTGGAAGTAATAGCTGTGCACCTCGTTCGAATCATATAAATAACGCTGGAAGGAGCGGTAGGCCTCCTCCCAGCCGCCGCCGCCCCAGCCCAGCAGGGGCCGCGCTTTCAGCATGGCCAGGGCGTCCTCGATAAAATAAAACCGGGAAAAAGCATTCCGCAAGTATTCAAAAGAAAAGATTTTCTGTACCAGGGCAGGGCGCACCGCCATCATGACCCCGGCCCCCGCCATAATCGCAACAACCAGCCCGAGCAAAACCCCGCCGGCTTTCCTTTTATTCTGCGCCCAAAAGTTAAACCCGCGCGCCCACAAAAAATGATAAACGGCCTGCAGCAGCAGCGCAGCCGCCAGCCCGGCGAAAATCCACCCCCACGCGGCGCCCGTCTGTTTGGCCACGGCCGCGGGGATAAATTTATGCACCGCCGCGTAACCAAGACCCCCCACCAGCAGCGCGTGCAGCAAAACCGGCAGGCGCCTCGGCCAGGCCAGCCCGGCCAGGTAAAGGACAAACACCGCGCCCGTCACCAGCAGGCCGCCCCGGGACCGGGTGCCGAAAAGCACGGCCAGCAGCAGGAAGTTGGCCGCGATGTAAAGGTAACCAAAAGGCTTTAACTGGAGCAGCCAGTCCGGGAGAACCTTTAAGAGCGCCCTGTCCCGGATGATCGAGCCCAGGCTTAAAAACCCGTTTTTCTGCCAGAAAAAAAGACCCAAAAACCCCGCCGCCGCCAGGTAGCTGGCCAGCGCGTTCGGGTACTGGAAGGAAGAATAAATCCGCCCGCTCAAAAAACCGTCCTTGATGTTAATTATCCCCGTCGCCGTGGCCAGCCCGGCCAGCGCCACCCCCACCGCGGCGATATAGACCACGTGCAGCAGCCGGGAAATACTGGCGTCCTCTTTCACCAGCTGAACAACCGCCCAGTAAACCAGGAAATAGAGCAAGTTTTTGACGACCTCATCCACGGCCAGCCCGTAGTTTGCCGCGCTAAAGGCGGCCAGCACGTAAATCACCGGCAGGGTCAGGAGAAAGTAATCCAGCGGCCGGGACAGAAAAGTGTAATCCCGGTTTTTATGCTTCCACCAGCAG
>JBFMBG010000115.1:0-6878 GCA_040755215.1 Bacillota bacterium | reverse complement strand
GCTTTTTCAAAGACCGGCAGGAAATCCGGGTAAAGCTGGCGTCCCCGCCCGCGCCGGAGGATCCCGCGCGGGAAAACCTGGCGAGGGAAATTTACGAGTTGACGGGGTACAGGCTGATTTTCGAAAGCTAGTTTTTAAATAATCTTATTCGCCCAAACTATAAACAATTAACCTCCAAAAACTTCAAACTAACCTCTCTAAACAGCCGCTCAAACAGCTTGTCCAGGGAAAATTTAATATGCTAAAATTTGATCGCGGCCCGGCACACCGGTATGAAAACCCACCCAAAAGGCAATAATGGCAGACAAAGGACAGGAGCGATTCACCGCATGCCCGCCCAAATTTACCCTTTCCCTACTTTTGAGGACCAGCAAGTAATCCGCACGGCAATCGAAGTATTTTTGACTTCCCAAACGGGGGCGGCCCGGGACAGGATGCTGAAAACCATCAGGGCGGTTCTCGACCGCTACCGGATCTCCCGCTTCAGCTTTCCTGATTATATCGTAGAAGCAACAAAAACGCCGGGTTTTTGTACGGTGCGGGCGAGAAATTTTGTTTCCGGCCAGCGCTGCCCCTGGTGCGGCGAATACCTCTACGGCATGAACAGCAAAGTCCGCATTTTAAGCATCCAGGAGCGCCGGGACTACCACCTGGTCACTTACGGCTGCTCTTGCGGAAGGGTATTCGCCAAGTACGAACAGCTGAAATAAGTTGACAGTTTCCTGTTAATATGCTAGGATTATAGCTGCGGAAGACACGCGCCGAAGTGGCGGAACTGGCAGACGCGCCGGACTCAAAATCCGGTGGGGCCCACCCCCCGTGTGGGTTCGACTCCCACCTTCGGCACCAGGAAAATCAAGCCCTGCGGGGTTCTGGGGGATTTATCCCGAAGTGCCCGGCAGGGCTTTTTTGTCACATGGCGATCTTTTTAATACTGACTCCTTCCGCCTTTAACGTTTTAACCTGTTGCCACCGGTACATACTCAACACTCCCCTCTAACCTCCTTCTAACGAAGGAGATCATATCATCGGGGGTCAATTTTAGATGACGAAAAGGGCTTGGTTTACAACTACTAGACCAGACCCGAATGTAGCAGGAACGGGATATGCCCCGTAAACAAATTTGTTGGTGCTAGTATAGAAATGCCAATAATGAGTCGAGCAGAGCAGCAAAGAAAATTGCTGATCCATTGGGCGGCCACAGGCGCCTGGGCCGCGCTGGTGGTGGCGTCGGGCTTGTGGGCATGAAGGGCGTACTTAAAGCAGCGCAGGGAGGATTCTATTTTACCACGGTGAATAAATACTTATACCGGGGCATAATTTAAATCGGAGGTGGGTTTATGGCTCGTTTTACGGCGGCCCTGACTAAAGAAGGAAAGTGGTACGTAGCCCGCTGTTTGGAGGTAGAGGTTGCCTCGCAAGGAGAAACTTTAGAGGAAGCCCTGGCCAACTTGAAAGAGGCGCTGGAGCTGTATTTTGAGGACGAAAAGGACGTTCCAACTATTGAGCCCCCCATTATTGCTCCTTTAGAGGTAAACGTTGCTTTATGAAACGGCTGCCTGTACTGTCAGGAAGGAAAATGATCGAAGTTTTGCGGGCACTGGACTTTGAGCAAGCCGGCCAAAAGGGAAGCCACGTTAAACTGAAGGGATATCTGGCTGGGGAGAAGAGAACGGTTATCGTTCCCCTCCATGAGGAACTTGCACCCGGTACTCTGAAATCCATTTTGCGGCAGGCCGGGTTGACGTTAGAGGAATTAAAAAGCCTGTTGAAAAACTAAACAACGTTATGGCTTATGCAGCACATAGGTTCAAACTTTATCACGATTTTGTCACGAGCCGGTGATAAAAACCCTGTTTTTGAAACCCCCACCGTTGAAGGGAGTGATCCTGCCAGCCCTTGAGCCACAAGGCTTTCGCGAAACAACAATCGAAAGCTGTCGTAACCGGACGACCTGCTTACAACCCAATTTGAAGACAAACCGCAGGACCTACGGAACCAGCGGCTGCTTCGTGAAAGCACGTATAATCAGATTAATAACGACTAATATAGCTGTTATTTCTCCAATGGTCAGCTGAAAACCAAACTTCGCTTGCAATAAAAAAGCTGCCGCGGCTATCAGGACAAGCCACGCGATGCTTGACCTGTACCATTTATTTATTTCCATGCCGACCCCTTCGTTTTGATTTTTATCCTGGATCCATTATATTCCCCATTTCCTAAAATGTCATTTTCACCCCACCGGACTGCCTGGACGAATCCCTTCCGTTCAAATCGCCGCGATCAATCGAAGAGGTCCCCAAAAATTTCGAATATGCCGTGCTTCTTTTTCTTTTTATGGTAATAACCATGGGGGCGCTCGTCGTGATGCTCATATTCGCGGTAATGCTTATCGTAGCGATCATGCCCATGTGCGTAGAGATCGTCGTAGTCGGCGCGAAACTCCCTGGCCAGGGAGACGACCTTTTCCAACTCCCCCCGATCCAGCCAGACGCCCCGGCAATCAGGGCAAACATCAATAAGCACTCCGTATCTGGCAACTTCCTTTAGAGGATGACGACAAACGGGACAACTCTTCACCACGGAAAACCTCCTCTCCTTTCTGCATGGCTTATTATACCACAAAACACCCTCACTTGCAAAACGCTCGAGGCGCCCGGATCCCCTATCGCCCAACTCCTGTCGTCCAGGCCGTCGTCAACCCCGTTGATTATATTCCCTTTTCCGTGGTAAACTAGAAAGCGCAAAAAACACGCGGGAACTTCCTCCCGTTGTGCTTTCGGGAGGAAGTTCCCGCGGACATAAAACAACAAAATCTTCGTCTATTCTAAGGAAGGTGTGCTTATGAAGATAGAAGTGCCCGTCGAGGCAGCTTACCGCTTAATTAACCCCGGCTGCGTGGTGCTGGTCACGTCCGCCTACCGGGACAGATCCAACGTCATGACCCTGGCCTGGCAGACCCCCCTTTCCAGCCGGCCTCCCCTGGTCGGGATCGCCGTTGCCCAGAAGCACCTGACCGCCGAGCTGATTACGGCCGGCGGGGAATTTGCCCTCAACATCCCCGGCGCCAATCTATTAAAACAAGTTCTGCGCTGCGGGAAAGTTTCCGGCCGGGAAAGGGATAAATTTAAAGAGGCGGGCTTAACGCCGGTGGCGGCGAAAAAAATCCGCGCCCCTTTAATTGCTGAATGCCTGGGCCACCTGGAATGCGGGGTGGTCGACCGCTACAAAACAGGTGACCACTACTTCTTTGTGGGAGAAGTGCTGGCTGCCGGCGCGCAGACGGATTTCTTCAGCGAGCGCTGGAACGAGGCGGCGGAGCTTATTCACCACCTGGGCGGCAAATGGTTTTACCGCAGCGGCCGCCGGGAAGAAACTTAAAAAAGAACGGGAATGGGGCACCCCATAGAACCACCCCATCATCTTGTAATTCTGTAACATGCACAGCATTTCTAAAAATTATCTTTGCGTCCTTCGTGTCTTAGCGGTAAAATTATCCCCGGTAATCCAGAGGATGGGGGGAGATGATCGCTTGCTTTACGAAAGCACCAGGGGCAACACCGCGCCGGTGCCTGCTGCGGAGGCCATAAAAATGGGGATCGCCCCCGACGGCGGCCTGTTCGTCCCGGACCGGCCCGTGAAAATTACCCGGGAGCAGCTGTTCGCAATGGCCGGAACGCCTTACCGGCAGCTCGCCCGCACCATTTTAGAGCCGTTCCTCACTGATTTTTCGGCGGCGGATATCGCGGCCTGCGTCACGCACGCCTACGGCGCGGACAATTTCGCCGACCCGGCCGTCGCGCCGGTGCGCAGGCTCGACCGCGACCGCGGGGTCTGGGTCCTGGAGCTCTGGCACGGCCCTTCTTACGCCTTTAAGGATTTCGCCCTGCAAATTCTGCCGCACCTGCTCACCAGGGCCGTGGCCAAAACGGGGGGCGCCGAAGAAATCGCCATCCTGGCGGCCACCTCCGGCGATACGGGGAAAGCCGCCCTGGAAGGGTTTAAAGACGTACCCGGGACCAGGATCATCGTGTTTTACCCCGCCGAGGGGGTCAGCGAGATCCAGAAGCTGCAGATGGTCACCCAGGAGGGCGGAAACGTCCACGTGATCGGCGTGCGCGGCAATTTCGACCAGGCCCAGAACGGAGTTAAAGAAATCTTCGGCAACCGCGCCCTGAACGAAGAAATCGGGCGCGCCGGCTACCGCTTTTCCTCGGCCAACTCCATTAACTGGGGGCGGCTGCTGCCGCAAATAGTTTACTACTTCTTTGCCTACCTGGACCTGCTGGCCAAAGGGGAACTGGCGGCCGGCGAGGAAATCAATTTCGTCGTCCCCACCGGCAATTTCGGCAATATCCTGGCCGCCTTTTACGCCCGCCGGATGGGCCTCCCCGTGCACAGGCTCATCCTGGCCGCCAACCGGAACAGCGTCCTGACCGATTTCATCCGCACCGGCGTCTACGACCGGAACCGGCCCTTTTTCAAAACCATTTCGCCTTCGATGGACATCCTCATCTCAAGCAATCTTGAGCGTTTGCTTTACGAGCTCACGGACCGCGACGGCGAAAAAATAGCGTCCTGGATGACGGAGCTGAAAGCGAAGGGCGGCTACCGCGTCGACGCGGCAACGCACGCGAAAATCCGGGAAATTTTCTGGTCGGACGCGGCCGGCGACGTGGAAACCATGGCAGCCATCCGCCATACATACCAACAGTATGGTTATTTAATCGACCCCCACACCGCCGTGGGGATGCACGTATACGAGCGCTACCGCGAGGCAACCGGGGACCGCCGCCAAACGATCGTCGCCGCCACCGCCAGCCCCTTTAAATTTAACCAGAGCGTGGTGCAGGCCGTCTGGGGCCCCGAAGCCGTCCGGGAAAAAAGTGAGTTTGCGCTGCTGGCGTTCCTCGCCCAAAAAACCGGCCTGCCCGTGCCGCCAGGGCTTCAGGATTTAAACAAAAAGCCGGTCCGGCACACCCTTGCCGTCAAACCGGAAGAGATGGCCCGGGCCGTACGAAACATTTTAACTCAGTGACTAACCAGCGTCCTTTCAGGCGGCCGACCCCGCCTCAGCACAACTGGCGCCGCCCCGGCAGGTGAACCGGGCGGACCTCCGCCAGGACTGAACTGGCCAACGAACAGTCAGGCGCGCCTGGTGCAGGGCAAAGCCGTCTGCCGTTGTCTTTTGCCGCTGCAAAAACTTTTTACTCGCCCCATAAAAAAAGCCCCGTTTCTTCGTCAAACCGGCGTTCGAAGCGCTCTTCGGACAGGTATTCCCGGATGATGAATTCGCCGGCAAACACAACGGTCCCCTCGGCCAGGTGGCCGCCCCAGGCGCGCCCCTCCCGGTCGCCCAGGGTGATGTGCGCGTGCACGAAAGGCTGTCCGTCCTTTAAGGAAACATTGCCCACCAGCGCCAGGATTTCCAGGGGGGTGTCCAGATCAACATATTCATACCGGCGCGCGACCTGGTCGTAATAACCGACGCGCGCCCTGCTCACCGCCCCTAAGGCCCGCACTTCCCCCAGCTCAATCCCTGCGTCTGCACATTCCCTGGTCAAGGCCGCCAGAAGATCGTCCCCTTTCTTCAGCCGCCCCATGATTCGCCGGGCCGTTCTTACCGATCCCTTCACCGCCAAATCTCCTTTCTTGAAATTTTTACGCTTTCTTCATTTGTGGAAACAGGTTCCGCTTGAGAGGTCAGATAAAAATAAATCGACCTCCCGCAAAAGGGAAATCGACCAACCGTTTGCTGTTTAGTATGTTAACCTGGTGCGGGCGGCGGGATTTGAACCCGCACGGGGGATGCCCACCGGATCCTAAGTCCGGCGCGTCTGCCGTTCCGCCACGCCCGCAAGGCCTTTATAAAAACCCTGGTGTTTAAAATATAGCACAAAAAATAAACTTCGGTCAATAAACACCGCGTCTGTCGCCGCCCAAGCACATAATCTTTTGCCGGGACGTTTTTCCTGGTTCCCGGGGGAAGTTTCCGGACGGCGGATAAGTTTTAGTTGGCTTTGCTGGCGTGAGTCGCCCGGGGCGGCATTATAAACCGAGTATTTGTTTGAGCATCCGCGCGTTGTGGACCGCCTGACCGCGGTAGTGGTTGTTAAAAGCAACGTACACCCTTTCCGCCTGTTGGACCAGGGACTGAATTCCCGGCACCCACTCTTGAAGTTCGCTTTCCGTGTACAAATAATCGTAACGTTCGTACGCGTGCTCGTGCCGCCACCACTTTTCTTTGTTGCGCCCGTGGAAGCGCACGTAGGCCACCGGCCCCGTGCAGGCCACCGCGCGCCCGACCAGCCCGGGCAAATCAGGTTCGTCAACACACACATACCCCAGGCCCAACTTTTTGAGCAACTCCCAGGTGTCTTCCCGGACCCAACTCCGGTGCCGAAACTCCGCCACGGCGGGCACATCTCCGAGCAGATCCCGCAAAGAAGCCAGATAGCGCCTGTTCTCCGGGCGGCTGGGAAAAGAATAAGGAAACTGGAGCAGCACGGTCCCCAGCTTGCCTTTTTCCAGCAGAGGAGCCAGGGCATAACAGAACTTTTTTACATCCTCGGCCACATCTGCCCCGCGTTCGTGGGTGAAAGATTTGTAGCCCTTGACGGCAAAAACAAATTCCGGCGGGGTTTTTTGGGCCAGCCGCGCAAAAACCTCCGGCCTGACCAGGCTGTAGTATGAGGAGTTCACCTCCACGAAGGAAAATTCGCGGGCGTAAAACTCCAGCATTTTATTTTTATGGTTCTTCGCTATTTCGAGTGGGTAACATCATTAAATAATAACTGCTCTCAACGTAAAGCAGGCAAACCATAGTCAAGGTCACTGGCAATTATGTAAGATATTGTAATGAAGTTTTCCTTGTTCCG
>JBFMBG010000114.1:0-7007 GCA_040755215.1 Bacillota bacterium | reverse complement strand
CCGGAGGGTTTTTACTGCTTGTTGCTGTCCTTAGCGGGGGCGGGATGGGCGGCGGCGACATCAAGCTGGGTGCGGTCACCGGCTTATTTTTAGGCTGGCCTCTAGGGCCTTTGGGCATTTTCTGGGGCATCTGCCTGGGGGGCCTGCTGGGCATCTTGCTTTTGCTTTTCAAACTTAAGGGACGCAAGGACCCCATCCCTTTCGGGCCCTTTATCGCCCTGGGGTCGCTGCTCTCCCTGCTGTGGGGGCGGGAATTCCTGGCCTGGTATTTCGGGCATTTTGGCTGAACGGCTTCGGATAAGGCACCAAAAGGTTACTTTTTGAGGGGGATTGAAATGTTCGGTTCCGGGAACCTGCAGTGGCGCAATGACGACCTGCAGGTGTACGTGGCCAGGCTGGAAGTGAATTCCAACCGGGAACATAACCAGGAACATCAATAAGCAGGGCATTTTTCTTTTTTCATCGCGGCGCCTCAGGCAGGAAAAAAACAAAAAATGCCGAAAAGATCAGGTAGCTTTTTCCTGTTTTCCTATGTTTATTGGAAGGGTGGGGAAGGAAATGTCTTTGGAAATCTTTTCTTCCGAAAAAGATCCCGTTGGCGCCCTGACAAAAATTTCAGAGCTGTTTCACGGTCTGCTGGCCGGGCTTTCCGAGAAAGAAAAGGAAGTTATCGACAAACTCGTGAAGCTTGAGAACGAAGAAAAGCAACTCATCAACGAATACCGGTTGACCAGACAGTTTTCGGAACGCCTCTGGGAAGTGGCTACAATCTGCGAAATCTTATTCAATCTCAGCGACGAAAGAAAAATATGCGAACTGGTGGTAAAATTCTTGAGTAAGCTACACCCGCATTCCCGGGTAAGATTTCTTTACGCGAACAACAGCCGCACCAAGATGAAGCTGGTTGCCGCGACCGGGCCGGAAGTCGATAACCAGGAAAGGTGCGTAATTTATCCGCTGGACTGCCTGGCGCTGAAAAGGTGCAAGCCCCTTGTCCGGACGTTGCCGGAAAACGACGTCTTCTGTTCCCAGCTGGCGGATCTTACCGGCGATCACGGCTACGTGTGCGTTCCTTTGATGGCCAGTGGGACGGCTTACGGATGCATTAACATGATTCTTGAGGGGGCAAAGGGTTCCGCAGAGCCTTTGCTGACCGAAAACGACCTGAAGATTATCGACATTTTCACTACCTACGTAAGCCTGATCATAAACAATAACCTGCTGATTAAAACGGTGCGGAAAGAATCCCTGACCGACCGGCTCACCGGGCTGCCCAACCGGCGCTACGCGCTGGAGGTTCTGCAAAACGAGATCTTCCGAAGCGAACGTTACGGCAACGTTTTTTCACTGGCTGTGCTGGACATCGACTCTTTTAAGGCGGTGAACGACAACTACGGACACGACGAAGGAGATAAGGTGCTGATGTTAATAGCCGACACCGCCAACAAGTGCCTAAGAAGGGTTGATACCGTTGCGCGCTTCGGCGGCGAGGAATTTCTGGCCATCCTGCCCCAGACGGGCATTCAGGCCGCCGTTTCCGTAATTGAAAGGTTCCGGAAAACTTTTAACCAGCAGACTTTTTCTGATTATCTGGAGGCAAAGAACATAACCTTAAGCGCCGGCCTCGCCGAGTACCCCACCGACAGCAAAGATGTCGCCGAGCTGATTAAAAAAGCCGACGAAAGGATGCTCAAGGCTAAAAGAGAAGGCCGCAACAAGGTTATCTGGCAGTAAGGACAATCGGGAGGCGGTTCTGAGCTCGCGGCCGGCCGCTTGTGACGCCGGGAACCGTTCCTGTGCGTCGTTAAAACACGGGGTACTGTTCGTGCCAGAAGTCTATTGTCAAGGAAAGTTCTTCTCCGTCGTGAGGAGGAATAAACGCGGCCTGGACAACCAGGCCTTTTTTACTTTCCCCGAATGTTCCCGAGGAAGTGACCCGGAAGTTGTAAACTTCCCCGCTTACCGATTTGCGCACCGCTACTGCTTTGATTGTTCCGCCCGCGTAGGCGAAATCCGCCAGGACCAGGCTGCTGCCGTCCGGAAGGGCAGCGGCCCAGGCCGGTTCCCGGATCAGTCTGTTCAGGACGTATTCAACGCCGGCCTCGGCAACGTAATACGCCTGGATCTGGTCGCGCTGCAGCGCGGAATTGCGGCCGGCCGTGGAAGCGATCGTCAGGGTTGCCGCCCCCAATAAAGAAAGAACCAGAACGATCATCAAGACCAGGAGGACGGCCTGCCCCCTTTGTCGCCCGCTGTGCTTTACCATTTCCCCCACCCCCGATCTGTTCTTAAGGATTGACCGCCCTGATCCGGATTTTCGACTGCAGGGTGAGCTCGATCCCGTTTTTCACCCGCCCGCTCAACTTAACAGTGACCAGGTTCTTTTTGCTTATGGCGGGTTCGCTTTCCGGAGCGTATTCCAGCTGAAAGCCGGTGATGTTACTGGCCAGGGGGCTGGGCACACCTTTCCATATTCTGTAAAGGACGTTGTCTTTCAGGTAGTAATGTACTTTCCTTTCTGTGAAATGATTTTCATCATCCGGATACAGGATGTAAAAAATCAATTCTGCTGAATGGCTGGCCCCATCCAGCCTCTGGGCCTGTCGCAATTCCCGGCACAGGCGGTCCATAGCCACCCGCAGATTGTCCTGGGCTTCCAGAAGATAATCCTGGCGCTGCCAGCCAAGCACGCCTTGCAGGTACAGGTTGCCGGCCGTTCCTAAAATGAGGGAAAGGATCAACAGGGCAACCACAATTTCAACCAGCGTCAAACCTTTTTCCCGGCTCATCCTGAAAGCGTTTACCTCTCGCCTTTTTCCATACTTACCGAAAGACTTTTTTCTTTCCCCAGCTCCTGGTAATAAATGGTGACCGTGAGGGTTTTCAGCCCAAAACCCAGGGTGCTCCCCGCGACGTCCACCCGGTATGAATAGGCGGTGTTTTCGACACAGGGCGTTTTCTCTTGCCCGGCTATTTCCGCGTAAGGAGTATTTTTCAGTTCCTCGAGCCTGGCCTGGGCCAGGTTAACCGCCTGCAGGAGATGCTCCGCGCGGCTGGTAAGCCGCGCCCCGAGAATAAAAAGATTTAGCAATGCCGCGGCCGCCAGACCTAAAATAGCCACGGCGACAACCACCTCAGTTAACGTGAAACCACGCGCTTTCCTGAACACGATGACCCCTACCCTCTTAATACCAGCTTTCCGGGGGAGTGCTTGATATGCGCACGCGCCCGGTAACCGGCGCGACGATTACATAATAAAAAGAACCCGTCACTTTATCCCGCAGAATAATCGTGCCCGCCGTAGAAATGCCCTTGACGTTGAATTCCATGGTCGTTTGTTTCGGCGGCGGCAGGGGAAACTTGGTTTCCATGCTGATTGTGGAGGGCAACTGGACGGTTTTGAGGGTTTGGGTATTTAATTTTAAGATGTAAAAGTTATCGGTAACGTCAAAAAAGATCTGGTACAAAACCTGCCCCGTGGTGACGGCTTCCTGTTGAACGGCCCGGATTTCCGAAGCCATCTGCCTGGCGGTAGTATACAGGGTATAGCGCGCCAGGGATGTTTTCAGGTCCGGCAGGACAATGGCGGCGGCAATACCCAGAATTAAAAGGGCAACGGAGAGCTCGGTCAGAGTAAAACCGTTTTTATCCAAAAGGATTTTACGCAAACAAAAAGTCCTTTTTCGCATGCTAATAGCCAATCCCGCCGATTGTCTGCAGCACCGGCAGCAAGAAGGAAATTACCACGAAACCAACCACCACCCCTACAACGGCGATTATTACCGGTTCAATTACAGCCGCCAGGCGGCTTACCGTCTCGTCCACCTCTCGTTCATAAAAAATCGCCGCTTTTTCCAGCAATGTATCCAGAGCTCCCGTTTCCTCGCCCACGGCAGCCAGGCTTACGACCATCGGGGGGAATATTCCGCTCCGGGCCAAAGGCCCGGCGATGCTCCGGCCCTCCCTGACGTTGGCGATGATCGTGCTGATGGTAGAGTTGAGTTGGGGGTTGCCCGTAGCTTTTTTCACCGCGCTTAACGCCCTTAAAAGGGGTACTCCGCTGCGGATCAACATGGCCGTTGTACGGCAAAAGCGGGCGACGGCGGTCTTGCGCAGCAGACCGCCAAAAAAGGGCAGCTTCAGGGCCAGCTGGGCGATCCATGCGCTTCCCCGGTTGAAGTGAAAAAACCGCCAGGCAAGATATCCTGAAATGGCCGCCCCAACCAAAAACAGAAACCAAAAGTTCCGGACTGCCTCCCCCGCTTTGACCAGAAAACGAGTTGTAAACGGCAGTTCAACCTGGAGCTGTTTCAAGACAAGCACGAAGTTGGGCAAAACAAAAGATGTGAAAAAGGCCATCACTATTGTTGCCATGCCCAGGACAATTGCCGGGTAGATCATGGCCGATTTTATCTTTTCTTTTAAGTAGTGTTCTTTTTCAAAATGAGCGGCCAGGTTTTCCAGTACCTGTTCCAATACGCCGCCCAACTCGCCCACTTCCACCATGGAGAGCATAACCGGCGAAAAAACCTCCGGAAACATTTGCATGGCTTCCGTCAAAGCGGCTCCGCCGCGGAGTTGTTCCGTCAGGTGAAAAATAACCCGTTGCAGTTTTTTATTTTCCGTTTGCGCGCGCAAAACATCCAGGGATTGCAAGAGGGGGATGCCCGCGCCCAGCATGGCCGCAAGCTGACGGCAGAACAAGGCCAGCTCTTTTTTGCCCGCCTGTGGTTCAAATATTCGGGACAGAATGGCGCCACCGGTTTTTTCCGACACGGGGCGAATCTCAACTATTGTGTAGTTGCCCCGCCGCAGGGCGTTGGCTACGGCTGTTTCCTCCGGCGCCTCCAGAAAACCGGTAACCGCCGTCCCGTTTGGATTTCTAACGCGATAAAAAAATTTAGCCATCGGAGGTGCCTCACCAGTCTTCGCTGTAGGCTACCCGCATTACTTCCTGAAGGGTGGTAATTCCCCGGAGCGCCTTCTGAACTCCGTCCTGCCGCAGGGTAATCATTCCTTCTTGAGTTGCCCGGCGCTTGATTTCACCGGCAGAACATTTTTGATTGATCATGTTCCGGATGCCGCCGGTAACGTTCAATACCTCCTGGATGCTGATTCTTCCGCGATAACCGGTTTGGTCGCAATGTTCGCATCCGCCGGGAAGGTACAGGGTGACCTCATTTGGCAGAGATGTTCCCGCAAACATTCTCTCCGGCGCGTCCGGGGAGGGCTGGTAAGATTGCCGGCAATGCGGGCAGAGCAGCCGGACCAGCCGTTGCGAAACCACTCCCAGCACAGTGGAAGCCACCAGGAAAGGCTCCACGTCCATATCGATGAGTCTGGTCAACGCTCCCGCGGCGTCGCTGGTGTGGAGGGTGCTCAGGACAAGGTGGCCGGTGGTCGCCGCCCGGACGGCGATCTCCGCCGTCTCCCGGTCCCGGATTTCTCCGACCATGATGATGTCCGGATCCTGGCGCAGGATCGAACGCAGTCCGGCGGCAAAGGTGAGGCCGGCCTTTACGTTTACCTGGGTTTGGTTAATTCCCTCCAGGACGTATTCGACGGGATCTTCGATCGTCTGGATATTCAGCGCGGGGGTGCGCAACTTGTTGAGCACTGCGTAGAGGGTGGTTGTTTTTCCGCTGCCCGTAGGGCCGGTGATTAAGATCATTCCGCCGCTGTGGCGCAGTAAATTGATGAAGCGGGTGAAGTTATAATCGTCGAAGCCGAGTGCTTCAATTGGCAAAAGGCTGGAGCCTTTGTCCAGGATCCGCAAAACGATCTTTTCCCCAAAGATGGTGGGCAGGCTGGAAACCCGCAGGTCGACGTCGCGCCCGGCAAATTTGATCTGAATATGCCCGTCCTGGGGAAGGCGCTTTTCCGTTATGTCCAGCCCGGCCATGATTTTCAGGCGGGAAATGAGCGGCAGGCGCGATTGCGGGGAAAGGACGACTACTTCCCGCAATAAACCGTCTTGCCGGAAACGCACCAGCACTTTTGACTCCTGGGGTTCGATGTGGATGTCGCTGGCCCGGACGCGGATTGCCCGGGCAATAATGGAATCCACCAGGCGGATTACCGGGGCACCGTCTTCGACGTATTCACCGGATACGATGCCCACGGGTTGTTCTTCAATAGCCAGCCGCCCGTCTGGCTCGTCCGGGGCATTGGGGGAGAAGGTTTTCTGCAGGACGTTTTCAATTTCCCGTTCTCCGGCCAGCACCGGCACTATTTCCAGGCCCGTAACCAGCCGCAGATCATCAATGGCGACATTGTCCAGGGGATCGCTCGTTGCGACCATCAGGCGGCGGCCTTCCCTTTTGACCGGAACTACCTTGTGCCGGCGCAGGAGGGCCTCCGGAAGAGTCCTGACCAACTGCTTGTTTAACTTATCGATGAGGGTGGTCTGGGGGATGCCTAGCTGCATTTCCAAAACGTTCAGGATATCCCGCTCGGAAACTAAGCCCAAACTCACCAGCACCCGGCCCAGGCGCTCGCCGGTCTGCTGCTGTACCCGCAGAGCCTGCTGCAACTGCGCGTCGTCAATCAGTCCGGCGTCCACCAGCAAATCGCCCAGTCGTTTACGGCATCCGTGATTATCGTTCAAGCGATCTCATCCCCGAATGTTATTAATTTGATCCACAGCACTGCCCAATTTTTGTTACTGTCATTTTAGCTTTGCCCAAATCTCAAATCAAGAATAATTTCTTTGCTGCTACTTGCTTGATTACTTCTTTCGGAACATCCCGGAAAACTTTTGCTCTTCCTGATTGCACCGGTAGAGCGAAGGCAAACTTCCCGGCGAGCGCCTTTTTATCCCGCTGCATAAGCGCAAAAAATTCCTTTTCCTTTCCGGCGGCAGTCCTGGACAAAAGATCAGGGGGAACCTCGACGGGCAGCCCTGTCCTGCTGATCAGCATTTCGAGGCGGGTTGCTTCTTCTTCCGGGAAAACTCCCAACGCTTCGGCGATCCTGGCTTCCGCCGCCATCCCGATGGCCACCGCCTC
>JBFMBG010000113.1:0-7071 GCA_040755215.1 Bacillota bacterium | reverse complement strand
TTTTGCAGAGCCTCGCGGGCTGACGCCCCAAGAAATGAAAATGTTTGCGGGTTGGGGCGGCGGCTTTTTTGGAGGCGGTGCTTGACACGAACTGCCCGGTGTATTAAAATATCAACGTGTTTTTAACCAAAGTTTTTCAGCGGGAATTATCAAGGCAATTGTGCGTAGAACCAGGTTGGCATGGATACGGGGCAGGAGGGAGGTTTTTTTGGATGCAGCGGACGTACATGGCTAAACCGGGCGAGATTAAGAAGAAATGGTACGTTCTGGACGCCAAAGGAAAGCCCTTGGGGCGTCTGGCGGTGGAGGCGGCGCGCCTTTTGCGGGGAAAACACAAGCCCCAGTTTACCCCCCACGTGGATACCGGCGATCACGTAATCGTGATTAATGCCGATAAAGTCATCCTTACCGGCAACAAGCTGCAGAAAAAGCTCTACGTTCGCCACACCGGCTACCCCGGTGGGCTGAAAACAACCAAATATGCCGCTTTAATGCAGGAAAAGCCCGAATTTGCCGTACGCAAGGCAATCGTCGGCATGCTCCCGCACAACCGGCTGGGGGCGGCAATGGCTAAAAAATTAAAAGTGTACCGCGGGCCGGAGCATCCCCACCAGGCCCAGAAACCGGAAGCCTGGCCGGTCTAGCGTTTACTTTGGAATTGTTTGAAGGAGGTGGCAGGGTGCCGAAGGTGAATTTTTACGGTACCGGGCGGCGGAAAAACGCCGTGGCCAGAGTTTACCTGGTTCCCGGAGAGGGCAGGGTAACCATTAACGACCGGGAAATCGGCCGGTATTTCGGCCGTAAAATATTGGAGATGCAGGCCCTGCAGCCCATGGAAATTACCGGCACGGCCGGGCGTTTTGACGTTGTGGCCCACGTCCACGGCGGCGGGGTGAGCGGGCAGGCCGGGGCCTTGCGGCAGGGGATCGCCCGGGCGCTGGTGCAGGCCGACCCGAACCTGCGCGTAACGTTGAAGCGCGCCGGGTTTCTCACCCGCGACCCGCGCATGAAAGAACGCCGCAAGTACGGCTTGAAGAAGGCCCGCCGGGCTCCGCAGTACTCCAAGCGGTAAATACGAATCGGGAGCCGATTGCGGGTGGGTTTTGGAATGAGCAGACCCGGTGCCTGCCCGGCACCCCCGGGCGCTGGTGAGGGTTACCCCCGGCGCCGGCGGGGGTTTTTTATCATCTCTCTTCAAGTGCCGGGGGGTTGCTCCCCTTTCCAGGGGCGTCATTTTAAAAACGGTGCTTCACCTGGTCTTTTTGCTTTTTCCTCTTGTTTCTGTTTTTCCCTTCTTTACCTTCCGGTCCCTTTCTTCCCTTCTTTTGAGTTTAGTGAAAAAAGCCGCCAGAATCATGGCGACAACCACGCCCGCCGCCATCCCGAAGGTTTCGGACAGCCCCTTTTGGACGGTCAGCACGTAGTAAACCCAGACGGCGCCCCCAATGGTGATCAATATCGGCAATAACCCGCTGTGCAAGTTCACCAACCCTTTTCCGGCCCTTTCGATCTTCCCCGGCTGATTTAAGTTTAAGCTATTTTAACATAGTTTTCCGGAGCCAAAAATATCGAAGTAAATGAGTTTTAGGCTTTGAGCAGGAAAAAAAATTTTCTTGAGGAATTATAAATATTACCGACAAATATTACAGCTTGTTTTGTTCTTTATGCCTTGTATCCGGGACAAATTATTCACTGAAAAAGATGGTATTGTTTAACCCCCGGCCTTATAAAAGGTGGTACATTTTTTGCAATAAACATTATTTTGCCATAAACTTTTGAGCAGGGGAATTATTTAAAACCGGTAATTTTACCAGGAAAGGGGCGAACAACTCTCCATGGCCGGAATCGTATCTTACGGAGCCTACATCCCCTGGCACCGTTTAAACCGCCAGACCATTTTGTGGACCATGGGCTGGTTTAATCCCGCGGTCATGCTGCCGGGGAGAAAAGCGGTGGCCGGCTGCGACGAGGACAGCATCACCCTGGCGGTGGAGGCGGGAATGGATTGTTTAAAGGGCTTCCCGCGGGAAAAAGTGGACGCCCTGTACTTTGCCACCACCACCGCACCGTACAAAGAAAGGCAAAACGCCGGGATCGTTGCGGCGGCGCTGGACCTGCGGGAGAACCTGCGCACCGCCGATTTTACCGATTCGCTGAAGGCGGGCACCGCCGCCCTGCTCAGCGCAGCCGAGGCGGTGCGGGCGCAGGGCGCCGCGCAGGTGCTGGTGGCGGCGGCCGACACCCGCCTGGGCAAAATGGGCAGCGCCCAGGAGCACTTCTTCGGGGACGGCGCGGCGGCCTTCCTCCTGGGGGAAGAAAACGTCATCGCCGAATTGAAAGGGTTTTACTCCCTTTCCGCCGATTTTGCGGACCACCGGCGCGCCGCCAAAGACGCCTTTGACCGCAGCTGGGAAGAGCGGTGGATGCGGGACGCCGGCTACCTCCGGTTCATCCCCCGGGCCGTCGCCGGGTTATTGCAGAAATATGGTTTAAACATCGGCGATTTTGCCAGGGTTATTTACGCCTGCCCGTATAACCGGGAGCACGCCGCCATCGCCAAGAAGCTGGGCCTGTCCCCCGAAAAAGTCCAGGACAACCTGATGTCCGAGGTGGGCGATACCGGCGCCGCCTATCCTTTGGTGATGCTGGCGGCCGCCCTGGAAGAAGCGCAGCCCGGCGACCGGCTCCTGGCGGTCAGCTACGGCAGCGGCTGCGACGCGCTGTATTTCGAAGTTACGGAAGAAATCGTCAACAGAAGGGACAGAAAGGGCGTTAAAGGGCACCTGGCGGAAAAAAACGATCTGGGCAGCTACGAAAAATACGCCGTCTTTAAAAACCTCCTGCCCCTGGAAGTGGGCATCCGCGGCGAGGAAATCGCCTTTACCCAGCTTTCCACCCTCTTCCGGGAGCGCAAGTCGGTCCTGGGCTTAGTCGGCGTCCGCTGCTTAAGGTGCGGCACGCCCCAGTTCCCCGCCCAGCGGGTTTGCGTGAACCCGGAGTGCGGCGCCGTCGACCGGATGGAGGATTACCGCTTTGCCGACAAAAAGGGCTTCCTCTTCACTTATACGGCGGACCGCCTGGCCGCCTCTTTGAACCCTCCGGCTATCTACGGCATCGTCGACTTTGCGGGCGGCGGGCGCTACATGTTCGACCTTACCGATTGCGAACAGGATGAGCTCAAAGTGGGCATGCCGGTACGGATGAGTTTCCGCCGCAAGTACAGCGACGAGGCCAGGGGAATTTACGGCTACTTCTGGAAAGCGGTGCCTTTAAGGGAGGAGCGATAATATGGCGGAAGGGATCAAGGATAAAGTCGCCATCGTCGGGATGGGCTGCACCCGGTTCGGGGAATTGTGGGACAAAAGCGCCGAGGACCTGATGGTGGAAGCCTTTTTGGAGGCCCTGGAGGACGCCGGCATCGAAAAGAAAGACATCCAGGCCGCCTGGCTGGGCACCTGCTTCGAGGAAATCCACGTCGGCAAAAGCGCCCTGCCCCTGGCCATGACGCTGAAACTCCCCTTTATCCCGGTGACCCGGACGGAAAATTTCTGCGCCACCGGCTCGGAAGCCTTCCGGGGAGCCTGCTACGCGGTGGCCGCCGGGGCCTACGACATCGTTTTGGCCCTGGGCGTGGAAAAGCTTAAAGATACCGGTTACGGCGGCCTGCCGGAGTTCAGTTCCGTCCTGGGGGGCAAGCCCCGGCTGATCTTTCCCAACGTTACGGCCCCCGGGGCCTTTGCCATGATGGCCACCCGCTACTTCGACCGGTACGGCCTCGATCCCCAGGAAGGCAAGCTGACCCTGGCGAAGATCTCGGCGAAGAGCCACCGCAACGGGGCGCTCAATCCCAAGGCCCACCTGCGCCGGGAAGTCACCGTCGAACAGATTATGCAGGCTCCCATCATCGCCTGGCCGCTGGGCCTCTTCGACTGCTGCGGGGTGAGCGACGGCGCGGCGGCGGCCATCATCACCACGCCCGAGATCGCCAAAAAACTGCGGCCCGACCCCGTCTACGTGAAGGCCCTGCAGATCGCCGCCAGTTCCGGGGAAGAGATGATGTACGCCGGCTGGGACGGCGCCCACGTGGAAACCACGTACCGGGCCGGAATGAGGGCCTACCGGGAAGCGGGCATCAAAAACCCGCGGGCGGAGCTGAGCGTGCTGGAAGTGCACGACTGCTTCTCCATCACCGAGATGGTCACCTACGAGGATCTGCAGATTTCCCCCCGGGGGCGGGCAAAGGAAGACATCGACGCCGGGTTTTACGACCTGGACGGGCAGATTCCCTGCCAGACCGACGGGGGCTTAAAATGCTTCGGCCACCCCATCGGCGCCTCCGGCCTGCGCATGCTTTACGAAGTATACAAGCAGCTGCAAGGCAAGGGCGGTCCCCGGCAGATCAAGAATCCGCGCCTGGGGTTGACGCACAACCTGGGCGGCTTCCCGGGGATGAGCATCTGCAGCGTGGTGATCCTGGGAAACTGAACTAATCCGCCTGTGCTGCTTTGTTCGAAAGGAATTTTCTTTTGCCTGCATTCCAGAGATGATACAAAGATATCACTTGCGTTCTATAGCTACCCTGAAAATAGTCCTTTGCCCGCCGTTCGTTTGCCGTCGCTTAAGAGCTGCGGGCCGGAAGTTTTCATACTCTGTTGGAGCTGCTAAAAAGCGGCATAGGGGTCTAAACTGAAAAAGAGGGGATCTTCCATGGACGACTTAAAGCAAAGAGAAGGGCAGGAACTCCCGGCCTACTCCTTCGTCGTCGAGCGCGGCAAGATCAAAGAGTTCGTCCAGGCCGTCGGCGACCCCAACCCCGTTTACGTGGACAGGGAGTACGCGGCCAGGGAAGGGTACGCCGACGTGATCGCCCCGCCCACTTTCGGGATCTGCATCGACCTGTGGGGCGGCGCGGACTTTCTCAAGCTGTGCGAAACGTTCGGCTTAAATCCTTTCAAAGTTCTGCACGGCGAGCAGGAGTACGAATATTACGGGGAGATCCACCCCGGGGACGAAATCACCGCCCGCCCCCGGCTGGCCAGGGTGCTCAGCAAAGAGGGAAAATCCGGCGGAATCAGAATGATTACCCTGGAAACCACCTATTTCAACCAGCGCGGCGAAAAAGTGCTTCTGGCCAGGTGCCTGATCGTGGAGCGGCGCTAAAGGAGGGGAAAACAAGTGGCCGAACGAGTCCGCTTTGAAGACGTGAACGTCGGCGACGAAATCCCCCGGCTGGTTAAAGAAGCCGTGACGGAAGTGCAACTGGTGAAGTACGCCGGCGCCTCGGGCGATTTCAACCCCCTGCATACCGTGGATGCGACTGCCAGGCTGGCCGGCTTTGACGGGGTGATCGCCCACGGCATGCTGGTGATGGGCTTCGTGGCCCAGGCCCTCACCGCCTGGCTGCCCAACCGGTGCTTAAAAAAGCTCAAGGCGCGCTTTACGGCGGTGACGAAGCCGGGAGACGTCATTACCGTCACGGGCCGGATCACCGCCAAAAAGCCGGAGGAAAATTTGATCGTCGGGGAAATCCAGGCCGCCGACCAGCGGGGCGAGGTCAAAATCAAGGGCAGCTTCGAGGCGGTCCTGCCGGGCAGGAAAGAAGGATGAAGGATGGGGATATACACCGAAGAGCACGAAGTTTTCCGGCGCACCTTTAAAAAATTTGTCGAAAAGGAACTCGTTCCTTTCGTTGACGAGTGGGAGGAAAAAGGGGAAGTTCCCCGGGAAATCTGGAAAAAGCTCGGGGAGCAGGGGTACCTTTGCCCCTGGCTGGAGGAAAAATACGGGGGGGTCGGCGCCGACTTCCTTTATTCCGTAATCATCAACGAGGAACTGGCCTGGGCGGGGGTGAGCGTCGCCGTGGGGCTGCACAGCGACATCATCGCCCCCTACATCGCCGGCTACGGCACCGAGGAGCAAAAACAGCGGTGGCTGCCGGGGTGCGCTTCCGGCGACATCGTGCTCGCCATCGCCATGACCGAGCCCAACGCCGGCTCCGACCTGCAGGCCATTAAAACCACCGCGGTAAAAGAGGGAGACCATTACGTCCTCAACGGGCAGAAAACCTTCATCAGCAACGGCATTTCCGCCGACCTGGTAATCGTCATCTGCAAGACCGACCCCAAGGCAGAGCCCCGCTACAAAGGGATCAGCCTCATCGCGGTGGAAGCCGGCGCCCCCGGCTTTATAAAAAGCCGCAAGCTCAAAAAGCTGGGCCTGCACAGCATGGATACGGCCGAGCTCTTTTTCGAGCAGTGCCGGGTACCCGCCGCCAACCTCCTGGGCATGGAGGGGGGAGGCTTTTTCTACCTGATGGAGAAGCTGCAGCAGGAAAGGCTGATTTCCGTGATCGGCTCCCAGTGCGGGGCCGAGCGGATGCTGGCCGACGCCATCGAATACGCCAAAACCAGGGAAGCCTTCGGCCGCCCCATCGGCAAATTTCAGCATAACGCCTTTAAAATTGCGGAGATGGCCACGGAGGTGGAGCTCGGGCGCACTTTTCTGAACGCCCTGATCGCCGACCACCTGGCCGGCAAGGACATCGTGACGAAAGTCTCCATGGCCAAGTGGTGGATCGGAGAGATGGCCAACCGCGTGGCCTACCAATGCCTGCAGCTCCACGGCGGTTACGGGTACATGGAAGAGTATCCCATCGCCCGGTTTTACCGGGACGTGCGGGCGCACACCATTTACGCCGGAACTTCGGAAATAATGAAAATGATTATTGCCAAACGGCTGGGATTTTAGGGCAGGTAACGAAGTCCGGGGCAGCCGGGTGGAGGCCGGCCCGGGCCGCTTCTTCTTAATTGCCTGAAAAATCATTAATTAAAAATTTTAAAACCTGTTCAGTGTTTGACCGGCAAGGTTAAGTAAGTCGGCTGGGCAAGGGAGCCGGATTTTATGCGCAGGGGGGGTGGGTTGATCACTTGTTGAAGTTTCCGGGCAGTTCACCATGGTGAACGTTCGTTCCAACCATTAATAATGTCGCGACCAGCTAAGCTTCTACCTGCTTGCTGGTGAAAGTCCAGTCCGGGTAAAGACCAAGCTGCCCGGTAGCTGACGGCTAACGCG
>JBFMBG010000112.1:0-8226 GCA_040755215.1 Bacillota bacterium | reverse complement strand
AACGCCGCCCGGGTGGGCGCCTATTTCAAAGAGCGCCTGGTTAGCTGGCCAGGGAGTTCCCCTTTATCCGGGAGGTCCGGGGGCTGGGCCTGCTGCTGGGGATGGAGCTGACTATTGAAGGCGCCCCCATCGTCGCCCGCTGCCGGGAGCGGGGGCTTTTGCTCAACTGCGTGGACGGCCGCATCCTGCGTTTCCTGCCGCCCCTGATCATCGGAACGGAAGAGGCGGACACGGCGGTGGCAATTTTAAAGGAGGTCTTCCGGGAATTTGCCCATGAGCATTGATTTTTTTCACGAAATCACATTTTCCGAATTATCCCGGTACGAAATGAGGCTGGAACTACGGACATCCATAAACCAAGACCTGTAATAACCGCACCGGCAACCCCCCAAAGGTGCAGGTCAAAGCACGCGAAGAGGATGCCCAGCAGCTGCTGCAACGGGTCCCAGGGCAGGATAAAATATAAGTGATAACTAACCAGGATGAAGATACCGGGGATGACGAAAAAGGCAAACCGGGTAGAGTCAAAAATGACCTCCTCCTCCCCCCGCCGGGCGGCCAGGAAGCGCGGCAAGCCGAGGACGGCCGCAGCCGCCAGCAGCAACAGCGACCAGAGCATATCCAGCGCCATTTCTTCGGGGAAGGTTCCGGCCGATCCGGAGACCAGGCGACGATAGCGGTAATTGACCCAGAAGAAGCTAAGAAAAAGCAATATTCCCGCCAGATAGGCAAAGGATAAGGCCCGGCCGGCGGAGCGTGCGCCCGCAGAGCCATCCGCACCGGAAGGAGGCCGGAACCATAATGTCTCGCCCACGGCTACGCCGAGGAAAATCCACATCAGGTACGCATAGGGCATACTGGGAAACCCCAGAATTGACCACTTGAACGGGAGGTTAAGCGACAATTGTACCAAAGGCGCCAGGGCCAGGTACAGCACCGACAGCAGGTAAACCAGGGCGCGCGCGTTAAACTGCGGCTTGTGTCCCAGCCGCCGCCGGCGCAACCAACCGGGCACATACAGAACCAGGGTGGCAAGGACAATGGCGAAAGAGTCCAGCAACATCCTTTCGGCCAGCGACCCAAAGCCGTCGAAGAATCCGATCGGGTAAATTTTGTGGTGGAAGCTGATTGCGGCAATGGTTGAGAGCAAAAGGAGGGCTCCGCCGGCCTCAGCGAACCTGAGGCAAAGCCGAAGGTACCCGGGAAGGCGCCCGGTCACAGGGGGCATCCTCTGGCTGTCCGCTTCGCCGTTTACCGCCTGCGGTTCTTTCCCGGGTTCGTTCATGGGCGGCCACCCCTTTGTTCACGGTTTTTGCGCCGGCCGCGGCTGTCGTAGACGGCTACGGTTTCCGTGCGCGTTTCTCCGGCTTCCTGCCAGGCTATAACCACCTCGCCGGAGCGCGTCAGGCGGTCAACGTCCGGCCAGCTCATGTATTTGTTAGAAGAACCATATGCGCCGCTTCTTAACCACTTCCGGTCAAGAACCTCCGACCAGAACCCACTTTCGCTGTCCAGTTCCGGGAGCCTTGTAACAACCTTGATTGGTCCCGCAGGGTTTCCGGAAGCTATGTAGCGGATCTGAAAGCTATCAAAAACCCGCACAGCCTTTTTGCGCACCCCGTCCGCATCCAATTCCATCACCGGACGCAATTCCACGATCAACCTGGCCTCCCAGAAGTCGCCCCTGCCGGTCAAGGCCTTCCAGCCACTTTCCTGCGCGCAACCCGATAGAAAAAGGATTGCTAAAACCAGCATCAACAACCGGGCCGGCCTTCCACTTATCCTACGCATAATTAAAGTTCCCCCGGGAAAACTTTCGATTTCTGGATGGTCAACACTCCGGTTCCACCACAGAGCCCATAAACAAAATTGTTCCGGTTTGATCGTCGCCAACGGCAATGCTTTAATTTGCCATCGCCGCATCTCAAATGTCGTTCGAATCCTTTACGCCGGCTTCGCGTAATCTCTTAAGCAGGCCGACAATCCCACGCGATCCAAAAAACAGCCAAAACCCTAAGATTAACTGGATAACCAGTTCCACAATCCTTGTTATGGTTGTAAAATTTACCCAGTCGCCTGGAATTGCATGCTGAAGCTTAGATAACAAAATAATGTTAAACACAATTTGAATAAGCTTAGGTGCGGCGTCAACTAAAATAAATATGCCGACAACGGAGAATGCCACTGCCTGGATGTCTTCAACTCTTATTTGGGAACCCCCTGAAGGCGGGTCCTTATCCGGCATCTTATCCGGCACCAGATAGTTCGCCAGCTTGCCTGCATACAGCCATAAAATGATCCCCGAAGCAAAAAGCAGCGTAGATGGAAGGGCAGTTAAAATTAACGTAGTGGCGATCATACCTGTACCAGATTTTCCCTGAAGGGGCAAAACAACAAAATAGTTTAGAGACTTAATTGCATTGATGAGAGTATAAATTGAAAATAATTTACAGGACAGCCTTGCGATATCTTTACTTGTCACTTCTTAACGACCCCTTTTAAGTTTTTGGGCGCCCTGAAATAGCCGGCCGCGGTTACTTGCTTTTCGTCCGTTCAAAATATTCCAGGTCTTTTTGGATTTTGACAACAACATCTTCGATGTGTTTAATCCTTTTGTTCAACCTGAACAGCCATAAAGGAACAAGCACATACAAACAAAGGATGCAGATAAGCCCAAAAAGATATATAATTTGGGCAATTAAAGTCATGTTGATGTTTTTCCCCCTTATCTTCCACCTTTTCTATAGTTATGACGCCGCGAACCCAGGAAAGGTTTCCGGGGAGCCAAATATTTTTTCCGTCTTAAAAAGCGACCGGGCGGCATACGTGTTCTTCTTGGCCGCCCCGGCAATGTTTTTAGTTTCCCTTGTTGCAACCTGCCCAAGTTGTCTCACCAAAAGCCGTTACGGGCAAAATCACCAGCAGGGCAAACAGAGCAGAGGGAAAGAAAGCCATTCCACTGAGATGTCCAACGATATTGAACTTCATTCCGGTACCATTGCGGGGTTGAATTTATCCCTCCGAAATGCAGATGGGGAGCCGAAGGATATCCTGAATGCCCGATTATGTCTCCCTTATAGCAGTACCCGGAGGTCCCATAGGTGGCCAAAGAAAAGGCGGCGGCCGCTTTCTCCCCCGGCGACCACGCCTCCACCTTCGGCGGCAACCCGCTGGCCTGCACGACCGCCCTGGCCACGCTGGAATACATGCTTGAAAACGGGGTGGTGGAAAACGCCGCCCGGGTAGGCGCCTATTTCAAAGAGCGCCTCCTTGAACTCGCCGGCCGGTTCCCCTTTGTCCGGGAGGTTCGGGGACTGGGCCTGCTGCTGGGAATGGAGCTGGCCATTGAAGGCGCCCCCATCGTCACCCGCTGCCGGGAGCGGGGGCTTTTGCTCAACTGCGTGGACAGCCGCATCCTGCGCTCGAGATGCTTGCGGGTACCGCCTCACTCCATATTCCAATAAAATCGATCACCAAATCCGGTTGATTCCGATCAGTGAGTGGCTTGAAAGTCTGCCGGGAATCTGGAAAAAACCTTCGGAGTGAAGGAAGTGGCGGGGCGGATACGGTCCGCCGTTCGGGTGGAAGCGGCCGGAGCCGCCGGGGGGTTAGGCGCAGGATCAGCAGGAAAAGACCTGCTTCCAGGATGCTGGGCGGGCCGGAGAAAACGGGGGAAAGCCAAGGGCCGTCACCAACACGGCTTCAAAGTAAAACTGGCGAGGACCAGGCGGGCAATTTCTCCGGCGGAGCTTGCCGGCCGCCGGGTTGTTTCGCCCGAGGGGCCGCAGCGGCCGTACCGCACCAACCGGGGCATTTACTACGTCCGGGTGGGCAGCAGCAAAAGACAGGCCACCAGGGAGGAGCCGCGCCGGCACCAGCCCGGCCAGAAATCAACTCCCGAAACGATCCCGGGTAATCGTTTCGGGAGTAATCAACCTGAACTTTAGATATTGGGCACTTTTTTATGTGGTTCTGTACTTAGTATAGAGTTATTGATATCTCACTAATCCTGTTCTCTTATCGCTTCCCACAATTTCTTGCGCGACATCATTTTATCCTGAACCTCGCGGCCAAAGCATCGAGTTCCCCGGCAAGCCTGGCCAGGTTCTGCGCTGTAGCGGACACTTCTTCCATTGTGGCCGTCTGCTCCTCGGAAGCCGCAGCCACGTTTTCCACCGCCGAGGACATCTCTTCGGCCGCCGCGGCCACCTCCTGGATCTCACCAGCCAGGCTCTGGACGGAGGTAATGATCTTCTCGAAGGTCACCCCTACGCTTTGCACAACTTGCGCTCCGGCTTCCACCTGGAGAGCGCTCTGCTCCATGCTTTGAACGGCCCTTTTGGACTCCTGTTGGATTGTGTTAATCAGGGCATAGATCTCCTTTGCCGCTCCGGCGGACTGTTCGGCCAGCTTGCGCACCTCTTCGGCCACAACAGCGAAGCCGCGGCCGTGTTCGCCCGCCCGGGCGGCTTCGATGGCGGCGTTTAAAGCCAGGAGGTTCGTCTGGTCGGCGATGTGGGTGATGAGCTCAACGATCTGGGAGATCTTTGCGGCGGCTTCGTTCAGCTCCTGGATTACTTTGCCGTTTTCTTCCGCCGCTCTCTGGATGGCTTCCATCTGCCCAACGATGTTCTGGATGCCTTCCTTCCCTTCCCTGGCGTGGCCGGCCGCCTGGGTCGAAGCTTCCGCGATGCGCTGGGTGTTGGCGGTAACCTGCTCCACTGTGGACGCCACTTCGCCGATCGAGGAGGAAGTCTCGCTGGCTCCCGCCGAAACGTTTTCGGCACTCGCGGAAAGCTCGGCCGCAGAGGAAGCAACTATTTGAGATTTCTCCTGAAGTTGCCCGACCATTTCCTTCAAGCTGGCCACCATGGTGTTGAAGGACTGGGCCAGCCGGCCTGCCTCGTCTTTCGTTTTGATCCTGAGTTCCTCTCCGGTAAGGTCGCCGGTGGCGATTTTAGCGGCTCCCGCATCGACCTGGCGGATGGGGGCGGCGATCATCCGGGCGATAAAGAAGGCAATGACAAGGCCGAGGGCAAGCACAACGGCCACGAAAATAACCGAGAGGCTCATGGCCCGGCCCACCTGGGCAGACACCTGGTTTTGACCGGTTTGCATCTGTTCTTCCTGGCGCTCCGCCAGCGCCGTCCCGGCCTCTACCAGGTCTCCCACGACACCCATATTCGAATTGTAATAGGCAACAAGCCTTTCTTCCGCCGCCACCCGCTCAGGGCCGCCGGCGGATTCCTGGGCCTGCACCAGGGGAATCAACTGTTCGGCATACTTTTTAAGCTCATTGGATTTCTTCTGAAAGTCCTCGTACATTTGCTTTCCTTCCGCGGTTTGCAGCACCGGAAAAACTTTTTTAAGATAGTCGTCGCCCTCGCTTACTGTTTTTTGGTATTTATCCACATAAGAGGGATCCCCGGAAATCACATACCCCCTTAAGTAAGCAGCGGCCGCGTTATAGCGCGCAAGAGCCGCCTCGGCATTGGCGTAAGCTGCAGCCCTGTAATCAATCAACTCACCATACGCTTTGTTAGTTTCCTTCATCTGATCGATAAGGAATACGGAAGTAACTAACATCAATAGAAGAACTACTCCGAAGCCCAGCAAAAGTTTGCCCATAATATTTAATTTCATGAAAAACTCCCCTTTATCTTTTTATGTTGCGCCTTATGTTGCGCCTGAAACTTTCTTCTGATCAAGCTCCAAGTTGCAAACTGCCCCCGTCTTCAGTAAAAGCCACAGCGCGTTTTCTTTGCGCACGATCCCCGATACAGCCTCATCCCTGTTTTCCAGGTCGTCCGACAGGGACTCAAATTCGTCCTCGTTGAAATAGCCGACCCCACTTACTTTATCCACGATCAACCCCACATACCGGTTGTTGTGGTCGACCACGATAATTTTCGCCTCGCCGGTCATTTCCTTTGCCTGCAAGCCCAGCTTGAGCCGCAGGTCGACTACCGGCACGATCCGGCCGCGCAGGTTTATTACGCCTTTCAGGTAAGCCGGCATATCGGGCAGGGGGGTAATCTGGACAAGCCGGATGATTTCCCTGGTTTCCAGAATGGGAAGGGCGTAGTCCTGATCGGCCACCTTGAAGACCACTAACTGATTATTATTGCTCAAGGATAAAACCCCCAAAAACTTTTTTTGTCGTTTTTCCAGAACCTTCAGGAACACCTCTACCATGCCGGGGTCGAACCGGGTGCCGGAACACCGCCTGAGTTCAGCCATGGCCGTTTCCTGGTCCATTTTTAGCCTGTAAGTCCTCTCTCTCCGACCATTGCGTCGAATGCATCCGCCACAGCCAAGATGCGAGCATCCAGGGGGATTTGCAAGAATGGTGGACAAATAGCTGTCGCAGAGATGGATTACCCTTAACAGGACGGCAGCATATTTTTGCCCAAAGTCCACGGTGTTTCCCTTTTAGAGCTTAAAATTAAAATGACTGTATATGGATAATAAAGGTGGGGGTCTATAGAAGGGGTTGTCGATGAGGAAAATGAAAAGATGGGGTGGAATTGGGGTATGGTTTAATTTACCAATTTTAGGAGGTAATACCCCCCCCCCCCCCCATGCGCGCGGGCACATTTGTTCTTTTTAATCGTGAAAAAATATGTACTTCCTCGAAGAGTTGTTTGCTATTTACTTCATATAGTCCCGGTTGGTTCACCATACTGTACCTTCCTTAAAGATATATTGGGGGAGCAAAATATCAAAAAATTGAAATTGTCTGTTTTCCCAATTATTAACGACTTCTTTCGACAAATTATTACTTTTTCCTTCCTTAAGAAAAAATATATTTTTATAATTTGGTTGCAATATTGCAGCATAAATGGACTCCAAAGAAGCGCCGGCCGGGCTCGAAAAAAATCTTCGGCGCTTTGGAAGGAACTTTCCCGCCTGATAAAGAAGTTACCTTAATAGATGGATGCAAGGAAGTTAAAAAGATGGTTGAATTTAGGAGGAAAAAATGGCGTTCGAAGAACATGGCTTAAAAGGCCGCGATCTCCTGAGCCTGCACGATTTTACCCCCGAAGAAATCAAAACGATTCTGGATCTGGCCGATGAACTCAAAGCAAAGCAAAAAAGGGGCGAACCCCACCCCTACCTGCGGGGAAAAACCCTGGGGATGATTTTCCAAAAGGCGTCTACCCGCACCCGCGTTTCTTTCGAGGTGGCCATGTACCAGCTGGGCGGCTACGCCCTGTTTCTAAGCGCCAGTGACCTGCAGCTGGGCCGGGGGGAAACCATCGCCGACACCGCCCGGGTACTTTCCCGCTACTTAGACGGAATTATGATCCGCACTTTTGCCCAGGCCGACGTGGAGGAACTGGCCCGCTACGCCGATATCCCCGTGATCAACGGGCTGACCGACCTCCTCCATCCCTGCCAGATCCTGGCCGACCTGCAGACCATCCGGGAGCGTAAAGGCGCCCTGGCCGGGTTGAAGCTGGCCTACGTGGGGGACGGAAACAACGTCTGCCACTCCCTGCTCTTCGGCTGCGCCAAAACGGGAATGCACGTCAGCGTGGCCTCCCCGGACGGTTACCGCCCCGCCGAGGAAATCGTCTCCCTGGCCCGGGCCGACGCCCGCCAAACCGGCAGCCGCATCGAGATCACCGCCGATCCCGCCGAAGCCGTCCGCGGGGCCGATGTCGTCGTCACCGACGTTTGGGCCAGCATGGGCCAGGAAAAAGAGGCCGCCGCCCGAGCCGAAATTTTCGCCCCCTACCAGGTAAACGGGGAACTGGTCCGCCACGCCAAACCGGACTTCATCTTCCTGCACTGCCTCCCCGCCCACCGCGGCGAAGAGGTGACGGACGACGTCATCGACGGCCCGCACTCCGCAGTGTGGGACGAGGCCGAAAACCGCCTGCACGCCCAAAAAGCGGTCCTCGCCCTACTTTTATAGAGCTCTTATCGAAAAAAGCAGAGATCAGGAATTAGCTCCCCATGCCGCTTTTTCGCCGGCACCAAGAGAAGATGCCCGGCACTCAACTTAGATTTAACTTTTTTATTCTGTTGATGAGGGTTAAATTTCGGTCCGGACACAGGAAGCAGAAAGCAAAACCCATGTCAAGGCTGTGTGCCGGACCGGCCCATCGTTCGATTTGCCGGGAGCGGCATATGCTACGTTGCCGGACTCTCCCTGCCGGCTCTTCCGGAAACCCGGTACAAAATCAGCGCCACCAGCACCGGAAGCGTGGTCCACAAGTA